>CAZOGW010000157.1:0-5980 GCA_964579415.1 uncultured Acidimicrobiaceae bacterium | reverse complement strand
ACGGCGACCCGCTCGCCGGTGACGCCTGCGTGCTGTGGTGCCTCGCCATAGACGCCGCCGTTGCCACCGGGGTCATCCCCGATCTCGGCGAAGGCCTGCCTCATATCGCCGGGGAGCGGCGGGACCGGTGGGCTGGCATCATCGGCCAAGCCGGCACCGAGCCGCCGGGGGCCTTCATCCCCAACGGCTTCGTGGTGACCGCACTCCAGGCGGCGTGGGCATCGATCGTGCAGACGCCGGACCGGGGGCCCGCCCACCTGGAGGAGGCGCTGATCGCCGCGGTCCGGATCGGCGGCGACACCGACACGGTGGCCGCGATCGCCGGCGGTCTCCTCGGTGCCGCCCACGGTGCCTCCGCCGTACCGGCAGCCTGGCGGGCCGCTCTCCACGGGTGGCCGGGTTACACCGCCGCCGACCTGGCGCGCCTCGCCGTGCTCAGCGCCGGGGAAACGTGGCCCCCGGCGGGTGGCCTGCCGCCGGACCTGGTGTCAGGCGCCTGAGCGGTCCCGGCCAGCCCTACGGTTGGAGGCGACGCGCCAAACGATCCACGCCGCGATGGACGCCAGCGCGATGAACAGCACCGCACGGGAGTACGTGCTGGCGTAGCGCTCCACCGTCTCCCAGTTCTCACCGAGCTGGTAGCCGGCGACGATGAACAGGGTGTTCCAGATGAGGCTGCCCGCGGTGGTGTAGGCGAGGAACCGGGGCACCGGCATGCGCTCCACGCCGGCGGGCAGCGAGATCAGGCTGCGGAAGATGGGCACCATGCGACCGAAGAACACCGCGGCGGTGCCGTGCCTGTTGAACCACGTCTCCGTCTTCTCGAAGTCGGATACCTTGAGGAGGGGGAACCAGTCGGCGAAGGCGATCACGCGGTCGCGGCCGATCCACACCCCCAGCATGTAGAGGATCATGGCGCCGGCCACCGAGCCCAGCGTGGTCCAGGCGATGGCGCCGCCGAGGCTCATCGTGCCCCGGCTGGCGGTGAACCCGGCCAGCGGCAGGATCACCTCGCTGGGGAGCGGCGGGAACAGGTTCTCCAGGGCGATGATCAGTGCCGCGCCGGGGCCGCCCAGGGTCTCCATCACCGAGACTGCCCAGTCGGTGATGGCACCGAGCAAGCTGGTGGAGTCGTCGTTCAAGGTGGGTGTCCCCCCGTCGGGATCGCCACGCCGGCGCCGGTGGCGAGGCGAACTGTACGGTCCTGGCGACCCTATGGCACCTCAGGCGGGCTCCGGCACCGTCCGGGCGGTGCGGATGGCGATGGTGGCGAGGCCGGCCAGGACGGCCATCATCCCGGCGGCGAGGAAGGCCACGGCGTAGTCCCCCGTCTGCTCGCGGATGATGCCGCCTCCCCAGGCCGCCAGCGCCGCCCCCGCCTGGTGCGAGGCGAAGATCCAGCCGTACACGGTGCCCACGTTCTGGCGGCCGAAGGCGTCGGCGGCCAGCGCCACCGTGGGAGGCACCGTGGCGATGTAGTCGAGCCCGAAGAGCACCGCGAACGCCGCCAGCCCGAGCCGGTCGTGGATCACCGGTACCAGGAACAGCGAGATGCCGCGGAAGCCGTAGAACCAGAGCAGGAGCCGGCGCGGGTCGAATCGGTCGGTGAGCCAGCCGGAGGCGATGGTGCCGGCGAAGTTGAACAGGCCCATCACCGCCAGGGTGCCGGCGGCCACCGTCTCGGTGAAGCCGTGCTCCACGGCGTGGGCGATGAAGTGGGTGCCGACGATGCCGTTGGAGGTGAGGCCGCAGACACCGAAGGTGCCGACGAGGAGCCAGAAGTCGACCCGGCGCACCGCAACGCGCATGATGCCGCGGTCGGGTGGCGTGGGCGCGGCGGCCAGGACGCCGCCGAGTGGGGCGGCACCGATGTCGGAGGGATCGTTGCGCACCACCAGCGCCACCGGTAGAGCCAGCACCAGCGCGGCGAGGACGATCCACACCGACGTCTGGCGCCACCCGACGCTTGCGGTGAGGGCGGCCAGCCACGGTAGGAACACCAACTGGCCGGCGGAGACCGTCGCCCCGAAGATGCCCACCACCAGCCCGCGGCGGGCGACGAACCAGCGGTTGGCGATCACCGCACCGAGGACCGAGCCGAGCAGCCCGGTCCCGATGCCGCTGAGCACGCCGAAGAACAGGGTGAGCTGGAGAGCGTTCTGTGCCGCCGCGCTGGCCAGCATGGCCACGCCGACCACGAAGAGGCCACCCACCGCTACCACCCGTGCCCCGACGCGGTCGATGAGCTTGCCCGAGACCGGTGCGGTCAGGCCGTAGACGAGGAGTCCCACCGCCACCGCCAGCGAGACCATCGACCGGTCGATGGCGAGATCGTCTTCGATGGGGAGGAGGAACACCCCGGGCGCGGCGCGCACACCGGCGGCGAGGAAGACTGCCGCTCCTGCCGCCACCACGACCCACCAGCCGTAGAAGACGGTGCGTCGGTGCCCGTCTCCCGGTGACGCGGCTGTCCCCCCGGATCGGGGGGACAGGCCGGCGTCGGAGGAGGACTGGGTCACTCGCCGGCTGCGGCGGACTGCCACAGGCCCACGACGTTGCCCTCGGTGTCGGTGAAGTAGGCGGCGAACCCCATGTCGCCGACGGGTTCCCCGGCTCTGACGGTGGCACCGCCGTTGGTCTCGATGCGCTCCAGAGCGGCGGCGATGTCGCCCACGGCGACCGTGACGAGCGGAGCTGTCAGCCCTTCCGCCCGCTTGAACATGCCGCCACCGATGAAGCCGGGCTCGGCGGGCATGCCGTTTTCGTCGCGGGGCCCTGTGCTGACCATCGTGTAGTCGCCACCCTCCCACGCCTGCAGGTCCCAGCCGAAGACGCCTCCGTAGAAGGCACGCGCCCTGTCGCCGTCGTCGTAGGGGATCTCGAAGTGCACAACTCGATCGGCCATGGTGGTCTCCCTTCGGGCTTCTCCCCCCGCTTACGACCCCTTTCTACACGCTCGGCGCCATGTCGGAACACGCCCTTCGAGTCTCGGTCAATACTGAATGCCGAATACGAGCAAAGGAACGTCACCGCAACCACTACGTGCGGCGGCTACATCCGGCGGCACTCCGCTCAGTAGACCGCGGGGGCCGGCTCGACCTCGGCGCGTTGGAACTCGCTGTAGGCGTGCTCGAACTTCTGGTCACAGGTGGTGGTGACGTAGCCCTCACGGTCGAGGACGAAGTTCTTGTACTTGGCGAACAGGTCGGGGTTGGCGAGCAGGTCGAGGACCTCGGAGTACTCTTCGTAACGCTCGAAGAAGTCGCCGGCGAGTACGTAATGGATGCTGGCAAGGGCGTTCTGGTGCTGCTCGTGGAGCAGGTCGGCGGCGCTTCCCGCCTGGGCGAAGTTGATGGCGGTCGGGTTGTAGAACGACAGGATCGCCTTCTCTACGAGCTGGTAGGCGCCCACGATGTGGCCGTAGACGGCGTCGAGGTCGGCCTTGGGCGAGTCGACCTCGCCGGCGAGCCACGGATGAAGCCCGTGGGCCACCAGGCGTGCCGTGTTCATCGACAGGTAGACGCCGCTGGAGAAGACGGGGTCGAGGAAGGTGTGGGCGTCGCCCACCAAGGCGTAGTTGGCCCCGTACTTGTTGTCCGACTTGTACGAGTAGTCCCCGTTGACCAGCATCTCGCTGACCGGCTTGGCGTTCGCCATCAGGCTCCGCACGAACGGGCCGCTGTTGAGCTCCTCGAGGTAGAGGTCGTACCTCCAGTCCTCGGAGCCGGCGTCGAGGAGGCGCTTGCGCTGGCCCTTGTAGTAGTCGCTGGAGAACACGGTGCCGATGGAGACGCGGTTGGCGCCCACCGGGATCATCCACACCCAGCCCTTCTTCTCGCCGCCCAGGTAGATGATCTGGATGAGGCCCTCGTCGAACCCGTCCTCGTAGGGGACGTCCATCCAGTGCTGTGAGACGGCGGTGCGGTCGAGTGCCATGTTCTTGCGCTTGGTTCCGAAGCGGTTGGCGAGGACCGTGTCCCGGCCGCTGCCGTCCACCACGAACCGGGCCAGGTGGCTGGTGCGTTCCCCGTCGGGGGTGGCCACGGTGACCTCGACGAGGCCGTCGGACCGCTCCAGATCGACGTCCATGACTCGGGTTTCCTCCGCCACCTGGACGCCGTTCTTCTCGGCATTGCGCAACAACATGTAGTCGAAGCGGTCCCGCCGCACCTGGAACGAGAGGTAGGTGTCATCTTTGATCACCGCTTTGAAACACCAGGTGGTGCGGGCTACGCCGTCGACGTCGATGAAACGCACCCCGGGCTTGCGGGTCATCTTCGCCTTCATCTCGTCGACGACGCCGAGCTCCTCGAAGATCTTGTAGCAGTAGGGCAGCAGCGACTCGCCGACGTGGTCGCGGGGGAACTTCTCCCGCTCGAACAGCTTCACCTTGTGGCCGTAGCGGCCCAGCAGGGTGGAGACGGTCGAGCCTGCCGGCCCACCGCCGATCACGATGACGTCGGAGATGTCTTGCTCGGTGCTCATTTGGAGCCGCCCCCCGGAGTTTGCGGTGGCGTGCGGAACGCCTTGGAACGGCTCGGAGCCTAACAGCGGGAGGTCCCTAGAAGGCCTGGCCCTCCTCGTCGCCGGGATCACCGGATTCGGCCCCGTCGGTGGCCCCGGACTCCTCTGCCACGGCTTCGGCGGCGGGTGTCACCGGCCCTTCGGCGGCATCATCGATCGCGGCGACCGCCTCTTCCGCGACCTCGCCGGCCGGGTTCACGGTCTCATCGCCGGCAACCTCGGCGCTGTCCTCGTCATGCTTGACCGTGGAGCGGAACCTGTCGCCAAGCTCGGAGAAGGTGGCGTCGAGCGCCTCGATGAAGGAACGGCCGACATCTTTGACGTCTTCCCGCACCGCCTCGTCGCGTGAGGCGGCACCGAGGGCGGTGAAGGTCTGGTCGACGGCGTCGCCCACCTTGCGCAGGTTCTCCTTGACCTTGTCCTCGTCCTCCTTCCTGCCTTCGTTGGCCGCCTGCTCGAAATGCAGCTTCAGCTTCAACCCCAGGCCTGACAGCTTCTCGGTGACCTGCTCCCATTCCGACCGTACGTCCGCCATGTCGACTCCTTTCTCGGTCCCCTGCAAGTGCCCTACAGATCGCGTCGTTCCATGCCAGGTTACGCCGCATGGATGTGGTCGCCGGGCGGTCTTTTCCCTATCGTGGATGGATGCCGTTTCACCACCGACGGCGTCACGTGGTCAGGTGGGTGGTCTCCCTTCTACTCGCGTTGGTCCTCGGAACCACCGCAGCGGGGTTGAGATCACCTGTGTCGGCGCGCGCCCACACCGGGGGCAGCCAACCCGCGATCTGTCTGGTCGCCGACCTCGGTGCTGTCCTGCCCGTGGACGGGTCGTGCCCCACGGCGGTCGACCAGTCCACGGCACAGTGTGTCATCGCCGGCGAGTGGGGTCTCGTCATGCCCGGCGGCGACGCGGCACGTCCCGGGGTGTGGGTCGAAGCCCCCTGCTCTCAGCCCCCGGATGCACCGGAATCCGCAGCCGAGCCCGGTCCGGCCGGGCCGGCGGGACCACCCGGACCGGAAGGCGCCCGAGGAGCAGACGGAACCCGTGGTCCTGCCGGTACTGCCGGGCCTCGAGGAGAGACAGGATCCACCGGCTCACAAGGCGAGCAAGGGCCGCAGGGTGATACCGGCCCAGCGGGCCCGGTTGGCCCTACTGGTCGTGAGGGGCCTCAAGGTCCTGAGGGTGAGCAAGGACCGCAAGGCGAGATCGGTCCGCAAGGTTCCATCGGTCCGGTCGGTCCGCAGGGCCCCGAAGGCGAGCAGGGCGAGCAGGGTGAGCAGGGCCCGCAGGGTGAGGTTGGTCCGGAGGGTCCCATCGGTCCGGTCGGTCCGGAAGGCCCGGTTGGTCCGGAGGGCCCGGTCGGTCCTGAGGGTCCGCAGGGTGAGCAGGGTCCGCAGGGTGAGCAGGGTGAGCAGGGTCCGCAGGGTGAGGTTGGTCCGGAGGGTCCCATAGGTC
>CAZOGW010000156.1:0-5983 GCA_964579415.1 uncultured Acidimicrobiaceae bacterium | reverse complement strand
CGCGGGCCCTTGAGGCCGGCGGTGTCGGCGTCGACGTGCTCCCCGCCATCCCCACCGCCGCCGAGCTTCTCTCCTACGACGGGGTGGTGCTGGTGAACGTGCCGGCGCCGCCTGACGCGGTCGCCGAGGATCTGGCGGCCTTCGTCGAACATCTGGGTCGGGGCCTGGTGGTGGTCGGCGGCGACCAGGCGTTCGGGCTGGGTGACTACCAGGACACCGCCCTGGAGGAGCTGCTCCCGGTCACCAGCGACCCCGACGAGCTGATCCGCCGCCAGCCGGTGGCGCAGGTCCTGGTCATCGACACCTCGGGCTCGATGGCCGACTGCCACTGCGACGGCGTCAGCGACCACGACCCCTCCATGCAGGGCGGCGTCAACAAGACCGACATCTCCCGCCTCGGCGCCGGGCTCGCCATCCAGGCACTGCAGGACACCGATCGGATCGGCGTCCTCGCCTTTACCTCGGGTACCCGGTGGGCGCTGCCCCTCGCCACCAAACCCTCGGGCGAAGTCGTCGCCTCCGCCCTGGGCAGCCTGGTCCCCCAAGGAGACACCGAGATCGCGCCGGCGCTGCGAGAGGCGCTGGCGTCGCTGGACGGCGCCCCCGAGGAGATCCGCCACATCGTGCTGTTCACCGACGGGTGGGGCGACGATCCCGACCTGCTCGACGCCGCCCGCGACATCGCCGAGGCCGGGATCACCCTCTCCGTGCTGGGGACGGGCGAGGGGTCCGGCGAGCAACTCCGCCGCGCCGCCTCCCTCGGCGGCGGCCAGTTCTACCGCGGCGAGGACCTGTCGGCGGTGCCGGAGATCTTTGTCGAGGAGACGCTGCGTGTTGCCCGCCCGCTGGTGGCCGAAGGTTCATTCCTCCCTGCCCTGGGGGCCGCCTCTCCGGTGACCGCCGGCATGACCTCGGCGCCGCCGCTGGGCGGCTACGTGCTCACCCGCCTCAAGCCGACGGCGGCGCTCCCGCTCGAGGTCGGTCCCGGTGACCCGCTGCTGGCCACCTGGCAGCGCGGGCTGGGGCGGGCCACGGTGTGGACCTCCGACGCCACCGCCCGCTGGTCGTCCAACTGGGTCACCTGGGACGGCTTCGTCGACTTCTGGGGCCGGCTGGTGGGCGACGTGCTCCCTGCGGGAAGGGACACCCCACCGGCGGTGCGTCTCGACGGGGGCGCCCTCAATGTCAGCTACGACGCCGAGGCGCCGCTCGACGCCGTCGCCATCGCCCAGGTGCGCAGCGCCGACGGGTCGGTGACGTCGGTGCCGTTGCAGCGCACCGGGGAGTCACACTTCGAGGGCACGGTCCCGGTGCCCGCCGAGGGCGCCTACTGGGTGGCCGTCACCGTGGAGGGTCAGGACGGCGTGGTCGCCTCGGGCAGTAGCGGCGTCGTCGCCGGCTATGCCGAGGAGTTCGCCTTCCGTGAACCCGACGGGGCGCTGGCCGCCGATATCGCCGACGCCACCGGCGGGCGGGTCGACGCAGCCCCCGAGGAGGTCTACCAGCCGGCTCCTGGCCGGGGCGCCGCCGAGACCGCACTGTGGCCGTGGCTGGTGGCAGCCGCCCTGGCGCTGTTCCTCGCCGACGTGGTCCTGCGCCGCCTGGTGGTCCGCCGCGGCGACTTCACCGTGTGGCGCCAGGCCGTGACCGCCGACAAGAAGCCGGTCGAGGCCCTGGTCACCACTCCCCGCGCCTCCGGTGCGCCGGCGCCGGGCGAGCCCTCCCCCGACCAACCACCCCCGCCTCCCCGAGAGATGCTCCCCGAAGAGGAGACCCTCTCCCACCTCCTCCGCAGAAAGCGAAGGTAGATACTTAGTACTTAGTACTTAGTACTTAGTACTTAGTACGGAAGGGTGCCGGGTTCCCGCTTCGGGAACCCGGCACCCTTCCTCCTAGTTCAGCTGCCCGCGGATCGCCCCGTTGGGGAAGTCGGCGGTGGTGACGTTGATGTAATAGCGGCTCGGCTGGGTCTGGATGTCCTTGAGCAGGTCGGTGTCGACGCCGGTGACGCACCGGTTGGGAACGCCGCCGGGCGGGATCTGCAGGTCGATGACCTCGGTGCCGCCGGGCTCGCCGTGGCCGCCGTAGTGCACCTTCACCGAGGTGATCTGCGAGGCGCTGAGCCCGGTGAGCTGGAACCGGGACAGGCAGAAGCGCCCGTCCTGGCCCCACGACGCCTGCACCCCGGCGGTGGCGCCCAGGTCGCCGGCATTGGGCACCTGCCACGCCGACGGCACGTTGGCGCCGCTCAGGTTGAGCCGGACGCTCTGGCGCCTGCACTCGCCGGGGATGTCGAACGCCTGGGTGTTGTCGTCACGGCCGGTACCGCCCTGGATAGCCGACACACCGAGTCCGCGGCGGGCGAACGACCGCCACAGCAGGCACCAGTTCTCCCCGCCGGTCAGCGCCTGGTCGGCGGCGATGATCGCCGCCCGTGCCACCACGAACCCGGGGGCGCAGCCCTGGATCTTGAACCCGTCCATGACGAGTTGGAGCGCCAGGTTGTTGCCGCCCGTGTCCCAGGTGTCGTAGATGTTGGGGTTGTGGCCGCGCGCATCGATGAGGTTCCACGTCATGTCCCACAACACCCCGGCCCACACGGAACCGATCCCGTGGGGGACAGCCAGCGACCCGCCGTAAGCCCAGCCGCCGGTCTTGATCATGTCGTAGGTGAACGGCTGGATGTTCATGTTGCGCGAGTAGGGCGCCGCCCGGAAGCCGGGCCCGGTGCGGCTCGGCTGGAACTGGGCGTAGTTGCCGTAACCACGGACTCCCTCTGGGTCGTCCAGCGCCGGGTCGAGCAGGATATTGATGGCCAGGTAGTCGCTCCAGCCCTCGCCCATCTGCTCGTTGCCGCTCAGGCAGTTGATCCCGGGGCCGCCGGTGAGCCGGTTGGACACACCGTGCCCGTACTCGTGGAGCACGGTGATGGCACGGAAGTTGGCGTCACGGATCGCCGGCCGGTTGGTGTTGCGGTGCACCGTACCCGCCACCGGGAGCTGCGCCTTGAGCGCGGTCCCGTCCGCCTGGTTGACCATCACCGTCGGGATGGACAGCGGCGGGTTCATCGACCCGGCCATGATCGGCGGGTTGCCCCCGGCGTTGTTGGCGATGACCAGCGCCGAGGCGCCGGCGTTCTGGGCGTTGGTGGTCTGGACGTAGAAGTTGCACGTGTTGGTGCGGTCGACGACGGCGATCGAGCCGGCCGCGACCGTATACGCCGTGCACCCGTCGTTCGGCGCGCCCACCCCGTCGTCGGCCAGCACCAGCGGCCCGCTGAGTCCGGCCGACGTCGGTGCCGGCGTGAAGCGGGCGAACTGCGCCAGGTAGGTGGTCCCACCCACCGTGACCGCGTTGGGAAGGCCGAACTGGTCGCCCGGCCACAGGAACATCTGCATGCGGGGTCGCCCGCCGTCGGCGGCCGGGGTGGAGAAGTTGGCATTGTTGGTGCCGCTCCCGTCCTGACCTTCGCAGGGCACGTCGTCGCCGCCGACGCCACCACGCCCGTAGTTGTTCACCTGGAAGTTGCCGAACGCCTCGGTGAAGCCGTACCGGTAGGTGACGTCGTGGGTGATGTTGCACCAGAAGAACAGGTTGGTCAGCGCAGCCGGCACGTAGTTCTGCGGGTGCTCGTTGAAGTCGGCGGGGTAGTCGAACGCCAGCGTCGGGCCCGCGTCCGGCTCGCTCCCCGGGTCGATCTGCTGGTTGGCGTCCCGGTCGGTGTAGGCGTGGGCGTTGTTGCCCCGGGTGATGGTGTACTCCGGCCCGGCAGCGCCGTTGGTGTCGTGCCAGCCGAACGGCGAGGCGAGGGCGTCTGCGGGGCTCACCTGCAGCGTCCGCGGCATCTCGTTGGGGCTCTCCTTGGGAGGCTCGAACACCCGGTAGCTGGCGCCGTCGTTGGCCGACTCGTACGGTCCCCAGGCTCCGCCCGGTTGGAGCGAGGCGGCGGGGAGGGAGGCGCGGGTCGATTCCGGGCGGACCAGGTGGGCCAGGTCGCCGGTGGAATCGTGCACGGTCCAGTCCTCGACGGCGAGTAGCCCGCCGGTGACGGCGTCGACGGTGGCGTTCCACAGGTGGGAAGCCTCGCTCTCGTCGATCACCACCTGCCATGCCGGGCGCAGGCCGGCGGCGGTGGGCTGCCAGCCCTGCTTGGCCTGGATGGGCTCGTCGGAGATCCCGCCCGTGGTGAGGACCGTCTCGTCCGAAGGCTCGCCGGCGACGCTGAGGACCCTCAGGCCGGCGGGCTCGTCGAGATCCA
This sequence comes from uncultured Acidimicrobiaceae bacterium, assembly GCA_964579415.1. GTDB lineage: Bacteria > Actinomycetota > Acidimicrobiia > Spongiisociales > UBA5794 > CAZOGW01. The sequence continues at coordinate 1,725 of CAZOGW010000156.1, read as the reverse complement.
GGCCGTCGGCGGCAGCCTCGACGGCGGCCACGGCGTTCAACTCGGCGTCGCTCTCACCGGCGACCCGCAGGTTCGACACCAGCGAGTTGCCCACGAACAGGACGGCGCCGTCGGCCATGACGTTCACGGTGACATGGCCCCCGAACACTTCGAGGCCCTGGTAGTGCTGGATCAGGTTGACATGGGTGACACCGTTGTGCTCGCTGGTGATGCTCGACAGCACCACCAACTCGTCCAGGTCCGACTCGGCGACGCCGTAGGCGGCCGCCTCTTCACGCATGAACCCGATGGCGATGTCCTCCGGTTCGCCCTCGGCAGGCCCGGCGAGGACAGATCCCCCCACGGGTTCCGGCGCGTCCTGGGCCACCGCCGCCACCGGAATCGGTAGCAGCAGCAGTACCAGGGCGAGCATCAGCCAGGTACGTCTCGATCGCATGATCCTTGTCCCTCTCCCTCGGATGGATTGCCGATCCATGGACGTGCCGCCGAAAGTTCGCGCAAACAGCGGCACGCCATCTGACAGTGTGAAAGCTACACCACTCCACCACCGATTTCGACTCCCTGGCGGGGCGTGGTTTGGTGCAGCCGACGAGGTACCGAAGGAGCAGCCGATGCCATCACCCGAAGCGGTCTGGGACGTTCATGCCCACTACGTGCCCCCTTCGACGCTGGACCTGATTGCGGACGGTCCCGGCGTGGTCCGGGTCGAGGAATGGAACGGCACCCCCCGCTCGGTGACGGTCAACGGCGGAGGGACCGGGACCACCATCGACCAGCTCGGCGACGTCGGCGCCATCCTGGCGGCCGCCGACCGGGCCGGGGTGGACCGGCGGCTGCTGTCGCCGCCTCCGTTCACCTTTCGCTACTGGGACGACCCGGGACGCACCGCCGCCGTCGCCCGGCACCTCAACGACGCCACCGCCGCCGCAGTGGCCCGCCACCCCGACCGGCTCGCCGGTCTGGCCACATTGCCCCTCCAGGACGCCGCTGCCTCCCTCGCCGAGCTGGAACGGGCCCGGAGCCTCGGCCTGGTCGGGGTCACCATGGGGAGCGTCGTCGCCGGCGAGAACGTCACCACCGCTTCGCTGGAGCCGGTGTGGGAGGCGATCGACGCAGCCTCGCTGCCCGTTCTCATCCACCCCGACTCGGTGCCGTCTCCCCGCTGGAACGAGTACCTCCTCGTCAACATGCTCGGCATGCCGGTGGAGTCGGCGACGGCACTGGCCAGCCTCATCTTCTCCGGCGCTCTGGAGCGGTACCCGTCGCTGCGGGTGTGCTTCGTGCACGGCGGCGGCGTGGCGCCCTACCTGCTGGGCCGCTGGGACCACTGCTGGCGGGTGCGCCCCGAACCGAAGGCGCAGATCGACCAGCCGCCGGCCACCTGGCTCGACCGCGTCTACTTCGACACCCTGACACATTCGCCGCAGGTGATCAGCTTCATGGTCGAAGTCGTCGGTCCTGACAACGTCGTCATCGGCACCGATTCCCCCTTCGACGTCGGCGACGCGGATCCTCTGGGGACCCTGGCGCGGGCCCCGAGGCTCACCGAAGACGAGCGAGTCGCCATCCGCTCGGCGAACGCGGCCCGGTGGCTCTACGGTTGATATCTCCGTCTCCCCCGGGGTTCTGCGGTGGCGGGTTCTTCATCTCCCCCCGGGGCTTCGTGGTGGCGGGTTCTTCATCTCCCCCCGGGGCTTCGTGGTGGCGGGTTCTTCATCTCCCCCC
>CAZOGW010000155.1:0-6173 GCA_964579415.1 uncultured Acidimicrobiaceae bacterium | reverse complement strand
CCTGCCTGCAACCACGGCCTGGGGAACGGGTCGCCGACCCGGCGTGCGGTACCGGCGGCTTCCTGCTCGCGGCCCACGAGTGGGTGGTCGACCACCACATCGCCACCATGGATGTCGATGACAAGCGGTTCCTGCGTGATGAGACGGTGCACGGCTGGGAGATCGTCGACGGCACCGCCCGGTTGTGCGCGATGAACATGCTGCTGCACGGCATCGGCACCCCCACTGGGCCGAGCCTGGTCACGGTGGCCGACTCGCTGCGCGCCGACCCCGGTGCCCGGTTCGACGTGGTGGCAGCGAATCCGCCGTTCGGTCGCAAGTCGTCGATGACGATGGTGAACGAGGCCGGTCAGGTGGAGCGGGAGGACCTGGTCATCGTGCGTGACGACTTCTGGGCCTCCACGTCGAACAAGCAGCTGAACTTCCTCCAGCACATCAAGACCCTGCTGCGGATCAACGGCCGCGCGGCTGTGGTGCTGCCCGACAACGTGCTGTTCGAGGCCGGGGCCGGGGAGACGATCCGCCGCCGCCTGCTCGCCGAGTGCGACCTGCACACGATCCTGCGGCTGCCCACCGGCATCTTCTACGCCCAGGGCGTCAAGGCCAACGTGCTGTTCTTCGACCGCAAGCCCGCCGCCGCCGACCCCTGGACCAAGACAGTGTGGGTGTACGACCTGCGCACCAACATGCACTTCACCCTGAAGACCAAGCCCCTGCGCTACGCCGACCTGACCGACTTCGTCAGTGCCTACAGCCCCGGCGCCCGGTCCCAGAGGGTCGAGAGCGAGCGGTTCCGCCCGTTCGGCTACGACGAGATCATCGCCCGCGACAAGGCCAACCTCGACATCACCTGGCTGCGCGACGACTCCCTTGACGACGGATCCAGCCTGCCCCCGCCAGCGGTGTTGGCCGCCGAGATCGTCGAAGAGTTGGAAGCCGCGCTCGCCCAGTTCACGGAGCTCGCTGCATCACTGCCCGTCCCGGAAGCCGGAGGCCCTCTCAAGCCTGCTGGTAACGACGCGTGAGCCCTGCCAGGTACGTCATCACCCTGACTCGACCACAGGTATAGGTGAGGCCATCGTGCGATTCGTCCTGACCTACCACGGACCGCTGCCGCCAAGCGGCAACCGGTCGGCGCACGTCGGGCTCGGGCACGACATCAGATGTGCGTTCGCCGCTCAGCTTCGAGAGCTCATGGCCCTGCCCCCGTTGGCGAACGCGAGGTTCTGGGATGGGTCGAAGAGCCTGGATCTCCGGGAATCGGTCGACGGATGGTGGTTCGCGCCGATCGTCCACCCCAAGCTTCATGCGCTCGCAGAGTTGGACGTCCTCCTCCTGCGCCCAGGGCCGCCCGGCAAGGTCGTCCAAGGCGGCGACATCGACAATCGACTCAAGACTCTCCTCGATGCGCTGAGACGGCCCAGAGCATCCAATCAACTCCCACAGGTGCCCAACCCGACCACCCCCGAAGAGCCCATGCCGGTGCTCCTGGACGACGACTCACTCGTCACCCGCGTCAGCGTCGAGGCAGAGCGACGACTCGGCCGGGCACTCGACGGGACGCCCTCAGCAGGCAACGTCGACGTCGTCATCCGAGTCCTGACTCGCACGACTGAGTCGACGTGGGCGGGCATTGCGCTGTCCTGACCTCGATTCAACTGCTGTCTTGCCGAGGTTCAGCCGCTCAACTGTCGTCCCAGTGGGTGAAGGTGTGCTTGAGCCGTTCCACGGTGGCGTCCCAGGACGCGGCACGCGGGGCAGCGACGGTGTTCTGGTTGCCGAAGAAGCCTGTCTCTCGCACGGCGCTGGCATGATCAACGGTGTCCAGCCACGCGGATCGGGACGAACCATTCGCACTTCTCCAGGTCGTCGGCGTCATCGCGGTGGTAGTCGCCCAGCTTGAGGACGGCTGCGGCGGGCAGTTCCTGCCCGTCGTGTTGGACCTGGAACTCACGGAAGGGCTGTGCTGGGCCAGTCACTACCCCGAGGCCGACGTACCCAGTGCCGGGGATGTTGATCCACACCCGGCCCCCGATGCTCAGCTGGTTCAGGGTGCGGGAGTACCACAGCCCCCCGCCACCGCAGATGAAACCGTACCGGCGGGCTTCCTCCCAGGAGCGGGAAGGCTCGGCGCCGAAGCTCACGTAGTACTCGCCGTTCCACGGCCCGCGTGGCCCTCGCCCGCCGCTAGTCGTGGTGCTCGTCTGAGCCTCGATGGGATCGGTGAGCCACGCTCGGCTGATCAACTGGGTCTCCCCGTACTGGAAGACGCGGAAGAAGAGCACGTTGATGGCGATCCCGCGTTCACCGAGGTAGCGCACGATCCGCTCGGTGCTGGCATCAAGCTCCGAAGCCACGACCACGATCTCATGCCGGTTGTTGATCTCGTCGTCGTCCAACGCGCTGCCGAAACGATGCTCGAAGTCGGCCGCGAGGTCCCGCCCGCCGCAGAACTGCTTGTAGATCGCGGCGACGTCCTCGGGCGTGAGGCCCTGCACCCACGACGCGTAGTCCAAGGCCTGGGCGACGACCTCGCGCGGGGTGCGGTCCCGCTTCAGCTCATTGAGCACCAGCCCGGCGTCGGGCGAGATCGCCAGCAGGTCGAACCGACCGCCGACTGCTGACTGTTCGCTGCCGATCAGCATCCAGTCCGGCGACAACAGCTGCGGCGCGGCCCGGATCATCTGGTGCAGCGCGAACTCGCTGACCAGCCGCGTCTCGCGCAACTCGGTCGGCGGCTGACCCGCCACCCACAAACTGTGCTGGATCGGCATCACCCACCTCCGTCCACGATCCTGACCGCCGGAAAGCTGCCATGCACCCGGACGAGCAAACGACGATGGTGGCTTCGACGCGTGATTGGATCGTCAGATGATCCTGGGTGAGCCCGATTGGCTGTCGGGGCTACGAGCATCCTCCGACTGCGTGCGGCTGCGGCTTGCCCCGGAAGTTGACGTCGACCTCCCGATCGAGGTGATCGTCGAAGAAGGGATCCGGCAGATCTCAAGCGTGCGTGGTGGAGATCCGGCACAGGTCATCGGATTCGTCACAGCCGACATGATCGGGATCAGCTCCGAGCTCGAAGGCGACCTGAGGACCTGGATGCGTGGTGGCAGGACCAGGGCTTCGGATTCGGCGACGATGAGTACGAAGAGGCAGCCTCGCAGACAGCCGACTGGCAGCTCTGGAAGAACGACCGCACACTGTCCGCGACCGTCTCCAGGAGGAGGTCGGACCGGACTACGACATCGTCTTCGAGTGACAGCAGCGCCCACCAGGCCGACTCGCACGGAGATCGAGCAATCCGGTCTCGCAGGCGCGTCGCCCCCAGCTCGCCAGGAGTCGGGCGCTTGCGGGAAGTCCTCGACGGTCCCGAATCGCTATCGGATACGACCTCCGATACACCCGGAAGTCGTCAGTGGATCGATCCAACGCTCGAAACGAGTCGTGGGCGTCGAAGGTATTCGGCCCTGGCAAGGGGGTCAGCCCTTGCCAGGGGCCGTGCGTCAGGCGCTAGTCCCACTGACCTGGGCTAGCTCGGACTCGACAACGATGCGCACATGCTGCTCGCTGAGCAGCATTCGGAGCCGTTCGGCATCAACCTCGGGCAGGACTGGAACCAGGTCACCCTTGGCATTGATGCGTGCGATGCCAGCGGAGATGCACGCCGCGTAGCCCTTGATGCGGTCGAGAACCTCATGCCCCTGCCTTCGCTGTTCAGGATCAAGTGACTCACTGTCTAGGCGCACCAACTTGGATTCGGACTGCTCGATGGATGGCGTGAGACTCGCCGTCGCGAAGCCACCTAGAGGTGCTCGCATTTGCGCGACCTTGGCAGGGGAAGGTAGCCCTGCGCGACTATCGGCGTCACCGAGCGCGGACCATACCGCTTCGTAGTTGTCAGCGTAGATGGCTTCGGCGGCTTCGAGGACATGGAGTTCCTCCCGGTACTCCAACTCAACCTGACGCTGAGCTTGCTCTCGCTCCCATTCGATCGCGTGTGCGCGGTACTGCTTCGCGGCCTCGGCAAGCATGGTCATCTGAGCGAGAATCTGGCGCATCCGGGAAACGACCTGGTCCCGCTGCCTACTGGTGGGCGACTGCCACCCAGCGCCAGCCGTCGAAGCTTCCTCTGCGATCTTGTCGTCCATAAGCGTGACCTGACCCCGCATTTCCTCGCACTGCGCCACCATCTTGGCCACGTCCGGGTACTGAGAAGTCGTATCGGCCGGGTTGGCTGAGTCCAACCACGTGTTTGCGTGCTGCACGACTTCATGCTGGATGCGAGTGACCTCGCTGGCCCCGTACCGGAAGTCTTCCGGGTTCAGGCGTGCTCCGGCGTTCTCCGCTGAGCGCATAACCATGCTGCTGACGGCACCCACAACGAAGAAGATGGCGCTCAAAGCAGCCGCCTGTGCGCCCAGGAAGAGTGCAGAGAGCAGCGCAAGGAGGGCGAGACCCATTGCCAGGGTGCCCGCGCCCTCGGCCCATTCCTTCACTCGTATGACTCGCCCCAGCTCGCCGGGGAGGCCTGGGGGCGTGTCGGGCCGCCACTCGGCCAAAACGAAGGGCTCGCGGCTCATGCGTCACCCAGCTTGCGCAGAACCTGACGGGCGAACGAGCGGTCAAGTTCGCTGGCGTTCGGGTTGTCGAGCGTGGCTCGTGCGTCTGCTCGTTTGCGACTTTCCTTCTCGCGACGGCGCTGATCCTCGGCCGCTTGACGCTGCCGTTCCTCCTCAAGTCTTGCTTGTGCCTCAGCCTCACGTCGCTCTTGGTCGGCCGCCAGCCGCAGGGCAGCGTCCTCTCGTGCCCTCTGCGCCCGAGCGGCCTCCCGAAGGCGGAGCTCTTGCTCTGCCCTCCGATGCTCCTCGTCTGCCTTGAGGGTTTCGTAGGCTTCAGTGACAGCATCCAAGCTGTGGGCGTCCGGGTTAGCCATCACTTCCTCGGCCCGAGCTACCGCCTGGGCGTGGCGCTCGGCCTCCCATGCCTGGCGTTGAGCCTCCCTTGCCTTGGATGCCGCGGACGCTACTGCCTTGCCCTCCGCGCCCTGTAGATAGCCCTCTTCTTGCAGATAGCGCATGCCTCCAAGGGCAACGTTGGCCAGAATCCCGATCATGATTCACCCTTCTGTCGCGAGCGCGGTGGCTCTTCCGCTCCCTTCATGCCCCGCCCGGTCCGCGCGCAAACCCTCACCGGGCCTGCCGATCGTGCCGCGATACGAGTGTGACTGAACAGCCTTGAGACAGGCGAGACATCTCCAGCGTTGCGGGCTCGTCACGTAGCGGTTGGAATGACCGGAGCCGACCCATCGCAATGCCTGGTCACGTTCCCGGACCTTATGACCTCGGGGTGATCGCATGGCTCCGTGGTGCCATCGTTCGGTTAGTAATCACGCCATTCACGCTGAATCCCCAAGGCATTTTTCTATCTCCAGTCTTGTTTTGTATCACCGTCCAGTTCATGAGAGAATGGCGTTCACCGACAACTGGTGTGCACATGCGCGCCGTAAGTAGTCGAGGGCGAATCCTGAGGACTCCTCCAGAGTGAGGACGAGGCACCGCCAAGCACTTCGTCCGGCCGTCACCGCCTTGGTGGCGGCCTTCTCCATTCCTGGCCCGTTCCTGCTGCTCCGGCGGCGGGCACGGGCCTTCTCATGTCAGGAGGTACTCCCACGCATGTCCGCGCTTGAACAACATGAACAGCGCACTCTTGCTCGCCTGCCCCATCCCTACCGATGGGCTGCACACGTCGTGACCGGTTACGGCGAGTGCCGCGTCGGGCATCGCGCCTGGTCCCAGCTCTTGCCCCTTCTCGATCTGCCCGTGATTGCGGAGATGTGGAATCAGCAGCACCAGCGTCACCCGCATCCGCTCACAGTCGTGAACGTTTACGGCAAAGAGCCCAGCACCAACGAGTGGGAACTCGTCGCCCTGGCTCGCGAGGGCGTTCGCCACCGGGCGGTCGCGATCCGCCTGGAGGCTGCGGCCCGGATCATCACAGGCCACCACGGCCCACCCGGACCCCGCCTGGTGCCCCTCCAGTTTCCTGGAGCCGATCCGCCACGCCGAGGGGTGGCTGGCCACCGCCCTGCGCCTGCTATGACACCAAGCCAACCCCACCAGCCCCGGTCCAGATGGCCGGGGCTTCGTCATGTCCGGACACATCCACGAAGG
>CAZOGW010000154.1:0-6410 GCA_964579415.1 uncultured Acidimicrobiaceae bacterium | reverse complement strand
CGGGGGGAGATGAAGAACCCGTCTCCGCGAAGCCCGGGGGGAGATGAAGAACCCGCCGCCGCGAAGCCCGGGGGGAGATGAAGAACCCGTCTCCGCGAAGCCCGGGGGGAGATGAAGAACCCGTCTCCGCGAAGCCCGGGGGGAGACGAAGCGCGGGTTTCGGAGGGGGTCCTTTTCCCGGGGTTCGTGGCGAGCCCGTGGGCGACGGGTGAGCCGATCGGCCTGGTGATGCAGGGTCCGGTCTAGAATGAGGGTTCGGCGGTTCGCCCGCCGTTCACTTCTGCTCGCGGAGCCTCCGATATCGCACTTCGGTTCCCCTGCCTGGACGAGTGACCGTCCCCCGCCGATCGCCGGCGGGCAACACCTCGGGAGGGCTCTTGGAGGCCAGCGAGCATCGGGAATCGATCTGCTTCGTCAGCACGTACCCACCTACCGTCTGCGGGCTCGCCAGCTACACCTCGTCGCTGCTCGGCGCCGTCGCCGCCAACCGCGGGTCCCGCCGCGATGTCGGAGTGGTCGACCTTGCCGGTACCGCCCGCGGCGTCACGCCCGACGTGGCCTACCGTCACCGCACCGGCGACGCCACGTCTCTCGCCGCAGCGGTACGCGTGCTCAACTCGTTCGACGCGGTGTCGCTCCAGCACGAGTACGGGATCTACGGAGGCCCTGACGGAGTCGAGGTGCTCGATCTGGTCGCCGGGCTCTCCGTACCGGTTGCCGTCACGTTCCATACCGTGCTGGATCAGCCGTCGACCCGCCAGCGTGCCATCATCGACGAACTGGCCCGGCATGCGTCGGTGATGATCGTGATGAGCCGCACCGGAGCCGATCGGCTGACGTCGTGTTACGGGATCGACCCCGAGCGCATCGAGGTTCTGCCCCACGGGGCGGACGCGATGTTCGCCGGGCCTTCGCTGGTGACCGGATCACGCCCCCTCGTGCTCACGTGGGGCCTGATCGGGCCGGGGAAGGGCCTGGAGACGGCGATCGCGGCCTTCGGAGACCTGGTCGACCTGGACCCGCGTCCCCGCTACCTCATCGCCGGAGCCACCCACCCGCTGGTCCTGGAATCCTCCGGCGAGTCCTACCGCCAGGGGTTGCTCGACCTCGTCGGTGACCTCGGCCTGCAGGACGTCGTGGAGTTCGATGCCCGGTACCTCGAGCGCCGGGAGTTGGCCGCCACGGTGCGCCGCGCCGACATGGTCGTTCTCCCCTACGCCTCGGTGGAACAGGTGACCTCCGGGGTGCTCGTCGAAGCGATCGCCGCCGCCAAGCCGGTGATCGCCACCCGCTTCCCTCACGCCGTGGAGTTGCTGTCGAGCGGGGCCGGCGCCACCGTCCCCCACGCAGACGCGGCCGCATTGAGCAGTGCCCTGCGCCTCCTGCTCACCGACCGTGCTCTGGCAGCCGACGCGGGCCGGGAGGCGCGCCGGATCGCCGATGGCTGGTACTGGCCGACGATCGGACGCCGGTTCGACTCGATGATGGCGGAGATGGTCCAGATCGACCGGCTGGTACGTCCCCGACCGGAGCTGCGCCGTGTCGCCGGATGACCCGCTGGCCGGCCGACCGGCGACCGCCCCGGCCCGGCTGCCGCGACCGCACCTCGGCCACCTGCGGGCCCTCACCGACGCCAGCGGAGTGTGGGAACACGCCCTGATGTCGACCCCCCGCCGTGAGCACGGGTTCTGCACCGACGACAACGCCCGTGCCCTCATCGTCGCCTCGCGACATGCCACTGAGTGCGGTGACGGCATCGACCTCGCCGGCATCTACCTCGCCTTCGTGCTGGACGCACGTACACCCACCGGGGCCTTCCACAACCGGCGTGACGCCAACTACGGCTGGACGGACGACGTGGGCAGCGACGACAGCCAGGGGAGGGCTTGGTGGGGCCTCGGAGTGGCGAGCCACTCGGGACCGACCCCGGCGATACGCAGCGCAGCGGCAGACGCATTCACCACCTGCGATGCGTTCACCTCCCCGCATCTGCGGGCCAACGCCTTCGCCGTCCTGGGAGCGTGCGAGGTGCTCCTCGCCGAACCGGGTCATCCCGCTGCCACCGACCTGGTGGTGCGTGGTTCGGGGACGATATTCGATGCCTGCCGGGGGAGGGTCCCCTGGCCGGAGACGCGTCTCACCTACGACAACGCTCGGCTCCCCGAGGCACTTCTGGCGGCGGGAGCGTCACTGGGCGATAGGCACATGATCTCGACGGGGCTCCGGCTGCTGAGGTGGCTGGTCCGCGTCGAGACGAGCGGTGACCGGTTCAGCTTCACCCCGGCGGGCGGATGGGCCCCGGGTGAGCCCCGGCCCGGCTTCGACCAGCAACCGCTGGAAGCGTCGGCGATGGCCGAAGCCTGCCACCGGGCATGGATGGTCACCGGTGACGCCGAGTGGCGGGTGCGCGCCATCCGTGCCGTGTCGTGGTTCCTGGGGAGGAACGACGCCGGGCTGGAACTCTACGACAGCGGCACCGGAGCGACGTACGACGGCCTCATGGAGAACTCCGTCAACCGCAACCGGGGCGCCGAGTCGACTCTCGCCGGGATCGCCGCCCTCCAGGTCGCCACACGGTGCGCCACCGAGGGGCGACGCGTGGCCGCCGAGTGATGGATGTCCCGGTCACCCGATCGAAGGTGCGGCTGCTGCCCGACCCTGCCCGGCTCATCACCAAGGCGTACCTGCCGCATGACGACGGCGAGCCGGTGGGCACGACACGCATCGATCGGGTCATCCAGCGCGTCCGTGCCCTCCCTGCCGACGAGGTCGAGCGCACCGTGGCGAAGCTGCGGCGCCGCTTTTCCCGGCGGCACGCCGACATCGACGGCGTGTTCCGTCGCGGGTTCGAGGCGGTGGCGCACCTCGTCGACGACGACGCGACGTTGCCCGATGCGGTGCGGAGCCTGCTCGGTGCCTACTTCGTGCACGAGTACTCGCTGGAGGGCGCCGCCCTCACCAATCCCTCGATCGTGCCGTCGCCGGACCAGTCCGGGGTGGAACCGGGGTGGCTCCGCGTCATCGTCAGCGTGCGGGCGGTGGGTGAAGGACACCTCTCGTCGATCGAGTTCCGCACCGGGCTGGTGGGACCGGACGGCGAGATCGACATGGACGCACCGTCGGCGCCGGAGTCGGGGGAGCGCCGGTCGCCCCGATTCGAGAGGCATCTGTTTGCCATCAAGCTCCAGGAGATGGGGGCCGACTCCGAACTCGCCGGTGAGGCGCTGGGGCAACTCGACGCCATGTTCACCATGGCCGATCTGGAGCGGGCTCTGTCGCAGTTGAGTCGGGAGGACGACGCCTCGTCGCGGGTGCAGCACGTCATCCAGACGATGCACTGGCTGGCGTCGTCCAACTACGAGCTGGCGTTCGCGGCGTCCACCGAGGTCTCGTCCCGGGTGCTCTTTCCCAACGGACCCACCGAGAGCCACGGGATGGAGGACGCCCGTATGGTGCGCTTCGTCCGGCCCGACGGGACTGTCGTCTACTACGCCACCTACACCGCCTACGACGGCTTCAGCATCCTCCCCCAGCTCATCGAGACCGCGGACTTCGAGGTGTTCCGCATCGCCACGCTCAACGGTCCGGCGGCCCGCAACAAGGGGATCGCCATCTTCCCGCGCCGGGTCGGCGGGCTGTACGCCGCCCTGGGCCGATCGGACGGTGAGAGCAACTACCTGATGCTGTCGGACCATATCCGGTTCTGGCACCGGACCGACCGCATCCAGCTCCCGGTGCGCGACTGGGAGCTGATGCAGATCGGCAATGCCGGCGCACCCATCGAGACCGAGGCCGGCTGGCTGGTGCTCACCCACGGGGTGGGCCCGATGCGCCAGTACGCCCTCGGAGCCATCCTCCTCGACCTCGACGACCCGGCCCGTGTCATCGGTCATCTCAAGGAACCGCTTCTCGTCCCCGCCGACGATGAGCGTGACGGGTACGTCCCCAATGTCGTCTACTCGTGCGGGTCGTTGATCCACTCCGGTCGGCTCGTGGTCCCGTACGGGATCTCGGATGTGTCCACCGGCTTCGCCACCATGCCGGTCGATGCGCTGCTGGAGGCGTTGACCGCTCGTTGACCGGGCCGGCGCGTCATTCGTCGAGGATGCGGTGGTACAGCTTCAGGTAGTCGTCGACCATCCGGGAGGCGTCGAACCTACCCTCGACGGATCTGCGCACGCCTGCCCGGTCGATCCGGCCGACGGCGGAGACAGCCGTGACCGCTTCCGCCTCACCGGCGACGAGGAACCCGTTGACGCCCGGTTCGATCAGCTCGGGCATCGAGCCCCGGCTATGGGCGATCACCGGCGTTCCGCACGCCATCGCCTCGACCACGCTGAAGCCGAACGGCTCGTCGAAGTCGATGAGGTGGAGCAGAGCCCGGGCACCACCGAGGACCTCCTGACGGCGCCGGGGCCCCACCGGTCCCAGGAACACGACGCGGTCGCCGTCGATGCGAGGCTCGACCACCTTTGCGAAGTACTCCTCGTCGTGCACGATCCCTGCGATCACCAGGGGAACGCCGGCCCGGGCGGCGACGTCGATGGCGGCCTCCGTCCCCTTGTCAGGGTGGATCCGCCCGAAGAAGACCAGGGCGTCCCCGCCGGGACCGGGAACGAACGACCCGATGTCGATCCCGTGGTGGATCGTCGCCGCATAGGGGAGCGCCGGGTGCCGGTCGGCGTCGCTTATCGCCACGTAGTGGACGCGGTCGGCGTAGCGCTGGTAGACGGGCAACGTGGCGTCCGAGCCGAATCCGTGGATGGTGGTGACCATCGGCGTGTCGACCAGCCGCGAGTACGTCAGCGGGAGGAAATCGCAACTGTTGTGGATGAGATCGAAGCGCGCCGCCCGCTCGAACACGGCAGACACGTGAAGTGCCTCCCACGCCTTGGCGTCGAGACCCGGGTCCTCGGAGTACCCGGTGGGGGCGGTGCCGACAAGCCGCGCCGAAGTCACCGAGTCGGCGGTGGCGAACAGCGTCACATCGATCCCGCGCGATACCAGCCCCTCCGTCAGCAACGATGCGAACTGCTCCCACGGCCCATAGTGCCGCGGAGGGGTCCGCCACGAGATGGGGGCGATCACCGCGATGTGGAGAGTGCCCGCACTGCGGTTGCCGGAGGCGTCTGTGTTGCGATCGGGCACCGTCTCGCTCCCATCTCTCGCCGGCCCGGATCCATCACCAGGATGGCACGCTGCCTGCCGCTCCGAGATCGCCACCGTCGGTGGTGGCGTCACGACGACACGGCGACGACCCGTCCCAGGTCGAAGGGAACGGGGAAGGTCGCGTCCCGCTCCCAGTCGTGAAAGTACAGGGTGCCCGTGTTGTTGTCGGTGAGCATGAGCCACCGCCCGCTACGGCTGAAGCCGAGGGCGATGTCGGCACCGGCGACGGTGGATGCGGTCACGGTGGTGGTGGCACCGAAGCGGACGTGATAGAGCCCCGCGTAGGCCCCGCGCCATGATGTCGACTGCGTCACGACTTCGCCGTCGGGAGTGAAGTGGTACGAGGCGAGCTCGTCGGCGCCGGCGAAGACGTGGAGGACGCGCGACAGGTCCGATGCGACCACCACGGCCTCGGATGTGAGCGGCGCCGGGTAGCCGTTGACATCGGCGAGGTCGGTAGGGGTGACTTCCGGTAGGTCGAGGGTTCGCGGGTCGGAGACTTCAAGTGCCCGGGTGTAGGACTGTTCGGTCGAGCGCATCACCAGCGCCCCGGTGGCTCCCGTCGCCAGGGTCTCGGCGAGGACCGTGGCCCGCGCCCTACCGTCCGGATCGAGGATCTGCGTCACGAGGACGCCGAGCGGTGCTTCCCCGGCGTCCACGAACTGCATGTGCGGCGGTGGCGCGATGTTGACGGCGAATCCCCAGTCGCCCCAACCCGCCAGCCGGGCACCTGCCGGGACCGGCCCGAGATCGGTGACCTGCTGCGGTTCCCCGGTGCCGCTGATGCGGGCGGTATACAGATGGGGCCCGGTCTCACCCACGGCGCGGGCCGTCCAACCCAGCAGGAGGATCTTGCTGTCGTGCCAGGCCCAGCCGCCGGTACCGGGGGCCAGCGGCGCCACCGCACCGGGCGTGCCGGCCCACAGCGTCGGGGTGGTGCGGTCCCAGACACTGAGGGCGAGGGTGGAGCCGCTGCGGTCGAAGGAGCCCCTCACCTCCCAGCCGTTGTGCCCCGTTGTGAGGGGCTCGCCGGGTTCGGGCTGCCTACGGCTCCAGGCGACACTCCCGATCATCGACGGCTGCTGGTACACCACGGTGGGATCGACGCCGATACCGGGCACCAGGTCGGCGAGGGCCGCCTGCCGGGCCGGGGTGGACGGCAGCGTCGAGCCCGGTACGATCGACACCGCGGAGGGGACGTCCTTCTCGGCAAACCGCCCGGCGAGCCCGACGACGGCGAC
>CAZOGW010000153.1:0-6462 GCA_964579415.1 uncultured Acidimicrobiaceae bacterium | reverse complement strand
TCCTCCCCCGCCGCTTCGTAGGGCTGTTTGTCCTCCCCCGCCGCTTCGTAGGGCACGGTTTCATCCTCCCCCGCCGCTTCGGTGGGGGAGGTGGACGATCGGCTCGCCTGGCGGCACTGGACCTGATCGCGTGCACAGGCCTGTGGTTGGCCGATCGGCCGGAGGGGGTCTTCATGGCAGTGGTCGCCGGTGCTGTCGTGTCGCCAGTACGACGCGACTGGCCCAAGATGGGGAGGGTGCGCAACGAAGACCCCCCTCCCCCCGGTCGCCAAAGCCCGACCGGGGTACTCCCCCCGCAAAGCCGGGGGGAGACGAGATTGGCACTGTTACCGTCGCGACGCATGACCGACCAGAGTGATCTCTTTGCCGAGAGCCGGGCCGAGGCGCGGTTGCAGGCTGCGCCGCTGGCGGCGCGGATGCGACCGGCGAGCCTCAACGAGGTGGTGGGCCAGGAGCAGTTGACGGCGCCCGGCGCCGCCTTCCGTTCCCTCGTCGATAGCGGGAAGCCGGTGTCGATGATCCTGTGGGGCCCGCCCGGCACCGGCAAGACCACCCTGGCGAGGCTGGTGGCGTCGGCATCGTCGGCCCGCTTCGAGCAACTCTCGGCCACCTCGGCGGGGATCAAGGACGTGCGCGACGTTCTGGCGATGGCGGCCCGCCGGGTCGAGGAGGGGAGGGGGCGGACCGTCCTGTTCCTCGACGAGATCCACCGCTTCAACAAGGCCCAACAGGACGGGCTTCTCCCCGGCGTCGAGGACGGCACCATCATCCTCGTCGGGGCCACCACCGAGAACCCGTTCTTCGAAGTGAACTCGCCGCTGGTGTCCCGCTGCACTCTCTTTCGGACTCAACAGCTCACCCCCGACGCCGTGGCGACGCTGCTGCGACGGGCCGCCGACGACCCGATGCGGGGCCTTGGTGGAAATCCCGCCGTCGCCGACGCCACCCTGGACGTCCTCTCCGAGCGGGTGGGTGGCGACGCCCGGCTGGCGCTCAACGCCCTCGAGGTGGCGGCCCGCATCGCCCAGGGACGCGGCGCCGAGGCGATCGACGAGTCCACCGTCGAAGAGGCCATCCAGCGCCGCATCGTCCGCTACGACAAGGCGGGCGACCAGCACTACGACGTCATCTCGGCGTTCATCAAGTCGCTGCGCGGCTCCGACCCCGACGCCGCCCTCTACTGGCTGTGGACCATGCTGGAGGCCGGCGAGGATCCCGAGTTCATCGCCCGGCGCATGATCATCCTCGCCTCCGAGGACGTCGGGCTGGCCGACTCGATCGCCCTGGGGATCGCCGTGGACGCCTTCGACGCCCTGCGTGTCGTGGGTCTTCCCGAGGCGGGCTACGCACTCTCCCACGCCGCGGTGTACCTGGCGCTGGCGCCCAAGTCGAACTCGATCGGCAATGCGATGGTGGAGGCACGCCAGCTGGTGGAGGACACACCCGCGGCGCTGGTGCCCGACCCGCTCCGCTCGGCGGTGATGCCGGGGGAGAAGGCGCTGGGTCACGGCGTCGGCTATCGCTATCCCCACGACGACCCGCGCGGGGTGGTGCCCCAGCAGTACCTGCCCGGCGGGGCCGAGCGCGCCATCGTCTACCGCCCCAAGGCCTCCGGGGCCGAGCGCGACCTGGCAGAGCGCCTCGCCAGGATCGACGCCATCCTGGGCAAGCGGGAGCGGGGAAGCGGCGAACCGAGTGAGTAGCATCAGGTCATGCTGCTTCGAATGAGATGGTTCGCCGTGGGCGTGGTGGCATCGGTCGCCGGCATGGCGTACCTCGCCGCCCAGGTGAAGCGGGTGCGAGAGAAGCTCTCGGCCCGGGCGCTGATGCGCAGCGGGGGACGCTCGGTGGCAGGGCTGCTGGACCGGGCCGCCGACCGGATCGACCCCGGGCATACACCGGGCGCCTGAACGCCCGCCGCCTGCCCCGACCCTTCCGCCATCAAGGACTCTGCCATGACCGAACCGACTCGCATCCAACCCCGCACGCTCAAGGGCTTCCGCGACCTGCTCCCTGAAGCCGCCATAGCCCGCGAGAAGCTCGTCGCCACCGCCATCGACGTCTACCGCTCCTACGGGTTCAGCCCCATCGACACGCCGGCGCTGGAGTACACCGAGATCCTCCTCGGCAAGGGGGGCGCCGAGACCGACAAGCAGCTCTACCGCTTCGACGACGCCGGAGGGCGCGACGTCGCCATGCGGTTCGACCTCACCGTCCCGCTGGCCCGCTACGCCGCCCAGCACATCGGCCGGCTGGGCACACCGTTCAAGCGTTACCACGTCGGACCGGTGTGGCGCGGCGAGAACACCCAGTTCGGCCGCTACCGAGAGTTCGTGCAATGTGACTTCGACACCATCGGCACCGAGAGCGCCGTCGCCGACATCGAGACGGCGCTGGTGGTCCACGACGTCTTCGCCGCCCTCGGCTTCGAGCGCTTCACCGTCAGGGCGAACGACCGGCGAGTACTCAACGGCGTGCTGGAGCGGATCGGTCTCGCCGAGCGGTCCGTGGAGGTGCTGCGCGCCGTCGACAAGCTGCCCAAGGTGGGCGCGGCGCGGGTGGCGGACGACCTGGCGGCAGCCGGAGCCGAACCCGGTCAGGTCGACGCGGTGCTGGCGCTGTCCTCACTGCAGGGCGGCAACGACACCGTCCTCGACGGCATCCGGTCGCTCGTCGCCGGGAGCGACCAGGGGGAGGCGGGTGCCGACGCCCTGGCCGGCCTGGTGACGGGAACTGCGGCCGCCGGCGTGCCGCCCGGACGGATCCAGCTCGACGTCTCCATCGCCCGCGGCCTCGACTACTACACCGGGATGGTGCTGGAGACCTTCCTCGAGGACCTTCCCGGCATCGGGAGCTGCTGCAGCGGCGGCCGCTACGACGACCTCGCCTCGCTCTACACAAGCCGGCGGCTCCCCGGCGTCGGCGCCTCACTCGGGGTCGACCGCCTCCTCGCCGCCATGGACGAACTGGGCATGTCCGACGGCGCCGCCACCTGGGCTTCGGTGCTGGTGACGCTGTTCGACGAGGAGTCCCTGCCGGGGGCGTTGCGGATGGCGGCGGCACTGAGGGCTGCCGGCATCGGCGCCGAGGTCTACCCCGAGACCCGACGCCTCGGCACCCAGCTCAAGTACGCCGACCGCAAGGGCCACCGCCTCGCCCTGGTCGCCGGCCCCGAGGAACGCGCCACCGGCCACGTCCAGGTCAAATATCTCACCACCGGCGAGTCCCGGACGGTCCCGGAAGCGGAGCTGGTGGCCACGTGCGAGGCCGCTCTCCGCACGTAGTACGTAGTACGTAGTACGTAGTACGGTGCCACCACGCCCGCTAGTCTCACCCCCCTCATGAACGGCAACGATATCCGCCGCGTCTTCTTCGAGTTCTTCGAGGCTCGGGGGCACACCCCCGTCCCCAGCGCCTCGCTGATCCCGATCGACCCGACGCTGCTGCTCACCAACGCCGGGATGGTGCCCTTCAAGCCGTACATGCTCGGCGAGGAGAAGGCGCCGTTCTCCCGGGCCGTCACCGTGCAGAAGGTGGCCCGCACCGTCGACATCGACATCATCGGCACCACCGCCCGCCACCTCACCTTCTTCGAGATGCTGGGCAACTTCAGCTTCGGCGACTACTTCAAGGAGAAGGCCATCCCGTGGGCCTACGAACTGGTCACCGAGGGATTCGGGCTCGACCCGGATCGGCTCTGGTTCACCGTGTACAAGGACGACGACGAAGCGGAGCAGATCTGGATCGACACCGTGGGCGCCCGTCCCGACCGGGTGCAGCGCTTCGACCGGGACAACTTCTGGCAGATGGGCGTCGCCGGCCCGGCCGGCCCGTGCTCGGAGATCTTCTACGACAAAGGGCCGGAGTTCGGCCTCGACGGCGGCCCTGCCGTGGACGATGAGCGCTTCATGGAGGTGTGGAACCTCGTCTTCATGCAGTACGTCCAGGACGAGCCGTATCACGTGGTCGGTGACCTGCCCGCCAGGAACATCGACACCGGCGCAGGCCTGGAGAGGCTCGCCACCGTTCTCCAGGGCGTGGAGACCGTCTTCGAGACCGATCTGATCCGGCCCGTCCTCGCCGCCGGTGAAGGCCTCACCGGTGTCTCCTACGGCTCGTCGGACAGCAGCGACATGAGCCTGCGCATCCTCGGCGACCATGGCCGCACCGTCACGTTCCTCATCGGCGACGGCGTGGTCCCCTCCAACGAGGGCCGCGGCTACGTGCTGCGCCGCCTGCTGCGCCGCGCCGTCCGCCACGCCTTCCTCCTCGGCACCCGCGACCTGGTGATGCCGACGATCATCGAAGCCACCATCGACGTCATGGGTGCCGCCTATCCCAACCTGGTGGAGAAGCGGGACACCATCGTCACCATGGCCGAGCGCGAGGAGGTCCGGTTCCGCCGCACGCTCGAATCGGGGCACCAACTCCTCGACCAGGACCTGGAGGGTATCGACGACGAGGGCCCCTTCCCCGGCGCCACCGCCTTCAAGCTCCATGACACCTACGGGTTCCCCATCGAGGTCACCGAGGAGATACTCGCCGAGCGGGGCCTGGCCGTAGACCGCACCGAGTTCGACCGGCTCATGCAGGAACAGAAAGACCGCGCCCGTGCCGCCTTCACCGGCGGCAAGCGCGCCGAGGCGACCGGCGTGTATGTCAACCTGCTCCGCGGCGTCGACGCCACCGAGTTCACCGGCTACGACAGCGTCGACGATGTCGGCCGCGTCCTCAGCATCGTCGCCGAGGGCGAGACCATCGAGCGGGCCGAGAAGGGTCGAGAGGTAGAGGTGTTCCTCGACCGCACCCCGTTCTACGCAGAGTCCGGCGGACAGGTGGGCGACACCGGCCGCATCACCTCGCCGACGGGTGAGCTGGAGGTCCTCGACACGCAGTTCGCCGTCACCGGCTACCACGGGCATCGCGCCCGGGTGACCTCCGGCTATGTCGACACCGGCCAG
Organism: uncultured Acidimicrobiaceae bacterium; assembly: GCA_964579415.1. GTDB lineage: Bacteria > Actinomycetota > Acidimicrobiia > Spongiisociales > UBA5794 > CAZOGW01. The sequence continues at coordinate 1,501 of CAZOGW010000153.1, read as the reverse complement.
GAGGTCGCCGCCCACGTCGACCACGACCGCCGGGAGCGTATCCGCAAGAACCACACCGGGACCCACATCCTGCACTGGGGGCTGCGCCACCTGGTGGGCGATCACGTCCACCAGGCCGGGTCGCTGGTGGAGCCGGAGCGGCTCCGCTTCGACTTCAGCCATTTCCAGGGCCTCGACCGCGAGGAACTGGCCGAGATCGAGAGGGCGGTCAACGAACGCGTCATCGAGAACTCGGCCGTCACCACCATCCGGACCACCAAGGACCAGGCCGAGGCGATGGGAGCACTCGCCTTCTTCGGGGACAAGTACGGCAACGAGGTCCGGGTGGTCCAGGCCGGCGACTACTCCGTGGAGTTCTGCGGAGGAACGCACGTACACACCACCGGCCAGATCGGCCCGCTGTTGCTCGTCAGCGAGGGTTCCATCGCCGCCAACACCCGCCGGGTGGAAGCGCTCACCGGCACCAAGGCGTACGGATACCTGGCCGAACTGCGGCGCACGCTGGAGCGCACCGCGGCGACGCTGGGCACCCAGCCCGACAGGGTCCTGGAGGCGGCCCAGGCGCTCTCCGACCGCATCGACGCCCAGCAGGAGCGGCTCGACCGCTACCAGCAGCAGGAGCGGCTCACTTTGGTCGACGACCTGGTGGAGACCGTCGAGACCCACGGCGACGTCAGCCTGCTGGTAGCGGGGAGCGACGGGCTCGGTCCCGATGACCTGCGGGCCCTGGCCTACCAACTCCGCGACCGGCTCGGCGCCGCCATCGGCGTCGTCGGGTCTCGCCGTGACGGCAAGGGCGCCCTGATCGCCTTCGTGTCCCGCGACCTCGCCGGATCCGGCATCTCCGCCGCCGAGGTGCTCCGCCCCGCCGCGGCGATCCTGGGTGGCGGCGGCAGCCGTGACCCGGAGTTGGCCCAGGCCGGTGGGCCGCATGGGGACCGCCTCGAGGAGGCCCTGGAGGCGGCGCGGGAGGCGGCACGCACCGCCCTCCTCGCCCTGTGAGCGGGAGGCTCCTCGGGCTCGACCCGGGGCAACGCCGCATCGGCGTCGCCGTATCCGACCCCGACAGGCTGATCGCCACCCCCCACGAGGTCATCGACCGGCGAACCACCGACCCGATGGAGAGGATCGCGACACTGGTCGGTGAGTGGGCGGTCACCGAGGTGGTGGTGGGTCTCCCCACCTCCCTCGACGGCTCCGAAGGTCCCGCGGCGAGCCGCTCCCGCGCCCTCGTCGAAGCGCTCTCGGCGCGCCTCGACGTCCCGGTTACGCTCGCCGACGAACGCTTCACCACGGTCTCCGCCGAGTCCGCCCTCATCGAAGCAGGGATGCGTCGGGACCGCCGCCGCCAGACCACCGACATGGTGGCGGCGGCGATCATGCTGCAGGGATACTTGGATGGGTTGCGGCGTGAAGCGGACAGGACGGAGTGAATATTACGTACTAGGTACTAAGTACTAGGTACTAAGTACTAGGTACTAAGTACTAGGTACTAAGTACT
>CAZOGW010000152.1:0-6579 GCA_964579415.1 uncultured Acidimicrobiaceae bacterium | reverse complement strand
GGCTTCTTCATCTCCCCCCGGCCCAGCGGACGGCGGCTTCTTCATCTCCCCCCGGCCCAGCGGACGGCGGCTTCTTCATCTCCCCCCGGGCTTTGACGGGGGGAGTGGCCCCGCCGGAGCGCTAGCGGAGGCGGGGTCGAGGGGGGTCATCCTCGCGCGCCCTCCACAACCTCGCGGCAAGCTCAACACGGACCCCAGACGAAGACCCCCCCGCCCGATCGGCCACAGCGAGCCGGCCTGTTTACGGATGGCGGAGGAGGTGCTTAACTCCTGGGCATGACGACCTCCGGCTTCGGCCGCATCATCATTACGTACCGGGTGTAGACGCCGCCTGCCGGCGTGTGCGCCCATCGACCCTCCGCACCGGCGGAGGGTTTTCTGTTTCCCGGGGCCGGTTGACACCACCAGATGAGGACCACCATGAGCACCGTAGAGATCTACGACACCACGCTGCGGGACGGCATGCAGCAGGAGGGCATGGCGCCCACGGCCACGGACAAGCTGCGTATCGCCCGCGCCCTCGACGACCTCGGCGTCCCTTACATCGAGGGCGGCTGGCCCGGCTCCAACCCCAAGGACGAGGAGTTCTTCTCCCGAGCCCGCACCGAGCTCGAGCTGCGCACCGCCCAGCTGGTGGCGTTCGGCTCCACCCGCCACAGCGGGGTCGCCGCCGCCGACGACGAGCAGCTCGCCGCCCTCCTCGCCGCCGGGACGGGGACCATCTGCCTGGTGGGCAAGTCGTGGGACTACCACGTCGAGCACGCCCTGCGCACCACCCTCGACGAGGCGGTGGCGATGGTGGCCGACTCGGTGGCGTACCTGCGCTCCCAGGGTCGTGAGGTGTTCTTCGACGCCGAGCACTTCTTCGACGGCTACCGCGCCAACCCGCAGTTCGCCCTCGCCGTGCTTGGCGCCGCCCACGACGCCGGAGCCGCCCGGGTCGTGTTGTGCGACACCAACGGCGGGACGCTCACCCACGACGTGGAGCGGGTCGTCGCCGAGGTGGCAGGCGCCCTCCCCGGTGCGGTGCTGGGCTGCCACTTCCACAACGACGGCGGGGTGGCCGTGGCCAACTCCCTGGCCGCCGTCCGCGCCGGCGTGTTCCAGGTGCAGGGGTGCGTCAACGGTTACGGCGAGCGCACCGGCAACGCCGACCTGTGTTCGGTGATCCCCAACCTGTCGCTCAAGATGGGCCACGAGACGATCCCCGCCGACAACATCCCCCGGCTCACCGCGGTGTCACACCAGGTCGCCGAGCTGGTGAACCGCACGCTCGACCCGAACCGCCCTTACGTCGGCGTGTCCGCATTCACACACAAGGCGGGCCTGCACACCTCCGCCCTGGCGCGGCGGGCCGACGCCTACGAGCACATGCCTGCGGCGGCGGTGGGCAACTCCACCAGGGTGGTGGTATCGGAGATGGCGGGGCGCTCCACCGTGCTGGCCAAGGCCCGCACCCAGGGCCTCTCGCTCACCGACGCCGACGCCCAGGCGGTGGTGGACCGCATCAAGGAACTGGAGCACGCCGGCTACCAGTTCGAGGGTGCCGACGGGTCGTTCGAGCTGCTGCTGCGGGAGGTGCAGGGCTTCAAGCAGGACTTCTTCACCCTGGAGTCCTACAGGGTGTTCGTGGAGAACCGCTTCGGCGAGGTCTCCGCCGAGGCGACGGTGAAGGCGCTCGTCGGCGACGAGAGGGTGGTCACCACCCGCGAGGGCGACGGACCGGTGAGCGCCCTCGACCGGGCGCTGCGAGCCGCCCTCGCCGGCACCTTCCCCGACATCGACCGCATCCGGCTCACCGACTACCGGGTGCGCGACCTGGACTCCTCCGACGGCACCTCGGCCCGGGTGCGGGTGCTCACCGAGCACAGCGACGGCGAGGGGACGTGGGGCAGCGTCGGGGTCCACGAGAACATCATCGACGCCTCCTGGAAGGCGGTGGTGGACGGGCTCGTCATCGGGCTCATCCGCCACGACGAGCGCCGATGACCAGGCCGGCCGACTTCGACGCCACCCGGGCCGCAGTTGCCTCCCGCGGCCTGGTGGCGTCGGCGTCGGCTGCCCTCACCGACGTGGCGATGCGGCTGCCCTTCGAGGACCTGGGCGCCTTCAAGACCCTGCTCAAGCGCCTCTTCTCGCCAGAGCCGTGGACCGCCGCCGACGACGACGCACTGAGCGGCCTGGTACGCCCACACGTCGCCGAAGGCTGGTGGGAGATCCCGCTGGACGGCGACATCGTGCTGTCCCACGGCGCCGCCGACGGACGGTACGTCGTATGGGTCACCGGCGCCGGCGACGGGCCGGCCCGGCCCGGGTTGTTCGACCGGGTCTTCTCCGGCCCGGTGAAGCCGGAGGCGACACCCCACCCCCGCAAGGTCAAGTTCCAGCTCGGCGGTCCCCGCGCCCCGGGCCGGTGGTACACCAGGACCGACGAAGCGCCGCCTGACGACGCCCGGGCGGCGGTCCTCCTCGCCGATCCCGACGTCACCGACGTCATGGTGGCCGGCGACTTCGTCACCATCGGCCTGGGGCGCGGCGCCTCCTGGGAGGACCGCCTCGACGGGATGCTGGAGACGGTGGCGGCCCTGTTCCCTGCCGGCGACAGCAGTGAGGGCGACGAGCGGACCCGTGACGAGCTGCTCCAGGAGGGTCGCGCCACCCGAGTCGAGGCGGCGCGGGCCCTGCACCTGCTCGATCCCGACGACCCTCCGAGCCGGGCCCGCCTCCTCGAAGCTCTCGACGCCTCCGATGCCCGGCTGCGCCGCATCGCCGTCGCCGTACTCGCCGAGTCGGAGGACACCGCGGTCGCCCACGGAGCGCTACGGCAGGGTTACGCCGACAACTCCCGGGTGGTGCGCCGCACCGCCATCGACACCGCCGCCGACGCCGAGGACGAATCACTGCGGGACCTCTTCGAACAGGCCCTCGCCGACGAGGACGCCTGGACCCGCTGGAAGGCGGTCCGCTCCCTCGGCGAGCTGGGAACCGGCTCCAGCCACGGCGCGGTCGAGCCCCTCACCCACGACGTGGACTTCCAGGTCCGGTTCGAGGTGGCACGCGTCCTGCGGGACGTGCGCGAGACCGAGGACGAGTTGACTGAGGCCCGACGGCCGGCGATCGAATCCATCGAGGAATAGCCCAGGGGAAGCATCCGGGCCGGGCGCCCCATGGAGCCGGCAGTAGGTGTCGCACTAACGTTCGCCGCCGGTCGAGGCGCGCCGACGAGGAGCCGACCCTCCGTTGAAGAACCATTCCGAGCTGACCAACTTCATCTGGTCGATCGCCGATCTGCTGCGGGGCAACTACAAGCAGTCGGAATACGGGCGGGTGATCCTGCCGCTGACGGTGATCCGCCGACTCGACGCGGTGCTGGCGCCCACCAAGGCGAAGGTGCTCGCCGAACACGAGCACTACCGGGGCAAGCTGCCCGACGGCGCCCTGGAGGACCTGCTCAACCGCGCCGCCGGGCAGTCGTTCCACAACACGTCCCGGCTCGACTTCGAGGAACTGGTTGCCGACGCCCCCAGCATCGATGTCAACCTGCGGGCCTACCTGGCCGGGTTCTCGTCGCGCACCCGGGAGATGCTGCAGCACTTCCACCTCGACACCCACATCGACCGGCTGCACAAGGCGGGGATCCTCTACCAGGTGGTGCAGCGCTTCCGCCAGGCCGACCTGCATCCGGACCGCGTCTCCAACGTGCAGATGGGCTACGTCTACGAGGAGCTTGTTCGCCGCTTCTCCGAGCAGTCCAACGAGACCGCCGGCGAGCACTTCACCCCGCGTGAGGTGATCGAGCTGATGGTGAACCTGCTCTTCGCCCCCGACGCCGACGTGCTCACCGGCAGGGGCATCGTCCGTACCCTCTACGACCCCGCCTGCGGCACCGGCGGCATGCTCAGCGTCGCCGAGAACCACCTGCGCCGCCTCAACGACGCCGTCGAGCTCAAGGTGTTCGGCCAGGAGCTCAACCCGGAGACATACGCCACCTGCGTCGCCGACATGATGGTGAAGGGCGAGGACGCCGGGAACATCGTCTTCGGCAACACCTTCACCGAGGACGGCCTCGGCGGCCGGCGCTTCGACTACATGCTCACCAACCCGCCATTCGGCGTCGACTGGAAGGGCTACCGCCGCCAGGTGCAGGACGAGCACGACCAGCTCGGCCGGCAGGGCCGCTTCGGCGCCGGGCTGCCCCGGGTGTCGGACGGGTCGCTGCTGTTCCTCCAGCACATGCTGGCCCGGATGAAGGCGCCGCAGCAGGGAGGCAGCCGCCTCGCCATCGTCTTCAACGCCTCCCCGCTGTTCACCGGCGCCGCCGGCTCCGGCGAGTCCGAGATCCGCCGCTGGATCATCGAGTCCGACTGGCTGGAGGCCATCGTCGCCCTCCCCGACCAGCTCTTCTACAACACCGGCATCTCCACCTACGTCTGGGTGCTCACCAACCGCAAGAGTGACGAGCGCAAGGGCAAGGTGCAGCTCGTTGACGGACGCGACCTGTTCCGGAAGATGCGCAAGAGCCTGGGCGACAAGCGCAACGAACTGTCACCCGAGCACATCGCAGAGATCACCCGCATCTACGCCGACTTCGCCGAGTCCGACCGCTCGAAGATCTTCCCCAACGAACACTTCGGCTTCCGCCGCATCACCGTGGAGCGCCCCATGCGCGGCTCGTATCTGGTCGACGACGAGACCCGGGCCGAGGTGGAGGCATCCGCCGCCTTCGCCAAGCTGGGCGAGGACTTCCAGGCGGTGGTACGGGGCGCTGTGACCGCGATCGCCGGCGACTACGGCACCGACGCCGAGAGACTCGGCGGTGCCCTCAAGAAAGCCCTCGCCGAGCGGGACCAGGCGCTGCCGCCCTCGATCCGCAAGCTGGTCGTCGGCGCCGCCTACCGCCACGACCCGGACGGCGAACTGATCCTCGACGCTCACGGCAACGAACAGCCCGACCCCGACCTGCGCGACAACGAGAACGTGCCGCTGGCGGAGAGCATCAAGTCCTACATGGAGCGTGAGGTAGAACCCCACGTTCCCGGCGCCTGGGTAGACGAGTCCAAAACGAAGGTGGGGTACGAGATCCCGTTCACGCGAGAGTTCTACATCTACACGCCGCCGAGGCCACTGGATGAGATCGACGCCGAGATCAAGGCACTGGAAGCGGAGATCCTCGAGCTCCTGCGGGAGGTGGGAGGGTGAGTTCCTTCCGATGGGCGGAGGGGTACTGCAGGTTCGAGCAGGTTGCCTTCCGCAGAGTATTCCGACCCAAGCGTGATCCGGCCAGCCCTGACGCGCCCATCGTGACCGCGTATACGAACGGAGACGTCACGCTGCGAAGCAACCGAAGGACTAAGGGGTACCACGAAGCGACCGATCTATCGGGCTACCAAGCGGTGCGGGCGGGAGACTTCGTCGTCCACGGTCTTGACATCTTGCGCGGATCGGTTGGTGTCTCGGACTCTGACGGTGCGATTACCTCGGTCTGTATCGTGTGCGAACTCATAGGCGAAGCGGACGCCCGCTACTTCGCCTATGTGATCCGAGCTCAGGCGTGGAGCGGACTGCCTCGAGCCCTCGCCCGAGGTGTTAGGGAAGGCGGTGCGGACTTCAGACGCTGGGACACGCTCGCCGCGCTTCCGCTCCCGATACCAGAACCCGCGGCGCAAGCGACCATCGCCGACTTTCTCGATCGGGAGACGGGGCGGATCGATGCGCTGGTGGAGAAGAAGCGACGACTGATCGAGTTGCTGGAGGAGAAGCGGACGGCACTGATCAGCCAGGTAGTCACCAGGGGCCTCGACCCAACCGTCCCCATGAAGAACTCCGGCATCCCATGGCTCGGCGCTCTCCCTGTTCACTGGACGGTAGATCGTGTCAAGAACGTGGTCTCCGCCGTCACGAGCGGCTCGCGCAACTGGGCGCAGTACTACGCCGACGGCGGACAACTCTTCCTCACCGTGACGAATGTTCCCAGGAAGGGCATAGCGGTCGACCTCAATGTCCGCCGGTACGTGCGTGCACCCGACAACGCCGAGACGAGGCGCACCGCCGTCACCCATGGGGATGTGCTGATGTCAATCACGGCCGACACTGGTTCTGTCGCGGTGATCTCGACAGACACTCCGTTGCCTGCCTTCATCTCCCAGCATGTCGCCAGCTTGCGGCCCCGGAGCGGGCGTGCGTCCTCACGTTGGCTCGCGTATCGCCTCAAGGCGCCCGACGCCCAAGCACAGATCGAAGCAGCGCGGTATGGGGGAACCAAGCAGCAACTCTCACTGCCGGACGTTCAGACGCTTCGGATTTCTGTGCCGCCGCCCACCGAGCAATTGCGCATTGCTACGTGGCTTGACGACCGAGAAGAGAAGATCGTCCGAAGCACCGAGAAACTCTCACAGCAACTCGCCCTGCTCGCCGAGCATCGCCAAGCGCTCATCACGGCTGCTGTCACCGGCCAGATCGACGTGACCGCCTCGGCGCCGGAGCCGGAGGAGGTCTTGGGGTGAGCATCCACAAGGAGGTCGTCTTCGAGACGGCCATCGAAGCTCACCTGCTTGCCTCCGGCTACCTCCCCGCCGACAC
>CAZOGW010000151.1:0-6619 GCA_964579415.1 uncultured Acidimicrobiaceae bacterium | reverse complement strand
AGTAGCGCGAGCGCGTACCACTTGCGATTCTTCGACATAGAGGTCTCTCTCCCTTTGTACCTCGACGGTTTTCCCTGCCGCGTCCAGGCGGGAAGGCTTTGGACCATTCCCCGCCGCACACACGACAAGCCTGCCCTCAAGCTAATGAAGCCACGCCGAGCGGGCAAGCCATTGGGGGAGGTTTCTGAGAAGACGTATTACGTAGTACGTAGCACTTAGTGCCGAGTACTCAGTGCCTAGTGCCTCTATCCCAAGTCGCTCAGGATCTGACGGCTGGCGAGCCGGCCCGGGGCGCCCATGACGCAGCCTCCGGGGTGGGTGCCCGAGCCACACTGGTAGTAGCCCTCGATGGGCGTGCGGTACTGGTTCCACCCGGGGGCGGGCCGGAAGAAGAACATCTGTGGCGCCAGGAACTCGCCGGCGAAGATGTTGCCCTCGGTGAGCCCCACCACCCGCTCGATGTCGAGGGGGGTCACCACCTCACGGTGCAGCACCAGGTCGCCGAAGCCGGGGAAGATGTCCTCCAGCACCTGCTGGACGGTGTCTCCGAAACTATCCCGCTCGGCGTCCCAGTCACCCCGGTTCCCGTCGCCGTCGACCAGCTTGTAGGGGGCGTACTGGACGAAGCAGGACATCACGTGCTTGCCCGGCGGCGCCATGTCCGGATCGATGGTCGACTGGATCGCCGAGTCGATGTAGGGCCGTGACGAGTACCAGCCGTACTTGGCGTCGTCGAAGGCCCTCTCCACGTAGTCGATGGTGGGCCCGATGTTGGTGAAGCCACGGAAGTGGTGCCCGTCGGCGGGGAGGCCGGGGAACTGCGGCAGGCCGTCGAGAGCGAAGTTCACCTTCGCCGACACCCCCTGGTACCGGTAGCGGCGCAGGTTCTCCACCAGATCGGCGGGGAGCTGCCGCTGATCCACCAGGCGCAGGAACGTCTGGTGCGGGTCGAGGGAGCTGACCACGACGCCGGCGCGCAGTTCGGTCCCGTTCTCCAGAGCGATGCCGGTGGCGCGCCCGTTCGAGGTGGTCACCGCCTCGACGGGGGAGTCGAGCAGGATCTCGGCGCCGAAGCCTTCGGCGGCCCGGGCCAGTACCTGGGTGAACCCACCGTTGCCGCCCTTGTGGAACGCCCAGGCGCCCAGGTCGCCGTCGTGTTCGCCGAGCTTGTGGAACAGCAGCACCAGCCCGGAGCCCTGCGACCTGGGGCCTACCTTGGAGCCGATGGTCGACGAAGACGCCAGGTAGCCCTTGAGCAGGTCGTCCTCGAAGTAGTCGTCGAGGAAGTCGGCAGCCGACCCGGTGAGGAGCCGCACCGCGTTGTGCAGCACCCGGGGCTCCAGCGACCGCAGGTATGTGCCCAGGGCCGCCATGCGCGCCAACTCCTCGGGATCCTTGGAGTACAGGTCGGGTGGGACCTCGTCCATGAGCGGCTTGATCGCCTGCACCACACGGGTGAGGTCGTGGTGGTACTGCTCGTAGGCGTCGGCGTCGGCGGGGGAGCGGCGGGCGATGGCGTGCAGGTTCTCGAACCGGTCGGTGCCCATCAGCAGGTGGTCACCGCCAAAGTCGGGATGGAAGCCCGAGGGCATCAGCAGCGGCATGAACCCGAAGCGGGGCAGCTCCAACTCGTGGATGATGGCGGGGCGCAGCAGCGACAGGGCGTACGAGAACGTGGTGAACTGGAACCCGGGGTACAGCTCCTCGGTGATGGCGGCGCCGCCGACCAGATGGCGCTTCTCCACGATAAGGGTGCGCAGCCCGGCCTTGGCCAGGTAGGCGCCGTTGATGAGCCCGTTGTGGCCGGCGCCGATGACGATGGCGTCGTACTCGCGGGATGTGGTCATGGTGGCCCCCTATGCCGTCTTGTGGGCGGGACGGTAGAGCGGCAGCCGGGCGACGGCGGCTCCGACCCGGCGGTAGCGGTGGTTGATGGTCACCTCGAGGGCGACGCGGGTGCCGGTGGCGGCCATGTCGGGCCGGACCCGGGCCAGGGCGATGTGGCGCTGCAGCACCGGCGAGTACATGAAGCTGGTTGCGTATCCGGCGCGCTCGCCGTCCCCGTCGTAGAGCATCAGCTCCTCGGTCACCGGGACGTGGTCCTTGGGCGGGATGAGACCGGCCTGCTCGTAGAGGGCGTCGTACTCCCGCCAGTCCACCACCAGGCCCGCCATCTTCCACCGCTGCGTGGCCCCGGCGATCTCCCGCTCGATGGCGCCACGGCCGATGAAGGCGCGGTCGTCGCCATCCAGATCGCGGAACATCCAGCCCAGCCCGAGCTCGTGCGGGGTGGAGCGGTGCTCGTCGTTGAAGGCGTGCCGGCTCGACTCGAAGTCGACGTCGATGAGCAGCAGCCCGGCCTCGATGCGGGCCATGAGCAGGGCCATCTGCCCGAAGGGCATCAGCCCGTGACCGGCGCCGGCGTCGGTTACGGCGTCCCACACCGCCACCGCGTCGGGCGCCTCCACCCAGACCTCGTAGCCGAGCCCGCCGGTGTAGCCGGTGCGGGAGACGGTGACGGGAACCCCGGCCAGCTTGGCCGGGACCAGGTCGAAGTAGGCCAGTTCGGCTGCCTCGGGGGCGAGGGGAGTGAGCACGGTGCGCGCCGCCGGGCCCTGCACGGCCAGCGTCCCCCACCGCGCCGAGACGTCTTCGATCGCCACCGCCTCGTACCCGATGAGGGAACGCAGGTGGGCGAGGTTGGGCCGGGCCAGAGAGAACAGGTACTCGTCGGGGGCGAGGCGCAACACCACCCCGTCCTCCACCACGAAGCCGCGGTCGTCGAGCCACACGGTGTACTGCGCCTGGCCCGGCCGGCAGCGGCGTACGTCGCGAGCCAGCACTCCGGCGAGGAAGCGCTCGGCTCCCGGCCCGGAGATGCGGTACTTGTAAAGCGGTGACGTGTCAAAGATGCCTACCGCGTTACGTACCGCGAAGTACTCGAACTTCTCCGACATCTGGTACTTCTCGGCCACCAGGTAACCCGCCCAGTGGCTCCACAGCCCGGTGGTGTTGGCCGCCTCCACCCTCGGATGGAACGGTGTCGTCAGGTACAAGATGCCCTCCAACGGCGAGTCGGGCCAGACTAGGCGAAGGAGCGTACTACGTACTACGTACTACGTACTGCGTAAAGCCGTGCCCCGTTGGTGGTGGCGTGGGTCTTTCTGCCAGAATCACCTCGGCGTGCTCGCGGAGGGGGAGGACCATCATGCGTGTCGAGTTTCTGGGTCATGCCGGCCTGTCGTTGACGGCGGGCGGGACCCATCTTCTGATGGACGCCTGGCTGTCACCACGGGGAGCGTTCGACGCCTCCTGGTTCCAACTCCCGTCGAATCACCATCTGGCGGATCGGGACTGGAGCACCGTCACCGGGCTCATCGTCTCCCACGAGCACCTCGACCACCTCGACGCCGACTTCCTCGGCACCCTTCCCGCCGAGCTGCCCTTCCACATTCCCGCCTACGGGTCGATGCTGTACCGGCGCAAGGTGGTCCGGCTCACCGGGCGCAAGCCGGTGATCCTCAAGCTGAGGGAGCGCCATGCCATCGGCGAGGTCGGCGTGGCGGTCTGGATCGAGGACTCACCGATCAACCAGGACTCGGTGTGGGTGTTCACCCACGAGGGGCGCTCGGTGGTGCACACCGTCGACAGCCGGCTCACACCGCGCCAACTCGACGAGATCGTCGAGTACCTGGGTGGGCCCCCGGACATGCTGCTGGTCCAGTGCTCGGGGGCGAGCTGGTACCCGCTGGTGTACGAGCAGTACGACGAGGAGCTGCGCCGCTCCCGTTCCGAGCGTAAGCGGCACCAGAAGCTCAGCTTCGCCCTGTCGATGGCCCAGCGGATGACGCCGGCTATCACGATCATCTGCGCCGGCCCGCCCGTGTTCCTCGACCCGGCGCTCCAGGTGTACAACAGCGATCCCTCATTCCCCCTGCCGTCGGAGTCCAAGCGGTGGTTCGCCGAGCAGGGCTACCCCGGGCGCGTCGAGGCCCCGCTCCCCGGCGACAGCATCGACGTCGCCACGGGGGAGTTGGTGGAGGACGCCGCCGCACACCGCCGGTTCTCGTGGGACCGCGCCGCCGAGTACGTACCGGTGTACGCCGCCGAGGTGGCCCCGCAGATAGCCGAGGTTTACGCCCACGCCGAGAGTCTGCACAACGGCGACCTGTATCCGGCCTTCCGGGAGCACTTCGAGGCCATGTTCACGCTGAGCCCCTACTTCAACGAGAGGATCGGCATGACGCTGCGCTTCGATGTCGAGGGCGAGGGTGGTGGCATCTTCCTCGTCGGCATCGGCCAGGAGTGCTGGGTGCGCCGGGGCGACGAGTCCAGCGACTACAACTACCGGTACCGGTTCCACAGCCGGTGGCTGAAGCGAATCCTGTTCGACGGTGTGCCCTGGGAAGACTTCTTCCTCAGCCTCCGCTTCCTCGCCGACCGCCGTCCCGACGTCTACAACGATCACCTGCTTGGTCTGCTCAAGTTCAACGACATCGGGTCGTTGCGGGCCGTCGAGCAGTACGAGCGGCGCGAGAGCGACGAGACCATCGTCCGCAGCACCGCCGACGGCGCCCGCTACGAGATCAGCAGGTACTGCCCGCATGCCGGCGCCAGCCTGGAGGAGGCTGTCATCGAGGGGCACACCCTCACCTGCCTCAACCACCACTACGAGTTCGACCTCGACACCGGCGCCTGCCTTACCGGCGACTGTGAGCTGCGCACCCGGCGCCTCCCGGACGAGATCCCGGTCCCCGACTGACCGAGAGGTGCGCCAGACCCCTGGACTTCGACGACCGCGGCAGCGGCTTCCCCGGCTACCTGCGGCGGGAGCGGGAGGCGGTCCGCAGCGAGGCGGGAACGGCGGGAGCATCATCGATGGCGGCGTCGGCGGAGCTCCCCGCCAGCTCCAGGTCGACCTGGATGCGGCCGAGGGCATCGACGACTGCGGGAATGTCCCGGCTCTCCGAGCGGGAGACCATCCTGGCGGTCAACCCCACCGGGCTCCACGGCCGCAGCATCGACCTCGCCAGCCAGGCGGCGTCTTCATCGCGCACCCGGGTGACCGTGTCCGGATCGTCGGCGTCGATCAGGTTGGCGGCGAAGCTCCACGCCATGTCCCGGCAGGTGCGGATGCCGACCCGCATCACCCGCTCGTCCCAGGACCCGCCGAGCCGGTCGAGCAACTCCATGCGGGGAGAGACCACGCTGAGGCCGTCCTGGAGGTGATCGAGCACCTGGAACAGGATCTCGTTGACCAGGAGGAAGTCACGGTGGACCGCCGGCAGGTCACGGCCGGCCGCACTGACGGTGGCGACGCCCAGGTCGAGGTTGATGTGGGCGTTCATGCCCAGCAGCAGGTGCTGCAGCAGCATCCGGCCCCGCGGGGTCTCTGCGGTCGCGAAGGCGATCGACCAGCACACCGCCGCATCCTCGCCGGCCCGGTAGCGGTCGTAGGCATCGAAGTAGAGGTCGGCGAACACCACGGTGAGATGCTCGACGCGGGCGTCGTCGTCGAAGAACCCTCCGGCCTGGATCGCCTGACGTATCGTTGCGGTGACGATGCGGTACATGGCGGGGAACACACCGAGGTAGCTGCGCTCGGCGCAGGCCTCCTCGATGATGCGGTCCAGCCGCTGCAGGGTGCCCTCGAGGCCGGTGGATGCCGTCACATGTCGAACGGTAGAGGAAAGGCGGAGGCTTCCGCCGGAATCTTGTGGCAGCCCGTCGGCCGGAGGGCCTGCCCGGCTCAGACCTTCCTTGGCAGCAGTCGTGGGAGGCGTGTGAAGAATCGGGACCGGGGCAGCGCTTCGGCCGCCCCCTGCGCCCGGGCCGCCGCCAGTGCCACGTCATCGACGTGCGGACCGTATGCGACCACGGTGACCCCCGCGGCGGCGAGGGCGGGGATCGCCTCGCCGGCGGCGCGATGTTCCAGGTCGACCAGCGCCAGCACAGGGGGACGTTGCTCCAGACCTGCGGAGACGGCGGCCGGGTTGCGCCAGAGGAGGAGCTCCATCCCGGCGTCCCGCACCGCCTCTTCGATACGGGCCCGGTCCATCAGGTTGGAGCCGACCAGGGCCACGGCCGGCCCGGTGTCGGGCCGGGGAGGGGCCGGTACCACGCCTGCCATCGCCTCGGCCCGGGCCAGCCCCCACGCCACGTGGGCGTGCAACGCCTCATCGCCCAGGTCGCGCGATGTGGGCGGCACCAGGTCGTAGATGTCGCCGGGCAGCAGCGAAGCCTGCTGCGGGTCCCGCTCCACGGGCGGCACCCCGGCGGCGGAGAGCACTACGGTGGCGGCGTCGAGCGCCTCCCGCAGCAACTCCAGAGGCGACCGCCGCTGCGCCCCCGCTCCGAGGCCCACCCAGCCGGCGAGAGCCGCCCTCATCGCGTCCTGAGCCGCGCCGACCACGTCCGCCACCAGGGCATCATCGCCGGTGAGGGCTCCGACGCGCCCGGTCAGGTAAGGACCCAGAGCCGCGCCGAACGCCTCGGCTACCCGCCGCGACGCCTCCCTATATGTCGCGTCGTCCACCGGCTGAGGATATCCGCTTACTGAGCCACGTCCCGTTACCCGCATCGGCCATCTTCGTCTCCCCCCGGGCTTTGACGGGGGGAG
>CAZOGW010000150.1:0-6659 GCA_964579415.1 uncultured Acidimicrobiaceae bacterium | reverse complement strand
CCGCCGAAGCGGCGGGGGAGGATGAAGTCATGCCTACAGGATCCCGTGGGAGAACAGGTTCTCCGGGTCGAAGGTGCGCTTCACGAGTTGCAGGCGCTCCCAGGTGGCGGCATCGAAGCCGGACCGGGCGGCCGCCTTCCTGTCGGCCCCTTCGAGGAGGTTGAGATAGGCGCTGTCGGCCAGGTGGGGAGCGAAGCGCTCCCACAGCCGCTCGATGCGGGCGGCGCCGTCGGCCTCCATCGCCGGATCGAGGGCGAGGGCGATCGTGTGAGCCAGGCGGTCCCACCGCCGGGCCGAGTAGCTGGCGCCGGGGACGTGGCGTCCCACCGCACCGCCGACATGGCGGAGTTCGACGAACACCACCGCCGACGGGTGCGGATCAGGGGCGAGCGCCTCCGCGATCGACCCCACCAGGTCAGGGTCGAGCCGGCGCAGCCACCGGGCGCTGCTCAGCGCCGGGGTCGGTTCGGTGGGATCGTTGGAGATCAGCCCGGCCATCGAGAACGGCATCGGGCCGAACATGTCCATCTCGGGCTGCCAGCGGCTGCGCCACTCGCCTACGAGAGCCTCAGCCTCGACCGGATCGCCGCAGTGACAGCCGCGCACGATGGCAAAGGACCGGCCCCGCATCGGCTCGGGCACGACGTCGAGAGGTGGGAAGGCCATCATGGCGAACGAGGTCGTCATTTCCTCGGGAAGGCCCTCGGACCACTCCGAGTAGAAGGCGAACAGCTCCGCCGCCATCTCGGCGGGGTAGAACAGGTTGCCGGCGTACACCTCGGTGACGGGCACAAGGTCGATCTCCATGTCGACGACGACGCCGAGCCCGCCGGCGCCCCCGCCGCGCAACGCCCAGAACAGGTCGCTGTTGTTGTCGTCGTCGGCGCACACCACCGACCCGTCGGCGGTGACAACTGTGAACGAGCGCACATGGTCGGCGGACGTGCCGTAGCGGCGGGCCAGCCATCCCAGGCCACCTCCGAGCGTGTAACCCACCGCGCCCACGTCGGGCGACGAGCCCAGCAGAGGCGCCAGGCCGTGCTGCTGGGCGGCTGCCAGGACCGGCTCCCACTTGGCGCCGGCGCCGATTCGGGCGGTCCAGGTGTCGGGGTCGATCCTGACATGATCGAGCTTGCGGGTGAGGACGAGGACGGCGCCGTCGGCGGGCACCGTGACGCCGTGGCCGGTGGCCTGCACGGCGACCTTGACGCCGGTGCCGGCGGCGTGGCGTACTGCGGCGGCGACGTCCTCCACCGAGGTGGCGTCCACGATAAGGGCGGGACGATGCTCGAAGACCGGGTTGAACACGCTGCGGGCCTCGTCGTACCGGGCGTCGTCCGGGGTGATGGCGTCGCCGATAGCGCCGGCGACCAGAGGTGCGGTGGTAGTCATCTGGGAAGCTCCTCTCGGTGGTTGAGTACCACCAGGATGAGACATCCGCCTAGGTCTCCACTAGGAACCGGCTAGTGGCGGTCGACGGGTAGATCCCTTCACGGCGCAGGTCGACCGTAATCCAGGTCGGACCCGTCCCCTACAGTGTCGCCCACGATGGCTACCACCCCCCGACACACCCGCGACCGCCCCGGAGTCCGGCAGCCATGACGCAGGGCCGCAGCGGCGCGACCGCATCCGGGGTGAACGTGACTCCCTGGGCTGCGCATCCGCTGGGCTCCTTGCGCCAGTTCATCCGCACCGAGAATTCGTCGGCGATCATCCTCCTGCTGGCCACGGTCACCGCGCTGGTATGGGCCAATTCCCCGTGGGCGGAGAGCTATGAGCAGGTGTGGCATACCGAGTTCGGAGTCTCATTCGGGGGCTGGGACCTGACTCTGGACCTCCGTCACTGGATCAACGACGGGCTGATGGCCATCTTCTTCTTCGTCGTCGGCCTGGAGATCCGGCGGGAGTTCGACATGGGCGAGCTGCGAGAGCGCCGCCGCCTCGCCACCCCGGTCATCGCCGCACTCGGCGGGATGCTGCTCCCGGCGTTCATCTACCTCGCCTTCAACCTGGGCGAGGCGTCGGCGCGGGGATGGGGCATCGTCATGGGCACCGACACCGCTTTCGCCCTCGGTGTGCTCAGCCTGGCCGGCGCAGCGTCGCCCCGGGTGCGCACCTTCCTACTCACCCTGGTGATCGTCGACGACGTCGTCGCCCTCACCGTCATCGCCATCGTCTACACCGAGAACCTGTCGCTGTCGGCCCTGATGGTGGCCGTCGTGCTCTTCGGGGTGGTCGCCTACCTCAGGAGCAAGGAATGGCGCAACGGTGCCGCCTTCTTCGTGCTCTCCGTCGGCGTCTGGCTGGCCACCTTCTATTCCGGCGTCCATGCCACGGTTGCCGGGGTGGCGCTCGGCGTGCTCGCCACCGCCTACCCGCCCAAGCGCCAAGACCTCGCCGAAGCACGGGACGTGTTCCGGCGCTTCCGTGAGGCGCCCACGCCCAAGTACGCCCACAGCGCCAGCCGCACGCTGGCCCGGGCCGTCTCTCCGAATGAGCGCCTCCAGCACCTCATCCATCCGTGGACCAGCTTCTTCATCGTCCCCCTGTTCGCACTGGCCAATGCCGGGGTGGCTATCGACGGTGAGGCCGTCAGCCGGGCGTTACGCTCGCCGATCTCGCTCGGCATCATCTTCGGGCTCGTCGTGGGCAAGCTGGTCGGGATCACCGCCTTCACCTGGGTGGCGGCCCGCTACGGCAAGCTTCCCCTCACCGTGTCGTGGCCGGCTCTGGTGGGCGCGGCCACCGTCGCCGGTGTCGGGTTCACCGTCTCGCTGCTGATCGCCGGGATCTCGTTCACCGGCGACGACCTGGAGGAGGCCAAGATCGGCATCCTGGCGGCGTCGATCATCGCAGCACTCCTTTCCTACATCGCCTTCAAGGTCATCGAGCGGCTGCCGTCGCGACTCCGCTCCGCCGGCTATGGCCGCCTGGCGCCGCCCATCGAAGATCTGTCGGAGCCGGTGATCGACCCCGAGGTCGACCACGTGCGCGGCACGCTGGACGCCTCCATCGTCCTTGTCGAGTACGGCGACTTCGAGTGCCCGTACTGCTTCCGGGCCAGGGACGTCCTCGATGACCTGGCAGGCACGTTCGGCAGTGACATCGCTTTCGTCTTCCGCCACCTTCCACTCATCGACGTGCACGAGCAGGCCATGGACGCCGCGGTGGCGGCGGAGGCCGCCGCCGAGCAGGGCATGTTCTGGGAGATGCACGACCTGCTTTTTGCCAATCAGGACGCCCTGGAGCGGGACGACCTGATCCGCCACGCCGGGAGTCTCGGTCTCGACGTGGCCCGCTTCGAGAGGGACCTGGACGATCGCGGCCTGCTGTTGCGGGTCGAGCACGACATGGAGACTGCCGACGAGAGTGGCGCCGCCGGCACTCCGACGTTCTTCATAAACGGCCGCCGCCACACCGGCCGCCCCGACCTGGCGTCGCTGACGGCCGCCATAGCCCGCGAGCTGGCGGCTGACCCGGTGCGGTCGCGCTAGCGCCGCACCACCACCACCGGGCAGGCCCCCGGCGCACCGCGGCGCTGCGGGCCGCGGACCTCGCCGAGCGATGTCTGGAACCCTGGGTTCGGCGCTAGGGTCGATGTCCGCAATGGACCGATCGCCCCGCCAACCCGCATTCGCGCCGCTGCCGGCACAGCCCGACCATGACGCCCTCGAGCGCGCCCTCCTCGATTGGTGGGAGGACGAGCGCATCTTCGACCGCCTCAAGGAACAGACCGCCGACGGCCCGCAGTTCAGCTTCATCGACGGGCCGGTGACCGCCAACAAGACGTTGGGGGTTCACACCGCCTGGGGCCGTACCCTCAAGGACGTCTTCCAGCGCTACAAGGCGATGCAGGGCCACCACCTGCGCTTCCAGAACGGCTGGGACTGCCAGGGGCTGTGGATCGAGGTCGGCGTCGAGCAGGAGCTAGGCCTCAACTCCAAGCGTGAGATCGAGGAGTACGGCCTGGAGGAGTTCGCCCGCCGCTGCCGGGAGAAGGTCATCTGGTCGGTGCAGGAGCTGACCCGCGGGTCGCAGCGTCTCGGCTACTGGATGGACTGGGGCGCCGACTACTTCACCTTCGCCGACACCGGCATCGAGTACATCTGGCGCTTCCTCAAGATCCTCAACGAGCGCGGGTGGCTCTACAAGGGACACCGCGCCACGCAGTGGTGCCCCCGCTGTGGCACCTCGATGTCCCAGCACGAGATCACCATGGCGGGTGTCTACCAGGAGAAGACCGACCCGTCGCTGTCGGTGCGGCTGCCGCTGCTCGACCGCCCCGGCGAGAGCCTGGTGGTGTGGACCACCACCCCGTGGACCCTGCCGGCGAACGTGGCCGCCGCCGTCAACCCCGAGTTGCGCTACGGCCGCCGCCCCAACGGCGAATGGGTGGCCGCGGAGCGATTCCCTGACGAGGACCTCAACGACATCCGTCCCGGCACCGATCTGGTGGGTTGGCGCTACCGGGGCCCGTTCGACGATCTCGAACCCGCCGTCGAGCTGGAGCACCGGGTCATCCCCTGGGACGACGTCACCCTCGACCAGGGCACCGGCGTGGTCCACATCGCCCCCGGCTGCGGTCCCGAGGACTTCGACCTGGGCCAGGTCCATGATCTCGCCGTGATCATGCCCATCGACGAGTCGGGCCACTTCTACCCCGAGTTCGGCCGGCTCGCCGGGATGTCCACCGACGAGGCCCGCCGGCCCATCGTCGACCACCTCGCCGAGACCGGAGTACTGGTGGAGGCGAGCGAGTACGTGCACTCGTACCCGCACTGCTGGCGCTGCGACACCCCGCTGGTGTTCCGCATCGCCGACGACTGGTACATCTCCGTCGAGGAGATCCGGCCCCAGCTCCTCGCCGCCAACGCCACCGTGTCGTGGACGCCCGAGTACATGGGCAAGCTCATGGACGACTGGCTCAACAACATGGGTGACTGGAACATCTCCCGCCGCCGCTACTACGGCTTGCCGCTGCCCTTCTTTCCCTGCCCGTGCGGGCACCTCACCGTCGTCGGTTCCAAGGCGGAACTGGCCGAGAAGGCCACCGCCGGCATGGACCAGCTCGAGGAGCTGCATCGTCCCTGGGTGGACCGGGTCACCATCCGGTGCGAAGCCTGCGGCAACGAGGACCTGACCCGCATCGCCGAGGTAGGCGATGTGTGGCTCGACGCCGGGATCGTCCCGCTTTCGACCCTCGGCTGGGAGAACACCGAATGGGTGGAAGGCGGCTACGGCACCGGCGCCGCCGCCGGCCTCACCACCGCCGACCTCCCCGACCACGCCTACTGGGAGAAGTGGTTTCCCGCCGACTGGGTCACCGAGATGCGCGAGCAGGTCCGCCTGTGGTTCTACAGCCAGCTCTTCATGTCGGTGGCGCTCACCGGCCGGGCACCCTTCCGTAACGTGCTCGGCTACGAGAAGATGCTCGCCGAGGACGGCCGGGAGATGCACGGTTCGTGGGGCAACCTCATCTCCGCCGAGGAGGCCTTCGAGCGCATGGGCACCGACGTGATGCGCTGGCAGTACTGCGCCCACCCGCCGGACCGCAACCTGCTCTTCGGCTACCAGGCCGCCTACGAGGTGCAGCGCCGCCTGCTGACGCTGTGGAATTCGGCCCGCTTCCTCGTCGACTACGGCAACATCGAACGGTTCGTCCCCAGCTATGCCGACCTTGATGGCGCCCCGGAAGGCGTCGAGCTGCGCCAGATCGACCGCTGGTTGCTGGCCCGCGCCGGCAAGGCCGTCGAGGAAGCCACCGCCGCCCTCGATGGCTGGCGGGTGGACCGGCTGGTCGCCGGTTTCGAGGATTACCTCGACGACCTCTCCAACTGGTACATCCGCCGCAACCGCCGCCGCTTCTACTCCTACGACGAGGCGGCGCTACGCACCCTGTGGACCGGGCTGGTCACCGCGCTGCGCATCACCGCCCCGGTGATGCCGTTCATCACCGACCACCTGTGGCGGAACCTGGTGGCCGGTCCCTGTCCGGAGTCCCCGGCCTCCATCCACCTCGCCGGCTGGCCACAGCCGCCCGCCACCGACCCTGCCCTGCTCGCCGAGATGGCGGTGGTTCGCACCATCGTCGAGACCGGCAGGCGGGCTCGCACCGAGGCCGGGCTCAAGCTACGCCAGCCGCTGCGCCGGGCCGTCGTCGGTGGAGGCAACGCCGCTCGTGACCACGCCGAGGTCATCGCCGAGGAGCTGCGGGTCAAGGAGATCAGCTTCGATGACGCCGCCCAGGTCGAGGTGTCGCTCAAACCCAACTTCGCCGTCGCCGGCCCCCGCCTCGGCGGGAGGGTCAAGGACGTCGCCGCCGCCCTCGCCCGCGGCGACTACCAGGAGTTGCCCGACGGTGCGGTATCCGTCGCCGATGAGACCTTGACGGCGGCCGAGGTGATCCGTACCGAGCGGGTGGTCCTCGAAGGCTGGATCGTCGGCCACGAAGCCGGTATCAGCGTCGCTCTCGACCCGGCGCTCGACGAGGACCTGGTCCTCGAAGGCCGTGCCCTCGACCTGATCCGCGCCCTCAACGAGCTCCGCAAGCAGGAAGGCCTGGATCTCACCGACCGCATCACCCTCAAGCTCCCCGCAGCGCACGCCGATCTGGTGGACGCCTACGCCGACTGGATCGCCGCCGAGGTCCTGGCGACGGA
>CAZOGW010000149.1:0-6680 GCA_964579415.1 uncultured Acidimicrobiaceae bacterium | reverse complement strand
CGTGATGGCCCCGTAGAGCGATACACCTTCGCAGACTCCGCTATCATCACCCCCAGCCGCACGGGTGTGCGGCGACTCGCCCGTTTGCTCTCCGATCCGTCCGATTCGAGTTCGAGGCCGAGTACGCACTGGTAGACAGGCCCCGGGGACGGTGGGGCCTTCTTGCGAAAGGGCGATCGCGCCATGAACATCTATGTAGGCAATCTCTCATTCCGATCGACGTCGGAGGACCTGGAGCGGGTCTTCGCCGAGTACGGGCAGGTCGACAGCGCCGCCGTCATCACCGACCGCGACACCGGCCGTTCCCGCGGCTTCGGGTTCGTGGAGATGAGCAACGACGACGAGGCCCGCCGCGCCATCGAGGAGCTGGACGGGTACGACCTGGGCGGACGGAAACTGCGAGTCAACGAAGCGCAGCCGCGCCGCCGATAGGACACGGATGGCTTCTTCCGACGACGTATTCAGGGTCCAGGGCACCGTGGTGAGCACCTTGCGCAACGCCACGTTCCTGGTCAAGCTCGACTCGGGGCAGGAGGTGACCGCCCGTGCATCCGGAAAGATGCGGCGGGGTCGCCTCATCCGCATCATCCCGGGCGACAAGGTGGAGCTCGAAGTCTCCACCTACGACCCCACCAAGGGACGTATCGTCTGGCGGTACCGCTGACACCGAGCTACCCGGTACGTGCGTAGTGAGAAGGGCTCGGGGCCGTGAGGCTCCGAGCCCTTCTGCATCCGGCGACCCGGGTCCTCAGCAGCCCAGGTTGGTGTACAGGTTGTCGGTGACTGCGGCGAGTTCGTAGGCATCGCCGTCGTCGAGCCGGCCGTGCTCGGGGCGCACGTTGGTGAGACGCTCCACCTCGTCGGCGTAGGCGGCGGTGGCCAGGCAGGCGTCTGCGGTGTCACCGTCGGCCATCTCCCGCTCGATGCGGTCGAGGAAGCGGACCAGCCTCCACTGCTGGGAGGTGGGGTCGACGTCGTCGACCACCTCGGTGAGCAGGTCGAACCCGTCCTCGGCGGTCTGGGCGTTGACGTAGACCGCCGAGCCGATCAGTTCCATGCTGATGCGCCACCGCTCCGGGCTGATGTTGTTGGCGATGGTGTCCTCGGGCGTGTGGTAGGGAGGCTCCAGGTTCCCCGGCCCGCTGATGGGACGCCACGAGTGGTTGGCGGCGGGGATACCCCGGTTGTGGAACGGGACGTGGTCGCTGCCGCCGCGCACGATCGGTCCCAGGATGAGGTCCTGGTACCCGAGGCGTGGCGCCACCGCCGCCACCGACTGGGTGACGAGGTTGTGCTGGCCGTCGACGGCGAGCAGGTTGTAGCGATCCGCCGGTCCCCAACTCGTCGCCACCATGTCGTTCTGCCACAGGCCGACGAACCGGTCGAGCAGTGCCTGCGGGGCGTTGTTGACGTAGTAGTTGGACCCGACCAGGCCCTGCTCCTCG
Organism: uncultured Acidimicrobiaceae bacterium; assembly: GCA_964579415.1. GTDB lineage: Bacteria > Actinomycetota > Acidimicrobiia > Spongiisociales > UBA5794 > CAZOGW01. Next base: position 5,235 of record CAZOGW010000149.1, on the reverse strand, counting down.
GCCCCCCAGAACGAGAAGCGCAGCTCCTTGTCCGTCTTGAGGTCCTTGAGCACCCGCGCCAGTTCCAGGGTGAGCATGGCGCCCGAGCCGTCATCATTGGCTCCGGGTGCGCCCCGCACCGAGTCGTAATGGTTGCTCACCATCACGATCGGGGCGTCCTCGGCGTCGCCCACCGTGGGGGGCCGCGACGCCAGCACGTTGTACGACGTGAGCCCGGTGAGCTGGGCGGTGTCCATCGAGATGACGGCGCCGGTACCGGCGAACTCCATGACGATGCCGCCCTGCCCGTTGCCGACACCGATCACCGGGATGGGCTGGAAGCTGGTCAGGTTGGGATCGAAGGGGGTTGCCTGGGTGCGTCGCAGGATGGCGCCCAGCGCTCCGGCATTCGCCGCGTTGGTCACCTGGATGAGGCGGTTGGCATTGGAGTTGGCGTCCGTCATCAGCACGATCTTGCCGGCGGTGCCGCCGGGGAAGTCGTCGGGGCTCAGCCCGGTGCCGGCGAACACCACCGCACCGCTGAGGAAATCACCGTTGGTGCGGGCGCCGTTGAGGGCGATCCCGCCCTGCAGCGCCGGGCGCCCGGGCAGCACGATGGTGCCGACGTTCTTGTTGGACGCCGGGAAGCCCTGCAGCTCGACGTCGTAGCCGTAACTCTCCAGTTCGGTGGCCAGGTACTGGGCGGCGGCGTTCTCCGCCGGGGTGCCGCCGAGCCGGGGCCCGATCACCTCGGTGAAGTGGTGCAGGTGGTCCAAGGCCAGGTCGATGTCGATCTGCGACGTGATGCGCCGTTCCAGCACCGGGTCGCCGGATAGCTCGCCGGACTGGGCGGCGACGCTGGTGGCGCCGATCGCCATCAGCAGCGCCGTCAGCAGTGCCACCAGGGGCACTAGGGCCCTTCGTGCACGGCGAGGCGCGGCGGGAACATGCTGTCTCATGGTTTCTCCCTTCCTGAGCAGCAGACCCCCGGGTTCCCGGGGGTTCGTGGGCGACGATAGTGGCGCCGCATTGGAGCGGGCGAGCAGGAGGGAGTAGCCGGTAGCCAGTATCCAGTGGCCGGTATGGGTTCAGCCTGTCCGGGGACGCGATGAGCCTGCGTAGCGCCCTTGGGACCGGGGCTGGGTCATACTGAGCCGATGAGACGTGTGATCGCACTGGCCGTTGTGGTGGTGGCTGTGGGCGCGTGTGTCAACGAAGACTCCGGGGCGGAAGTCACGACCACCCGAGGGCTGCCGGTGATCGTGACCACGACCACGTCTCCGACGCTGGTGGTCGATCCGCCGCTCACGTCGACGACTTCGGAGGCGCCGGAGACGCCGGAGGCGACAACTACGACGCTCGGCGGGACGCCGATCGAGGACCTGGAACTGGCTTTGGAGCCGTTCGCCACCGGCTTCACCCAGCCGGTGCTGCTGGTCTCGGCTCCCGGCGACGACCGCCGCTTCGTCATCGATCAGGACGGGATCGTCTGGGTCGCCGACGGTGGGGAACCGGCCGTGTTCCTCGACATCCGCGACCGGGTCCTCTTCCGGGGCGAGCAGGGCCTGCTCGGGCTGGCGTTCCCTCCCGACCACGACGCCACCGGCCTCTTCTACGTCAACTACACCGCCGTCGGCGCCGGTGCCACCCGCATCTCGGAGTTCAGCTCGGGGGGCGGCGGCCCTGCCGACTCCTCCGGCGAGCGCATCGTCCTCGAGGTCGACCAGCCCGCCTCCAACCACAACGGTGGGATGATCGCCTTCGGTCCCGACGGCTACCTGTGGATCGGGATGGGAGACGGGGGAGGCGCCGACGACCGCTTCGGCAACGGCCAGGACGACTCGACGCTTCTTGGAACCATGCTGCGCATCGACCCTGCCGCCGCCGGCGGGGCCGCCTACACCGTGCCCGAGGACAATCCCGGGTTCGCCGCACCCGAGACGTGGGCCATCGGACTGCGCAACCCGTGGCGCTGGGCGTTCGACGGAGGCGACCTGTGGATCGCCGACGTGGGCCAGGGGGCATGGGAGGAGATCAACAGGCTCGACGCCTCCGCCGACTCCGGCTCCAACCTGGGCTGGCCGCTCTTCGAGGGTGAGGAGTGCTACCTGTCCGACTGCGACGCCGACGGCCTCACCTTCCCCGTCCACGTCTACTCCCATGCCGACGGCTGCTCGGTGACCGGCGGCTTCGTCTACCGGGGCGACGCCATCGGAGCGTTGCGGGGCCACTTCCTGTTCGGCGACTACTGCACCGGCTGGGTGCGGTCCGTCTCCCCGGATGGCGCCGTCACCGAGTGGCTGCCCCCCGGTTCGGTGGTGGGTCTCACCGGCTTCGGCATCGACAGCACCGGCGAGATGTACGTCACCAGCGGCGACGGCACCGTCTACCGCATCGTCGAGCACGGTTGACCCGGAGGGGATCGCCTATCCTCCCCGCCCATGGATGAGCGCATCGTCGTGCTGGGGTCGATCAACCGCGACATCGTCTATCACCTGGAGCGCCTCCCCGGTCCCGGCGAGACCATCCTCGCCCGGGAGACGGCCGCCCACCGGGGCGGCAAGGGCGCCAACCAGGCGGTGGCGATAGCCCGCCTGGGGCGGCCCGTCTCCCTGATCGGCAGGGTGGGCACAGACCTCGACGGCACCAACTACATGCGGGCCCTGGTGTCGGAGGGTGTCGACGTCGACCATGTCATCGCCGACATGAACCATCCCACCGGCAACGCCACCATCCTCCTCGCCGATGACGGGGAGAACTCCATCGTGGTGCTCCCCGGAGCCAACGGCGCGGTCGCCCGCAGCGATGTGACCGCCGCCCAGGACCTCCTCGCATCCAGTGCCGTCATCCTCGCCCAGCTCGAAGTGCCGATGGATGCCGTCGTCGCCGCCGCGGCGCTGGCGCGTGGCACCTTCATCCTCAACGCCGCCCCGGCCCGGGCCCTCCCCGCGGCGCTGCTGGAGGCGGTGGACATCCTGGTCGTGAACCGCTCGGAACTGGCGTTGCTGGCAGGATCCGCCGAGAGCGACGACACCGTCTCCCTCGCCGACCAGGCCCGGTCCATCCGCGGGCCGGGCGCCGTCGTCGTGACGCTGGGAGGCCGGGGGGCTCTCCTCGTCGAAGCCGGGGGGCATCTCGAGGTCCCCGCCGTCCACGTCGACGTGGTCGATACAACCGGCGCCGGTGACGCCTTCTGCGGCGCCCTCGCCGATGCCGTGGCCGGTGGCACTCCGCTGGCGGAGGCGGCGCGCTGGGCGGTGCGGGTCTCGGCTGTTGCCACCACCCGCGTCGGCGCCCAGTCCGGGCTGCCCACCCGAGACCTGGTGACCGTCGCGTGAGCGCCCCGCGGCGCCGCATCATCATCGACACCGACCCGGGACAGGACGACGCCGTCGCCATCCTGGCGGCGCTGGGCTCCCCGGAGCTGGAGGTGGTGGCCATCACCACCGTCGCCGGGAACGTCCCCCTGCCTCTCACCACCCGCAACGCCCTCCTGATGACCGAGCTGGCGGGCCGCACCGACGTGCCGGTGTACGCCGGCAGCGAGCAGCCCATGGTGCGCCCGCTGCGCACCGCCGAGTACGTGCACGGGCCCAGCGGCATCGACGGCGCCGACCTCCCCGACCCGGTGACCCTGCCCGCTCCCGGCCACGCCGTCGACGCCATCATCGACCTGGTGATGGGCGCCGCCGCAGGCACGATCACGCTGTGCACGCTGGGACCGCTCACCAATGTCGCCGTGGCGCTGCAGCGCCGGCCCGAGATCGCCCCCCGGGTGCGGGAACTGGTGATGATGGGCGGCGGCTTCTTCGAGGGCGGCAACGTCACCCCCGCCGCCGAGTTCAACATCCTCGTCGACCCCGACGCCGCCCGGGTGGTGTTCTCATCGGGCATCCCGGTGGTGCAGATGCCGCTCGATGTCACCCACAAGGCGCTGACCACAGACGCCCGGATCCGGCGCTTCCGCGACCTGGGCACGCCGGCGGGTGAGGCGGTGGCGGGGATGCTCGACTTCTACGATCGCTACGACGAACGCAAGTACGGCACCGAGGGCGGCCCGCTGCACGACCCCTGCGTCATCGCCTACCTGCTCCGGCCGGAGCTGTTCTCCGGCCGCCGCTGCCATGTCGCTGTCGAGATCGACTCCGACCTCACCCTGGGCATGACCGTCGTCGACTGGTGGAGCGTCACCGGCGAGGAGCCCAACACCCTGGTGATGAACCAGATCGACGCCGACGGCTACTTCGACCTGCTCACCGAGCGGATTGCCGCGCTCCCGGCGCCGGTGTGGTGACGCCTGATGCGGGTCTTCGTCACCGGCGGTACCGGGTTCCTCGGCAGGCATCTGATCCGCGCCCTCGTTGCCCGCGGTGATGAGGTACGTGCCCTGGCGAGGGGAGCGGAGGGCTCCGAGACGGTGACGGCGATGGGGGCGCTCCCCGTGGCCGGTGACGTCTCCGACGCCGACGTGCTGGCGGCGGGAGCGCAGGGTTGCGAGCTGGTGTTCCACAGCGCGGGCATCATCCGCGAATGGGGCGACCCGCAGGAGCTGTACCGGGTCAACGCCGGCGGCACCCGCCGCATGCTCGACGCCGCCGCCCGTGCCGGCGCCCGCCGCCTGGTTCACGTCTCGACCGAAGCGGTGCTGGTCGACGGCCGGCCCATCGTCCAGGCGGACGAGACCAGGTCCCTGCCCCGACCCGACGACGTCCTACCGGGCTACCCGCGCAGCAAGAACCTCGCCGAAGCGGCCGCGGTGGCGGCCAACGGGCCCGCTCTCGAGGTGGTCGTGGTGCGCCCCCGCCTGATCTGGGGTCGGGATGACACATCCACCACCACCAAGATGGCCGACGCGGTCCGCACCAACCGCTGGCGGTGGATCGACGGCGGCCGCTACCTCACCTCCACCTGCAACGTGGACAACACCGTCGAGGGATGCCTGCTCGCGGCCGAGCGGGGAACGCCCGGGGAGGCCTACTTTCTCACCGACGGACCTCCCGTCGAGTTCCGCTCCTTCGTCACATCGCTGCTCGCCACGCAGGGCCTCGTCCCGCCCGACAGAAGCGTGCCCGGCTGGATGGCTCGCGCCACCGCCGGCGCCGGGGAGGCCGTGTGGAGAGCGCTGCGCCTCAAGGGCGATCCGCCGGCCAAGCGTGTCGAGCTGGGGCTGATGGGGCATGAGGTGACCGTCAGCGACGCCAAAGCCCGCCGCGACCTCGGCTACCGGTCCCGCATCACCCGCGACGAGGGCCTGGC
>CAZOGW010000148.1:0-6823 GCA_964579415.1 uncultured Acidimicrobiaceae bacterium | reverse complement strand
CCACCGACTCGGCGTCGAGGTGGTTGGTGGGCTCGTCGAGCAGCAGCAGGTCGGGCCGGCTCAGCAGCAGCCGGCACAGCGCCACCCGGCGCCGCTCGCCGCCCGACAAGGTGGCGACGTCGGCGTCGTCGGGTGGGCAGCGCAGCGCGTCCATGGCGATCTCGACGTTGCGGTCGAGGCTCCAGGCGTCGGTGGCTGCGATGCGGGCTTCCAGGTCGGCCTGCTCGGCGCCGATCTTGTCGTAGTCGGCGTCGGGGTCGGCCCACATCGCCAGCACCGCGTTGTATCGGTCGATGATCGACTGCACTTCGGCGACGCCGTCCATGACGTTGCCGCGCACGTCCTTGGACGGATCGAGTTGCGGCTCCTGGGCGAGATGACCGACGGTGAACCCGGGGGTGAGCCGGGCCTCGCCGCTGTAGCCGTCGTCGAGGCCGGCCATGATGCGCAGCAGGCTCGACTTGCCGGAACCGTTGGGCCCGATGACACCGATCTTGGCGCCGGGAAAGAACGACAGTGAGATGTTCTCCAGGACCGTCCGGTCCGGCGGGTAGAACCGGCCCAGCCGGTAACAGGTGTAGATGAATTCTTTGGACATACGCCGGAGAGGCTACCGCCCGCCGGACCCGGAGTCCCCGCTGCGGTACCAGTAGCGGTACATCTCCTCGAACCCCAGCTTGTCGTAGAGGGCCAGCGCCGGGATGTTGTCGACCATCACCTGGAGGTAGGCGTCGGCGGCGCCCGCCTCCCGCCCCCACTGCAGGAGGGCGCCGACAACGTCGCGACCGAGGCCACGGCGGCGCAGGGGCTCGGCGGTGGCGATGTCGTAGATGCCCACCCAGCCGTTGACGGCGACCCCCAGCCCAACGGCGACGACGTCGCCGTCGACGGTGACCGAGGCGTACGCCGCCGGGGTGAAGATGCCGTCGAGCATCCGGGTCAGGACGTCGCGGCGCGGCGGGGGCACCCCGGTGAGGCGGCAGAAGGCGTCGAGCCAGCCGCCGGTGGGCCTGCCGGTGAGGGTTACGGGCTGGAGTGGCTCGTCGAGGGGCCCGTCGAGGTTGCGTACCTGCACGCTGGTGGTCGCCGAGGTGGTGATGCCCATCTCCTCGAGGGCGGTGTCGAGCCCGGCCGGTTCGGCGGCTGCGGTCATCTTGAACACGAGGGGGAGGCCCTGGGCTTCGTAGATCTCCCTGCAGCGGGCGATCTTCTCCCCGACCTCGAGGGTGGACGGGTACAGCGGGTGCACCGAGTTGGCCCGCCGTGTGTGTCCTTCCGAGAAGCGCAGCACCCAGCCGTCGTAGTTCAGCGTCCACAGCGCCGGCTGCGCCGCCATGGCTATCTCCTCGATCGCCCGGATCGTGGCCGGGAGCGTCACACCGCCTCCCCCGCGGGGGCGACGGTGGCGGAGAGAACCCCGTCCCTCGCCACCAGGCGACCGCCCACCCACACGGCGGACATGCCGTCGGCGGTGCGGCGGGGCTCTTCGTAGGTGGCGTTGTCGATCACGGTGGCCGGGTCGAACAGCACCAGGTCGGCGGGGCGGCCCACCGCGATACGACCCAGCCGGTCGCCGAGACCGACGATGCCCGCCGCCTGGGACGTCATCTTGCGGACCGCCTCGGGAAGCGACACCAGCCCCTGCTGGCGCACCAGGCGGCCCAGCACCCGGGCGAAGGTGCCGTAGAGCCTGGGGTGGGGCAGGCCTCCGGGGTTGACGACGCCGTCGGAGCCGACCGAGGTGTAGGGCTGGGAGAAGAAGCGAGCGATGTTCTCCCCGACGTTGTTGAAGGAGATCAGGGTGACGCCGAACGCCTCGGAGGCGAGCAGGTCGAAGACGACATCGAACCCGTCCTGGGAGAGTGGGTCGCCGACGCCGTTGCGGGCGATGAGCTCGGAGAACGAGAGTCCCACCAGTTCGGACCGGCCGGCGCCGGCGATGCGGAGACCGTCCCAGCCGCCGGAGAAGTCGTACCAGTTGTCCCAGGTGTCGACGTCGTGGAGCATCTGGTGGCGGACCCGCTCCCGGACGGCGGGGTCGGCGAGGCGGGCGGCGATGACGGCCCTGGTGCCGTCCTGCAGCCACGGGGGGAGGAGCACGATGGCGGTGGACGAACCGGCGGTGTAGGGGTGGATGTCGGCGGTGATCCGCACCCCTCCCATCGCCGCCGCCTCGAGTTGGCGCAGCATCTCGGGGGCCTTGCCCCAGTTGCGCTCCCCCGCCGTCTTGATGTGGCTGTAGTGGAGATGGACGCCGGAACGGGCGGCCACCTCGATGACCTCGTCGGTGGCCTCGACGACGTGCTCGGACTCGGAGCGGACGTGGACGAAGAACGGCTTGTCCCTGCCGGCGGTGACCTCGCACAGGGCGGTGACCTCGGCGGTGGTGGAGTAGGCGGCGGGGACGTAGACCAACCCGGTGGAGAACCCGGCGGCCCCCTGGTCGAGAGCTTCGGCGACCACGGCGCACATCTCGCCCAGCTCGTCGCCGGTGGGTGGTCGGTTGGCCATGCCCATCACGTAGCGGCGCACCGTGGCGTGGCCCACCAGCGCCGCCGCCCGGGTGGACGACCCCTGCCGCAACGCATGCATGTACTCGCCGAAGCTGCGCCAGGTCCACCGTTCCCGGTCGATCTCGCCGTCGAGGCCGGAGAGGAACCTCTCGAAGTCGGCCAGGTCGTGGCCGTGCACCGGCGCCGCCGAGATACCGTCCTGCCCGAACACCTGGGCGGTGCACCCCTGCAACAGCTTGGGGGCGTCGCCCACGGTGGCGCCCCCGTCGGCGGGCACGATGGTGTACAGGTCCGAGTGTGAGTGCAGGTCGACGAACCCCGGCGCCAGCACCAGCCCGTCGCCGTCCACCACCGTCTCGCCCTCTGCGGGCGTGATCGAGGCGGCGATCCGCTCGACAACCCCGTCCGAGATCCGCACATCGGCAACGAGCGGGTCGATCCCGGTCCCGTCTACGACCGAGGCGCTGCGGATCAGGGTGGGAGGGATGGACGCCAACGTGGCCTTCGGCAGGGAGTGAGAGCGGTTCTCTAGGCTTCGACGCCACGGAGTCTGGCAGACTGTGGTGTCACTGCGCTCAGGAGGAAGTAGGGGATGAGGAGCTTCGCCGGTCGGGACATCCTGTCGTTGAAGGACTTCGAGCGCGCCGAGTTCGAGCACGTGTTCCAGGTCTGCGACCGGCTGGAGCCGATCGCCCGGGAGCGGCGCAACTCGGACCTGCTGGCGCACAAGACGCTGCTCACCGCCTTCTACCAGCCGTCCACCCGCACCCGTCTCTCCCACGAGGCGGCGATGCACCGCCTCGGCGGCCACGTCCTCGGCTTCTCCGACGCCAAGATGACCCGGGCCGGCGACTTCTACCAGGAGTCGATCAAGGACACCGTCCACATGCTGGAGTACTACGGCGACGTCATCGTGATGCGCCACTTCCAGCAGGGTGCCCCCCACGAGGCGGCGCGCTGGGCCAGCGTCCCCGTCATCAACGCCGGGGACGGTTGGGGGGAACATCCCACCCAGGTGCTCACCGACCTGTACACCATCGTGCGGGAGCGGGGCGCCATCGACGGCCTCACCTTCGTCGCCATCGGCGACGGGCGGATGCGCACCATGCACTCCCTGGGTTACGCCCTCACCCAGTTCGACGTCGACCTGGTGTACATCTCCCCCGAGGACATGGCGGTCACCGACGAGTTCAGGGCGGAACTGGCGGAGCAGAACCTCCAGGTTCGCACCGCCGGGCACATCGACGACGTGATCGGCGAGGCCGACGTCATCTACATGGAGCCGGTGGTGCAGGCCGACTACACCCAGTCACGGGTCGACGTGGACGAGGACTACGGGAGGACCCCGGACAACTACCGGGTGACCCGTGAGCTGCTGGCCGCCAGGGCCAAGCGCGACGCCATCGTGCTGCATTCGCTGCCCCGCATGGACGAGCTGCCCGCCGACGTCGACGCCACCCGTCACGCCCGCTACTGGCAGGAGGCGTACTACGGCGTGGTGATGCGGATGGCGCTGCTGTCGCTGGTGCTCGGGGCGATGGAGTAGGCGTGCGCGCCGTCGTCGCCATCGGGGGCAACTCGCTGATCAAGGACCCGGCGCACCAGACGGTGCCCGACCAGTACGCCGCCGCCTCCGAGACCAGCGAGCGCATCGCCCCGCTCATCGCCGACGGCTGGGACGTGGTCATCGTGCACGGCAACGGGCCCCAGGTGGGGTTCATCCTGCGCCGCTCCGAACTCTCGGCCCACGAGCTGCACGAGGTGCCGCTCGACGCCTGCGTCGCCGACACCCAGGGCGCCATCGGCTACGTGCTGCAGCAGAACCTGCAGAACGACTTCCGCCGCATGGGGGTGCCCAAGCGGGTGGTGTCGGTGGTCACCCAGGTGGAGGTGGACGCCACCGACCCGGCGTTCCGCAACCCCACCAAACCCATCGGCTCGTTCATGGACGAGGCCAAGGCGGCGGAGCGCCGCGCCGAGGGATGGGTGGTGCGGGAGGACGCCGGGCGCGGCTGGCGCTGCGTGGTGGCCTCGCCCCGCCCCAGGCGCATCGTGGAACTGGACACCATCGTCGCCCTCCTCGAGTCGGGCACCACGGTGATCGGCGCCGGCGGGGGCGGCATCCCGGTGGTGCGCACCGAGGCCGGGTTGCGCGGGGTGGCCGCCGTCATCGACAAGGACCTGGCGGCGGCGATGCTGGCCACGTCGATCGATGCCGACCTGCTGCTCATCTCGACGGGCGTCGAGAAGGTGGCCATCCATTTCGGCACCCCGGAACAGGCCGATCTCGACGAGATCACCGCCGCCCAGGCACGCAGCCTCCTCGCCGAGGGCCACTTCCCTGCCGGGTCGATGGGACCCAAGATCGAGGCCGCCATCGAGTACCTGGAGGCCGGCGGCAGGCGGGTGATCATCACCGACCCCGACAGCATCGGCGACGCCGTCGCCGGGCTCACCGGCACCCACCTCGTCCCATGACGGACCGGGTGCTGTGGCTGCGCTGCTCGCTGTGCGGCTCCACGTATCCCGACAACCCCTGGGCGACGACCTGCCCCACCTGCGGCCCGGCCGGTACCCTCGACGTCGAATACGACTACGAGCGCATCGGGTCCGTCTGGTCGCCGGCGGCGATAGCCGACCAACCGCCCGGCACCGGGATGTGGCGCTACAGCCCGCTGCTGCCGATCCCCCTGGTCCCGGCGCTGCCCCCGGTGGACGTCGGCGCCACACCGCTCTACGAGCTGCCCCGGTTGGCCTCCGCCGTCGGGGTGAACCGGCTCCACGTCAAGGACGAGGGACGCCAACCGACGGCGTCGCTGAAGGATCGAGCCAGCGCCATGGCGGTGGTGAAGGCGGCCGAGGCGGATGCGCCGGTGATCACCACCGCCAGCACCGGGAACGCCGCCGCCGCCCTCGCCGGAATGTGCGCCGCCGCAGGGAGCCGCTGCGTGATCTTCGTCCCTCAGGCCGCCCCGGAGGCCAAGGTGGTACAGCTCCTGGTGTACGGGGCCACCGTCGTCCTGGTGGAGGGCTCCTACGGCGACGCCTTCGATCTCTCGATGGAGGCCGCCTCGGCCTACGGCTGGTACAACCGCAACTCCGGGATCAACCCGTTCATGACCGAGGGCAAGAAGACGGTGGCCCATGAGATCGCCGAGCAGTTGGATTGGGAGGTACCCGACGCGGTCTTCGTCGGCGTCGGCGACGGGTCCATCATCGGAGGGGTCCACAAGGGCTTCACCGACCTGATGGTCCTCGGCTGGATCGACCGCATCCCCCGCCTCTACGGAGTTCAGGCGGCGGGGAGCGCCTACCTGGTGGAGGCCTTCGAGAGCGGCGACGACGTCGCCACCAAAGCTCCCATCGCTGCCGCGACCGTCGCCGACTCCATCTCCGCCGACCTTCCTCGCGACCGGGTGAAGGCGATGCGTGCGGTGATGCAGACGGGCGGCGCCTTCCTCTCCGTCCCCGACGACGCCATCCTGGACGCGGTGGCGGCGCAGGCCACAGCCGGCGTGTTCTCCGAGCCCGCCGCCGCCGCACCCTACGCCGGCGCACTGGCGGCAGCCGGCACCGGGCTCATCGGCGTCGACGACACCATCGTCCTCATCTCCACCGGGAGCGGCCTCAAGGACATCGCCTCGGCCCGCCGCGCCATAGCCCGCACCGGCGCCACCCCCATCGTCGTGCCTCCCGACCTCGAAGCCCTGAGGACCGCGCTGGACACGATCCACTCCTGATCACTGAAGACGGGCAGCACTCGTTTCGCGGCTCGCCGTATTTGCACGATGCGGGTAGTGTTAATCAGGTTGACCTGACCCACCACGGAAGGACGCATGACAACCGAGGCGCTTCCCATTGCCCGGGGAACGGTGGTGGTGTGCGGCGGGGGGACGTGCCGCAAGAATCCTGACCACCGCAAGCTGTGCGACGCCCTCGAGTCCGCCGGAGCCGTCGTGGAGAAGGTCGGCTGCATCGGCGTGTGCGCCGGACCCACCGTGGCCGTGAACATCGGCAATCGCCTCGAGCTCATCGAGAAGGCCCGCGGCTCCGCCATCCGGGACGACCTCGTCACCGTTTCTGTGGGCGCCGGCAAACCCTCCCGCCGCCTCCGCAAGCGCATGCTGCGCCGCTCCGCCCGCAACAAGGCCACCAGGAAGCTGGCCAAGCGCCTGGAACGCTCCCGACGTAACTGATCCGGCCTTCTGACCTGATGCCGAATGATGCCAGAGGGCTGCGCGTCGGCATCCCGCAGCAGTGAGAGTCCCGCCGAGTGGTGTAAGTAGGGCAGGGGTCCGCTGATGAGGCGG
>CAZOGW010000147.1:0-6837 GCA_964579415.1 uncultured Acidimicrobiaceae bacterium | reverse complement strand
CCGAGGTGAGCTCTAACCGGTCCTCCGCCCGAACGCGGCCACCGTCTCCTCCAAGAGTCCGGCCGTCAATCCCACGCTCTCCAGGCTGACACGCTCGTCGTGGCCGTGAAAGAGGGTGAGCATCTCGCCGAAGCTCATACGGTCGTCGAAGAGCCCCACCCCGTAGCAGGTGACTCCGCGGGAGCGGAAGAAGCGGGCGTCGGTGACCACCGGGATCAGCATGGGAAGCCGGCGCCGCGAGCCGGTGAGGGCCTCGGCTGCGTCGCCGATGGCCTCCCACAGCGGGCCCTCCGCATCCGATCCGTTGGGGCGGAGCAGCGACCGGGCCTCGATCTCGACCTCGTCGTACAGCGTCGGGCCGAGCACCTTGCGGAAGTGGTCGTCGATGGCGGCCTCGTCCTGGCCCGGGGCCATGCGGACGTCGAGGCTCGCCTCGGCGCCGTCGGGGATGACGTTGTTCTTGTTGCCCGAGTCGAGCGTGGTGGGCGCCACGGTGAGGTGGGTGCAGGCGTGCGCCCAGCGGGCCAGGCCGACGTCGATGGCGGCCAGTTCGGCGATGGCGTCGTCGAGGGTGTCCACGTCGCAGAGCCGTGCGGTCAGATCCCGGGGGAGGCCCATGCCGGCGACGAATACCTCCCACTCCGGCGAGATCACCGCCGGCACCGGGGAGTTGGCGAGCAGGCTGATCGCCTCCGCCATCGGCACCAGGGCATTGCTGGTGGCGTAGGGCTGGCTGGCATGACCCGGGACGCCACGGGTGCGGAGCACCTGCCATGAGGGTCCCTTCTCGGCGACGGTGACAGGGATCCCCGCCCCGGGGACGTGCGACAGCGCCGGAGTTGCCACCTCGGTGAGTAGGTAGTCACAGTCCACCAGGTCGGGGCGGTGCTCCGCCAGCCACAGTGCGCCCAGTTCCCCACCGGCCTCCTCGTCGGCAACGGCGGCGAACACCAGATCGCCGGGGAGCGGTGGGGCGTCGCCGTCGAGATGGCGCTTGAAGACGGCTGCCATGGCGGCGGTGACGTTGAGCATGTCGATGGCGCCCCGTCCCCAGACGAACCCGTCGTGGATCTCGGCGCCGAAGGGATCCCGGCTCCATCCCTCCTCGCTCACCGGCACCACGTCGAGGTGAGGGAGCAGCAGCAGGGTGGGTGCCGCCGGGTCGGTGCCGGGGATGCGGTAGATCAGGTTCTGCCGGCCCGGGTGGGGCTCCACGATCTGGCCCGCCCGGCCGAAGTAGTCGACCAGCGTCGACACCGAGCGCTCTTCATGGCCGCCGTCAGCGGTGCCGTCGTTGACACACCCGTTGCGGATGAGCTCCTGCAGCAGCCCTACGACCTCATCCTGTCCCACGCTTCCCACAGCCACCACTCCGTACCTAGTACCTAGTACCTAGTACCTAGTACTTAGTATCTTCTATGCCGCACAGTCGCGGCACCACATCTTCCTGGCGTTGGCGAGCTGGCTGCGCTTGAGGACCAGGAAGCAGCTCTGGCAGAGGAACTCGTCCTCGGCACGCTCTCCCCCACCGTCGCTGTCCATCGCCAACTCGGCCCGCCGGATGGCACGCATCTCGGCGGCCTCGTCGACGATGAGCGCTTCCGACTCCTCGTCGTCGGTGAGCATCTCGAGCTCTTCGGCTTCGAGTTCGTCGAGGGCTTCCTCGTCGCCGTCGCCGTCATCGTCGTCGATGTCGGCGTCATCGGCGATCTCTTCGTCGCCCAGGTCCTCGTCGGCCAGCTCGTCGTCTTCGAGCTCGTCCTCCACCAGGGCGTCCTCGTCGATATCATTGTCGAGCTCGACGACCTCGGATTCGTCCTCGAACTCTGCGTCGTCACCCCACGGGGCCGCCTCGGCCTCAGGGGAACCTTCGTCTTCAATGGTGTCGCTGGCCATGTCTCCTCAGACCTCGTGAGCGGCGCGGAGTATATCCGCCGATGTGCCACCGCAAACGACCCTCTCCCGCAACGTATTCCCACCTGATGGGACGTCACCTGCGCACCGGGTGAAGCAGCGCGCCGCCGCGCCTGCCCAACTTTGCAGTACGCCGTACGTAGTACGTAGTACGTTGCCATTCAGATGGCGATGTTGATGGCCCCGGGGACCACGTCGATGACCACGGATCCCGTCCCCACCGCCTCGCCGTCGGCTTCGACGGGCCAGTCGTCGGGGACGGTGATGGCGATGTGCTCGCCACGCATGATCTTGATACCGGGGTGGCGCAGGTGGAGGCCGCGGACCACCCGGGGCATGATCGAGAAGGCGGCACGTCGCCTGCAGGCGAAGACTTCTATGTCGAGGAGTCCGTCCATCAGCGCCGCCTGTGGTGCGATGTTGAGGCCGCCGCCGAAGAACTGCCCGTTGGCTATCACCACGTTCAGTCCGGTGACGGCAAGGGTGCGCCGGCCGGTGTCCACGGTGAGCGGGCCCGGCCGGAACCACGGCAGCGCCATCCAGAAGCCGGCCCGGTAGCGCAGGGCTCCCAGGGGCCGGGGGAGGCGGTTCCCGACGACGACGGCCGCGGCGGCGAGGCCGACATCGACGACGTTGACGAACCAGCGGGTACCGAACGACCCCTCCATCCGACCCAGGTCGCACAGGTAGGGCTCGTAGCGGACCAGGCGGGCCACCCCGTCCTCGAGCTTGCGGGAGAGGGCGAAGGTGCGGATGAAGTCGGTCCCCGAACCGGCGGGGACCACGCCTACCGTTGGTGGCTCGACCCAATCCCGGCCCATGAGAGCGTTGACCACCAGGTGTAGCGTGCCGTCCCCACCGACCGCGGCGAACCGGGTGAACCCTTCGTCGACGGCGGCATGGATGGCGGCGATCGTATCCGCTTCGGACCCGGGGGCGATGGTGCGGTGGGCGACGTCCTCGGCCTCCAGCGCCTGCGCCAGGCGGGCGGTGACGTCACCCCTCCCGGCGGCCGTGTTGTGGACCACCAGCCAGGTCACGAGTGCCCACCGGCGGCCACCACTCCCCTGTCGATCGCCTCGATGGCGGAGGCTGCGGTGAGCCGCAGGCCGCCGACGGTGTCCCGCACCTGGCGCAGCAGGTCGAGCGTCTGGCGGGCGATGCGGACGAAGTCGCCGGCAGCGGCCTCGTCGTCGAAGAGGTCGTCGAGGGTGGCGCCGGACGCCCAGCCGTGGATCCGCTCGGCGTACCCGTCGTCGGGGGGCCGCATCATGGCGATACCTCGCCGGTCCTCGGCCATCGCGATGGCGTCGCTCAGCTCCATGATGCGGTCCACGGCACGGCCCACCGCCGCGGTAGGCACGGCGCCGGGAGTGTCGGTGCGCCGGGGTTCGTAGACGAAGGCGGAAAGGACGCCGGCGAGCTCGGCGGCGTCCAGCCCGGAGAACACCCCCTCCTCGACGGCCTCCACCACCAGCAGGTCGAGCTCGTTGTAGACCTGGCGCAGCCGCTCACCGCGGAGGGTCAGCTCCCATCCCTTGAGGTATCCGCGGTCCTCGAGCAGCCCGATGAGGGCCCGGAAGCGGGCCACCAGGTCGTCGGTGTTTCCGCCGGCGAGGCGGCGCTCCAGCCTGGCGATCTCGCGCTCCGCCTTGCGGGCCCGCTCCAGCCATCCCAAGTGCTCGGCGAGTCGGGGACATGCCGCCACCGGGTCGGATCCGGCGATGGCGGCCACCGGCGCCGCCGCGTCGGTGGCCTGCAGCGCTTCGGCGACCTGGCGCTGGTAGGAGCGCTCCCGGGGCCGGAACGGCTCGGGAAGGATCACCGTCCCCACCACTGCCGCCGCCGGTTGGAGGTCACCGGCGAGTTGGCGGCGCACCTCGCCGGTCTCGCTGACGAGGAGAAGTCTCGGGTTGGCCCCGTACCCCCGGGCCACCACCGCCCATCGGGTGGAGCCGTCCCCGTCGGGGAGGCTGAGGACCTGCCCGGCGACGATGCCCTGAGCGAACCCGCGCATCAGCTCGCGCACGTCGCCGGCGTCGCCGGCGACGAAGGCCTCGATGTCGCCCCGGTCGCAGGCGGCCGACCTGCGGAAGGTGGCGGCGTCGGTGCGGCGCTCGGCGATGCGCTCCCCCAACTCGTCATTGCGGGTACGGATCCGGTGCTGGGCGAACGAGGCGCGCAGCAGTTCCTCGGCTCGCTCCCGCGTGTAGCGGGCCACCAGGTTGACCGCCATGTTGTAGGAGGGGGCGAAGCTGGACACCAGGGGGTGGGCGCCCCGGCCGGCGATGCCGGCAACCCGCTCGAAGGGAAGGTCGCGCTGGTGGAGCACCACCGCGGTGCCGACGGTGTCGATGCCGCGCCGGCCCGCCCGGCCCGTGAGCTGGGTGTAGTCGCCCGGTTGAAGCAGCTCGTGGCTCTCGCCGTTGAACTTGCTGAGCCGCTCCAACACCACCGAGCGGGCCGGCATGTTGATCCCCAACGCCAGCGTCTCGGTGGCGAAGACGATGCGGAGCAGTCCGGCGGAGAAAAGGGCCTCCACCGCCTGTTTGAACGCCGGCACCAGGCCGGCGTGGTGTGCCGCCACCCCCTCCTCCAGCCCGGAGAGCCATTCGGCGTAGCCGAGGACGGCCAGGTCGGTGACGGAGAGGTGCGCCGTCATCGCCTCGGCGACGGTACGGATCTCCTGGCGCTCCCCGGCGTCGGTGAGCCCGAGGCGGGCGGAGGCGACGAACCCTGCCGCCTGGTCGCAGCCGGCCCGGGAGAAGATGAAGTAGATGGCGGGGAGCAGGCCGAGCCGGCGCAGCTCGGACGTCACCTCGAGCCGCCGCGGCGCGGCGAACCGGGGGCGGCGGCCCCTGCCCTTGGCCAGCATCCTGACCACCGCCGGGTTGGGACGCGCTCCCTTGCGGTCGAACACCGGCAGCAACTCGATGGCGCCCTCGCGGTGGCGGTCCTCCAGCATGTACATGCTCTCCAGCGGGACCGGGCGGTGCGTCTCCTCCACCAGGGCCGTCGGCCCCCGGCGGGCCCGCACCCAGTCTGTGAACTCTTCGGCGTTGGCCACCGTGGCCGACAGGTTGACGAGCTGTACCTGGCGGTCGAGGTGGATGATGACCTCCTCCCACACCGAGCCCCGGTAGCGGTCCTGCAGGTAATGCACCTCGTCGAGGATCACCACCGCAAGGTCGTCGAGGGCGTCGGAGTCTGCGTAGATCATGTTGCGCAGCACCTCGGTGGTCATCACCACGATGGCGGCGTCGCCGTTGACCACGTCGTCGCCGGTGAGCAGCCCCACCGCCTCGTCACCGTGGACGGCCCTCAGGTCACCGAACTTCTGGTTGGAGAGCGCCTTGATCGGCGTGGTGTAGAAGGCGCGCCGGCCCCGGCGCTTGGCCATCTCGACGGCAGCCTCGGCGATGAGCGTCTTCCCGGCTCCGGTGGGCGCCGACACCACCACCGACATCCCGGCGGCGATGTGCCCGATGGCCTCCACCTGGAACCGGTCCGGCGTGAAGGGCAGGGAGGCGAGGAACCCTGCGAGCGGACCGTCGTCGCTCATTTCTTGAGGATGAAGCGGATGGCGAGGATGGTGAGCTCGTAGAGCAGGTACATCGGGGCCGCCAGTATCAGCAGGGTGATGGGGTCGCCGCCGGGGGTGAGCAGGGCCGCCCCGACGAGGATGATGGCGATGGCGTAGCGGCGCCAGCTCTTGAGCTGGGCGGAAGTGAGGAACCCGAGAGCCGCTCCGGCGAAGAGGAACACGGGGAACTCCAGCGCGATACCGAAGGCCAACAGGAAGCGCATGGCGAAGCGGAGGTAGAACTCGGCGCCGATGGTGGGCTGGAGCAGGTCGGCGCCGAAGCTGAGGAGCACGTCGAGAGTGAGGGGCAGGGCGAAGAAGCCGCCGACGACGCCGATCATGAAGAGGATGCCCAGGGCCGCCGACGACGGGATGACGTACTTCTTCTCCTGCTGGGTCAGCGCCGGGGAGATGAACGCCCAGATCTGGTAGATGATGAAGGGGCTGGCGAGCACCACGCCGGCGAACAGGGAGATGCGCAGGGCCAGCGTGAAGCTCTCCGTGGGCTGGAACACGGCCAGGCGCAGCCCGGTGGCCTCGGTGTAGGGGCGGGACAGCAGCTCGAGGATGTCCGAGTAGAAGAAGAACGCCACCACCGTCGTGACGGCGAGGGCCATGGCGGCGAACACGATCCGGCGCCGCAGCTCGACGAGATGCTCCATGAAGCTGAGGGGGCGGTCGGTCACGCCGCGCCACCCACTTCGTCGAGGTCCCCGCCTTCACCATCGGCTGGCGGATCGGGGTGCCCGCCGTCAGCCGCCAGGGCAGCCGCGGCCGCCTCGGCACGTGCCCTCGCCTCCGCGGCGGCGGCCTCGGCTGCGGCCGCCTCGTCCGTCAGCGCCTGAACGGTCGCCGGATCGACCTCCGGGGCCGGGTGGGAAGGCTCCTCGGCGATGTCCGGCACAGGGTTGATCACCCGTTGCACGTCCGCCGCTCCGGGTATGTCGTCCATCCGTGGCATCGACTGCTGGATGTCGGCCTTGGCCTTCTTCAGCTCGGCGTCGAGATCGGTGAGGGGTGCGGCCACCTCCTTGATCTCCTCCATCTCCCGGGAGAACTCGTCGCGGACGGTGCTGGCGGCCTGGCGGACCTTGGCCAGCATCTCCCCTGCCTTGCGCGCCATCTCGGGAAGGCGGTGCGGTCCGAAGACCACGAGGATCACCAGGACGATGGTGACGATCTCGGAGATGGTGAGGTTGGCGTTCACATGCCCGATGCTAGGGGTGTCACACGGCCTCCGACATCCCCACGCCGTCACCCGTCCCATATCGTTCCAGGATGCGCGACCGGAGCCCTTCGAGCTCGGCTCTCACCTCGTCGCCGGCGAGCAGGGTGGCGTC
>CAZOGW010000146.1:5031-6938 GCA_964579415.1 uncultured Acidimicrobiaceae bacterium | reverse complement strand
AAAAGAAGGGGAGCACGCAATGTTAACCCGGCTGCACGAGGTTGCGGAAATCGGGGAGCGTATTACGTATCACGTATCACGTTGTGGCGTCCATTGCGAGCGCCCACCAAGTACCAAGTACCAAGTACCTCCCTACTCCGGCGCATCGTCGCTGTCCTCCGCAACGTCCTTCAACAGATCGGGCCTCCGTTCCCTGGTCCGCTTCAGGCGTTGCTCAGCTCGCCATGCGGCTATCCGGCCGTGGTCGCCGGAGAGGAGGATCTCGGGGACCTCCCAGCCGCGGTAGGCGGCGGGACGGGTGTACTGGGGCTCTTCGAGAAGGCCGTCACGGAAGCTCTCGGTCTGCACCGACTCGGGGTTCCCCACCACGCCGGGGAGGAGCCGGGTGACGCCCTCGATGACGGCCAGCGCCGCCACCTCGCCGCCGAGCAGCACGTAGTCGCCCAGCGAGACCTGCTCGTCCACCAGGTGCTCGGCGACCCTCTCGTCGACGCCCTCGTATCGCCCGCACACCAGGGTGAGGGCGTCGAGACCGGCCCAGCGGTCGAGGTGCGCCTGAGTGAGGGGTGTCCCCGCCGGTGTCAGCAGGATGCGCCGGGTACCTGCCAGAGGCTCCAGGGCGTGGTCGAGAGGCTCCACGGCCATCACCATCCCGGCTCCGCCGCCGAAGGGGGCATCGTCGACGGCGCGGTGGACACCCTTACCCCAGGTGCGCAGGTCGACCAGATCGATATCGAGAATGCCCTCGGAGCGCGCTCTGCCCACCAGGCTCACCTCCAGCGGCGAGGAGAACAGCTCGGGGAAGATGGTTACCACGTGGATACGCATGGGCAGGGTGGAGGCTACGGCACCCGGGACGTCGGGAAGACGATCCCGGGGGTAGGGGGAGTCCGGCCGGTACCCTGCCGCGATGCCACGCACGGCCACCGCATGTGTACTCGCCATGGCGCTGTGCCTGGTCGGTTGTACGGTGGGCGACGGCGGCGAGAGCGGTGAAGACACGCCGGCTGTCACGACCGCGGTCCCCGGCGACACCGCAGACTCGACGGAGGACACCGAGATGCCCGCCGACTCCGGCCCTCCCGCCTGCGTTAGCGGAGACGTGGCCTTCGCAGCCGACGGTGTCGTCGCCGCTTTCGGGGGTGACGGTGGCGACGCCGGCATCGTTTCCGGGTTGCGCTGGTCGATCACCGAGGTGTGCGAGCGATTCGTCATCGACCTCGCCACCGAGGGCGGATCCCCGGCTGCGACGGTTGGCCGCACCACGGTGGAGCTCCGGCCCGACACCGGGATCCTGCGCATCTCGCTTCCCGAGGAGGTGGAGATGTCGGCGGTGAGCCGCACCGTGGTCGACGGGAGGATGGTGGCGGCCGCCTACGCGGTGGAGCTCACCGGCGGGACGGTTGCCGTGGACCTGCACCTGGACGCACTCGGCGGGATCGAGGCCCGAGCGTTCCTCGCCTCCTCGCCGGCGCGCATCGTCGTCGATCTGCGCCCGGTGACTTCGGCGGCCGGTGTGGCGCCGCCGGCGGGTTCGGCGGAGACGGTGCTGCTGGCGCCGCAGCGCGGGACGGCCGGCTACCCGCTGGAGATCACGGGGTACGTGGCGCCCCGGGTCGGCCAGGTCATCGCCACCCTGGGGGTGGGCTCTGCGGAGGCCCGGACGGTGGAGGTGACGCTGGCCGAGTCCGACAACCTGTGGAAGGAGTTCACCGCCCGGGTCACCGACGGCCCCACCGGCACCGTCGATCTCGTGGTCGTCTCGACGAGGGACGGCGAGCCCGTCGACGAGTTGACGGTACCGCTCGACGTGTCGTAGCAGGTCACGAACCCAGGGTTCCCGACGACGCCCAGCGACGTGTGGAGCCCAAAGTTCAGACACGGTCACGAACCCAGGGTTCCCGACG
>CAZOGW010000146.1:0-4931 GCA_964579415.1 uncultured Acidimicrobiaceae bacterium | reverse complement strand
GAACCCAGGGTTCCCGACGACGCCCAGCGACGCCCACAGCCCAAAGTTCACGCGGCGGGGTGAACCCAGGGTTCCCGACGACGCTCAGCGACGTGTGGAGCCCAAAGTTCAGACACGGTCACCAACCCAGGGTTCCCGACGACGCCCAGCGTCGTGTGGAGCCCAAAGTACGGAAGGTCAGTCGAAGAGACCCGGCGGAGCATCGATGACCACCCGGTCGGGCAGCACCGCGGTGACGATGGCGGCGACGAAAGGGACGTCCACCTCGGCGCCGGCGGTAGTGGTCACCACGAGGCGGTCCTGAGGACCACCGACCACCACGTCGGTGACGACGCCCAGTTCCCCGCCGTCCACGCCGACAGCGGCGAGACCCCGCAACTGGTCCGGCCAGTACTCGTCGGGCCCCAGGTCCCGGCGGCGGGAGCGCTCGGCGGTCAGCGCCGTCCCCTTGAGGGATTCGGCGGCGTCCCGATCATCGACCTCGGCGAAGTACACCACGATCCCGTGGTTGTGGGCGTTGGTGGCTCGGATCGTGAGATCCCGCCGGATCGTGCCCGATCGGGGCATGCCGACCAGCACCGACCCGGGCGCGAACCAGGTGAGATCGTCTGCGACACCCGACACGAGTACACCCCCGCGCACGCCGTGTGCCCGGGCGACGTACCCGACTTCTACCCGATCGGCCGCGTCCACGCCACGCTCTCGGCACCCGGTACCGGATACTGGATACCGGCTACTGGATCCTGATTCAATCCAGGAACTCGACGGAGACGTCGATGCCTTCCTCGTCGCCGGCGGCGGAGGCGAGGGTGCGGATGGCGCGGGCGACGCGGCCGCGCCGGCCGATCACCCGGCCCATGTCCGACTTGGCCGTCTTCACCTCGGCCAACACAGCGTCCTCACCGTCGTCGACGATCTCGACATGGACGGACGAGGCGTCGTCGACGATCTGCTCGGTGACGTAACGCACCACGCGAGAAGCGATGTCGCCCTTGCTCACGGTGTCACCTCCCCGGTGGCGTCCTCAGCCACAGCCTCCTCGACAAGCTCCTCGACCACAGCCTCAGCCACAGCCTCCTCAACAAGCTCCTCGACCACAGCCTCAGCCACGGCCTCCTCGACAAGCTCCTCGACCACAGCCTCAGCCACAGCCTCCTCGACAAGCTCCTCAGCCACGGCCTCGGCGGGTTCGTCACCACCGACGACGTGCACCACGGGGATGTGCGCCGCCGGTTCGGTGGATGCCGGCTCGGCGGTGGCGGGCGCCGGGGCGGCGTCGATGGTGTGGATGTCCCCCCGGGCGATGCGGTACTGGGTCCAGGCACCGGAGATCTCGAGGAGCTTCTTGGCACGGTCGGTGGGCTGGGCACCCTTGGAGAGCCAGGCGAGCGCCTTGTCGTTGTCGATCTCGATGAGCGACGGCTCCTGGAGCGGGTCGTACCGGCCGATCTGCTCGATGTAGGCGCCATCGCGCGGCCTGCGCGAATCGACCACGACGACGCGATAGGACGGCTGCTTCTTCTTGCCCATCCGCGTCAGGCGGATCTTCACTGGCATCTACGTCACCTCTTTGGTCTGCGGCCCATCCCCGGCAGGCCCGGTATCGGGGCCTTGCCGCCGGCGATGGCTTTCATCATCTTCTGGGCTTCGGAGAACTGCTTCAGGACGGCGTTGACGTCCTGGGGACGTGTCCCCGACCCCGCGGCGATTCGGCGCTTTCTGCTCCCGTTGATGGATCGCGGGTCGCGCCGCTCCTCGGGCGTCATCGAGCGGATGATCGCCTCGACCCGGTTCAGGTTGCGCTCGTCCACCTGGACGTCGCGCAGGGCCTGCCCGGCGCCGGGAAGCATACTAACCAATTGCTGCAATGGTCCCATCTTGCGCAGCTGCTGGAACTGTTCCAGGAAGTCCTCGAGGTTGAACTGCCCCTCCCGCAACTTCTCCACCGCGGCCGCCGCCTCGGCCTCGTCATAGGCTGTCTCCGCCTTCTCGATGAGGGAGAGGACGTCGCCCATACCCAGGATGCGTGACGCCATACGGTCGGGGTGGAACACGTCGAGGTCGTCGATACCCTCACCGAGACCGACGAACTTGATGGGCCGGCCGGTCACCTCGCGGGCCGAGATGGCGGCGCCGCCCCGGGCGTCGCCATCGACCTTGGTGAGCACCAGGCCGGTGAGATCGGTGCGCTCCAGGAAGCCCTGGGCGACGTTGACCGCCTCCTGACCGGTCATGGCGTCGACCACCAGCAACACCTCGTCGGGGTCGACGGTCTTCTCCAGGACCGACAGCTCCCTCATCAGCTCTTCATCGATCTGGAGGCGCCCGGCGGTGTCGATGATGATGACGTTGCAGCTCTCGTCACGGGCGTACTTGATCGCCGCCTTGCCGACCCGGCTGATGCGGCTCGCCTTGCGATCGGCATAGACCGGGACGCCGATGCGCTTCCCCAGGGTCTCCAACTGGTCGATGGCGGCGGGGCGCTGCAGATCGGCGGCGACGAGCAGGGGGCGGCGGCCCTTCGACTTGAGGTGCCGGGCCAGCTTGGCTGCGGTGGTCGTCTTACCGGATCCCTGCAGGCCCACCATGAGGATGACCAGCGGCGGGGCGGAAGGGCGCACCAGCGGCGCCTCGTCGCCGAGGGTGACCAGCAACTCCTCGTGGACGATCTTCACCACCTGCTGACCCGGGGTGAGGCTCTTGGTGACCTCGGCGCCCACGGCGCGCTCCTTGACCCTGGCCAGGAACGACTTGACCACACCGACATTGACATCGGCCTCGAGAAGCGCAAGCCGGACCTCGCGCAGAGCGGCATCGACGTCACCCTCGGAGAGCCGCCCCTTGGCGCGCAGCCGCGAGAAGACGTCGTTGAGCCTGCCGGAGATGCTGTCGAACATGACGGCCGGATTGTAGATGGCACGGTGCGCCCACCCGTCAGGGCGGGCCGCCCGGTTCATCCGGCGGCGCTGGCTACCGTGGCCCCGTGGACGGCGACGGGACCGGCGAAGAGCTCGACTTCACGTCGGCTGTCGCCGACGTCATCATGGCCATCCCCGAAGGGACCGTGGTCACCTACGGGGAGGTGGCCGCCGAGGCCGGGTTCCCGGGAGCGGCCCGGGCGGTGGGCAACGTGCTCGGCGCAGTCCCCGGCCTCCCCTGGTGGCGGGTGGTCACCGCCGGTGGCCGCCTGGTGCCGGGACACGAAGCCGAACATGCCGCCCGGCTGCGCTCCGAGGGGGTCTCGATCCGCAACGGGCGGGTACCCCCGGCGGGGCGCCGGCGGTAGGCGGATAGGCTTACCGCCGCACCACGAGCACAGCGGGCCCGCCATGAAGCGGGCCGGACGCCCAGGAGACATCATTGGTCACACCTTCGGCAACGGAGCTGATAGAGCGCAAGCGCGACGGCGGTGAGCTCACCGGCGACGAGCTGCGCTGGGTGATCGCCCAGTACACCGCCGACGTCCTCCCCGACTACCAGATGTCAGCCCTGCTGATGGCGATCTTCTTCTCGGGGATGGCGCCCGCCGAGCTGTCCGCCTGGACCGACGCCATGCTGCACTCCGGCGAGGTCCTCGACTTCTCCGACCTGGCCCTCCCCAAAGTGGACAAGCACTCCACCGGCGGTGTCGGCGACAAGATCAGCATCCCCCTGGCCCCCATGGTCGCTGCCTGCGGGGTTGCCGTCCCCATGATGTCGGGGCGGGGCCTGGGCCACACCGGGGGGACGCTGGACAAGCTCGACGCCATCCCCGGCTTCCGCAGCGCCCTCGACCCGGCCGAGTTCCACCGCATCCTCCATGCTCACGGCCTGGTGCTGGCGGGCCAGTCGGAGACGCTGGTCCCCGCCGACCGCCGTATCTACGCCCTGCGCGACGCCACCGGCACCGTGCCCTCCATCCCGCTGATCTCGTCGTCGATCATGTCGAAGAAGCTGGCCGAGGGTATCGACGCCCTGGTCCTCGACGTCAAGGTCGGCTCCGGCGCCTTCATGAAGGACGAAGCCTCGGCACGGGAGCTGGCCGAGACCATGGTCGGCATCGGCGCCGCCCACGGCACCCGGGTGACCGCACTGCTCACCGACATGAGCCAGCCGCTGGGCCGCCAGATCGGCAACGCCAACGAGATCGCCGAGTCCCTCGACGTGCTCGAGGGCCACGGGCCTGCCGACGTCACCGAGCTGACGCTGCAGTTGGGGATCGAGATGCTCATCGGCGGCGGGATCACCAGCGACGCCGCCGAGGCCCGAAGGCTTCTCCAGGAAGCCGTTTCCAGTGGCCGCGCCCTCGAGGTTCTCGCCGGCGTGATCGAGGCGCAGGACGGCGACCCGAATGTCCTCTCCGACCGCTCCCTGCTGGGATCGGCAGCGCACGCCGAACCGGTACCCAGCCCGGGCTCGGGATTCGTGACCCGCTGCGACGCCCTCGATCTCGGCGTCGCCTGCGTCCGCCTCGGCGGCGGCAGGCAACGCAAGGAGGACGAAGTCGATCACACCGTCGGCATCACCCTTCTCAAGAAGGTCGGAGATCCGGTGGCGGCCGGCGAGCCGCTGGCTCAGGTGGCCTACAACCATCCCGACCAACTCGCCGCCGCCCGCGACCGCCTCGCCTCCGCCTGGCAGGTATCCGACGAGCCCCCCGCAACCCTCCCCCCTCTCGTGATGGCGAGGGTGGACCCATGAACGGCCGGGACCGCCTTCATCTCCCCCCGGCTTTGCGGGGGGAGTGGGCCGCCCGGAGGCTTTGCGAAGCGCGGGTCGAGAGCGTGCTTTGTCTCCCCCCGGCTTTGCGGGGGGAGTGGGCCGCCCGGAGGCTTTGCGCAGGGCGGGTCGAGAGCGTGCTTTGTCTCCCCCCGGCTTTGCGGGGGGAGTGGCCCCGCCGGAGGCTTTGCGCAGGGCGGGTCGAGAGCGTGCTTTGTCTCCCCCCGGCTTTG
>CAZOGW010000145.1:0-6970 GCA_964579415.1 uncultured Acidimicrobiaceae bacterium | reverse complement strand
CCCCAGTCCTGTTCGAAGCGCTGGGTCTGGAACAGCAGCAGCCCCACCATCACCGTCAGGTTCTCGGTGCTGCGCAGCATCACGCGGGCGATGACGAAGTCGCCGTAGACCACGAAGAACTGCAGCACGGCGACCGTCACCACGATGGGAAGGATGACCGGGAGCACGATCTTGCGGAATGCCTGGCCACGGTTGGCTCCGTCGACCAGCGCCGACTCCTCCATGTCGCGGGGAAGGGCGTCGATGTACGCCTTCACCAGCAGCACGTTGATCCCCATGCCGTAGGCAACCTAGATGGCGATGAGCCCGGCGTGGGTGTCGAGGCCGAACCACGGTATGTGGATCCTGAACTGCTGCATCATCCCGAACAGGGCGATGATGGCCAGCACGGCGGGGAAGACGTTGAGGATGAGGATCCCCGTCATGAACCGCTTCTTTCCGGCGAAGTGGAACCGGGAGAGGGCGTAGCCCGAGGCGATGGTGATGGCGACGGTGAGCCCCACCGAGATGACGGTCACCTTGAGCGAGTTCCACATCCAGGTCATGAAGGGGAAGGAGGGGTGCGTGAGCAGGTCGCGGTAGTTGACCAGGCCCGGGTTGCGGGGGACCAACCGTGCCCCCACCAGCGTCTTGGCCGGGTTCAGCGACGCCGAGATCACCCACAACGCCGGCAGCAAGACGATCCCGATCATGATCGCCGCCAGCAGGTAACGCCACCACCAGTTACGCCGGCTGGAGCGCCGTCGAGTCACATCCGCGGTCATCGCGCCTCCAATGCCCGGGTCGCCTTTATCTGGAAGTACGTCATCGAGCCCACCACCACGAACAGGGCCACCGAGATGGCGGCCCCCAGTGCGTAGTCGGGGGCCGTCGACTGGAACGCCAGCTTGTAGATGAACGAGATCAGGATGTCGGTCTGACCGATGGGGATGCTGGTCCCCGCCATCGGCGGGTTGCCCTGGTTGAAGATGTAGATCAGGTTGAAGTTATTGAAATTGAAGGCGAATGAGGCGATGAGGAGCGGCATGACGATCACCAGGAGCTGGGGCCAGGTGATGAAGCGGAACCGCTGCCACGGCGACGCCCCGTCCACCTCGGCGGCGTCGTACATGTCATGGGATATGGAGCGCAGCGCCCCTGAGCTGACCACGTAGAAGTACGGGTACGACACCCAGACGTTGACGAAGATCAGGGCGATCCTGGTCCAGGTGGCGTCGAGGAAGAATTGCGGCGTCCAGCCGAACACGTTCTCCAGGAACACGCCGATCGTCCCCAGGTCGGGGTTGAGCATGCTGCGCCATATCAGCACCGACACCAGCACCGGGATCGGGTAGGGGATGATGAGCAGCGCCCGGATGAGGCGCCGCCCGGGGAGGTCCTCGAACAGGACCGCCACCGCCACTCCTATCAGGAAGCTGATCCCCACCGACGCCAGGGCGAAGACGAAGCTCCACACCAGGACCTGGGCGAGGGGACCGCGGATGGCGTCGTTGCCGAGGATCCGGGCGAAGTTGTCCCAGCCCACATTGATCATGAAGCCCGGGATCAGTTCCTCCCCGTCCTCGCCGACGAAGGAGCCCTCGACCGCTGGATAGACGGCTCCGGTGACCTGGTCGACCATGGCGTCGGCGGCGGGGTCGTACACGAAGCGGGGTTGGGTCGCCGCCGCCTCCCGCAGCGACTGGATGCGGACGACCTCGGGTTCCTCGCCGAAGTCGATGGCTCCCAGCCGGTCGATGATCGGCACCACCTGGTTCGGCGCCATGAGACGGTACCCGTCCAACTCGGCGGGTGGCTGCTCAGGGTCGGCCGGCGCCGCCTCCTCGATGGGCCCGTCCTGACGCACGAAGCGGGTGGTGCCGTCCTCGGCGA
Source organism: uncultured Acidimicrobiaceae bacterium (assembly GCA_964579415.1). GTDB lineage: Bacteria > Actinomycetota > Acidimicrobiia > Spongiisociales > UBA5794 > CAZOGW01. The sequence continues at coordinate 5,098 of CAZOGW010000145.1, read as the reverse complement.
ACAGCAGCAGGGCGTAGGCCGTCCCGTCGGTATAGGCGGACCACGCGTAGGCGGCGGCGCCCTCGGGCAGGAACGTCTGCGTCTCGATGCGGGCGATGGCCTGCTCCTTGGTGAGCACGTGCCCCCCGCCCATGTTGGTGAAGGCGATGGAGACGTTGTACACGATGGGGTAGATCGAGAACATGGCGGCGACGGCAACGCCGATCGCCATCCAGCGCATCGCCGAGAACCGCCTCCGCAGGTAGACGACGAGGAGGAAGACGGTGACGGCGCCGATCGCAGAAGCCAGGAGCGCCAGACCGTCGATGAGCAGCGCCCGCATCAGCCAGAAGGCTCCCACCGCGCCCAGCGACACGACCACCGCGCCACGGATGTAGGTAGCGCGTGGAATCTGCTCGGTCGGCCGCGAGGCGCGCGCCGACCGTCTCCCCCGGGGGGAGACGGTCGGCGCCCCGGGCGCCCGGTCCTTGGTGAGTCCCACGGCTCGGTGCCTCACCGCGGACGTTCAGCCGCCATCCTCTATCTGGCCCTGGATCTGCTCCTCGGCCTGGGCCAGCGCCTCCGCCGGCTCCAGCTCGCCCGTCATCACCAGCGTCCCCGCATTGACCCAGGCATCCCAGACGAACCCCATGGCCGGGATCGACGGCATCGGCACCGCCGCCACGCCGGCAGCGTTGAAGCCCTGGGCGTCGGGATCGGTGGCGAGCTCGAACACGCTGGTCCATGCCGACGGACGGGGCTCGGCCTCGTAGATCCGCAGCATGGAGTCCTCGGTGGCGATCTTCTCCAGCGCGAACGTCTGCGCCAGCAGCAGCTTGGGAGACGCCGCGTTGACCACGATGCCCTGGACACCGAGGAACGGGTAGCCGGCGTCGCCGCCATCGGAGGCAGCGGGGAACGTGGTGACGGCGTAGGGAACACCCGCCTCCTGGAACCGGTTCACCGCCCACGGTCCGGTGAGGATGAACGGCTGGCGGCCGGTCTCGAACAACACGTGGGCCGCGTCCCAGTCCACGTTCTGCGGGATGAGGCCATCAGCTGCCAGATCCCCGATCCAGGTGAGCCCTTCCACCATCCCCTCGTTGGCGATGCCGAGGTCGTCGGCGACGAAGTTGCCGGCATCGTCGCGCCCGAAGATGTAGCCCCCGAAGGAGGTGAACACCGGGTACGAGTTGTAGGTGAGGTCGGGCAAACCGATCGCCGACTCGGCGTCACCGCTCTCGACCAGCGCCGCCCCCACCTCGCGCACCTCGTCCCAGGTGGCAGGCGGCTCGGCGACCATGTCGGTGTTGTAGAAGAAGCCGAGGTTCTCCACCGCCAGCGGCAGCCCGTGCAACTCCCCGTTGTAGGTGAAGCCGTCGATGGAGTTGGGGAGGTACTCACCCTCCTTGTCGCCCAGGTCGAGGGGCACCACGGCCCCGGACTCCACCAGCGCACCCAGGTTGTCGTGGGGGATGATGGCGAGATCGGGACCGCTCCCCAGCTGCATCTGCTGGCGCAGTTCGGTGAGGTCGACCGCCTCGATGGTCAGGTCCACCCCGTACTCCTCGGCGAACTCCTCGCCGAGTTCGCTGAGGATCTCGATGCGGCCGTCGTCGTACACCCACAGCGTCAGGTTCTCGCTCTCCATCCCCTCCGGCGCCTCCGTGGAGGACGGCACCTCGGTCGAGTCGGGCACCGCGGTGGTGTCAGGCGCTGCCGTCGTGCCGGGGGCCTCGGTGATCGCCGGCGGCGCGGCTCCGGGGGCCTCGGTCGTGCTCGGTGCGGCCGTGGTCGCCGCCGGATCGTCGTCTCCTCCACACGCCACCATCACCAGTGCCATGACTGCCAACAGTGCGAATATCCGCCTGCGGTTTCGTGACTTCATCTCACGTGCTCCTTCGTGTCCCGTGGTCGGGGGAGACGGCGCGTCCTCCCCGGTCCTGTCTCCTTCATGGTCTGACCGCGCTCTTGTTGTCAGAACGCGCTCTCGCTGTCGAAATCGCCGGGCCGTCGTCGCAACCCTGCTCACTCCGGTGCTCCCGCCACGACGGCCTGCGCCGGTCCCAGCACCACCTCGGCCCCGAGCCGCCCGCCACCCAGCCGGTCCTCCCACTCGCCCTCCGGCAGGGTGACGGTCGTGGCCTCCCCCCCGTGATTGAGCAAGAAGAGCAGCGCTTCGCCGGCGCCGTCCCAGCGAACACGCTCCACCCCCGCAGGAGGGGGAGGATCCGGAATCTCCAGATACCGGTCGACGACCGCGGCGAAGAGTTCCGGGGACGGTGAGGCCAGGTACAGCGCCGATCCCCTACCTACGCGGTTCGAGGTCACTGCCGGGCCGCCCGCGTAGAAGTCGTCCTCGAAGACGGCGACGGCCCCGGCAGTGTCGAGGCGCACGATGTCGAACAGCTCGCGGGCGGGCGCAGAGCCGCCGTCGTCGAAGCGGACCCGGTTCACCACCGCGGGAGGTTGCGCGTCGGTCTCCTCCACCCAGCAGCCGAGTAGGCGCCGCCAGGAGGGCTCGGCACCGCCGCGGTGGACCGACGCCGCCGCATCGACGATCCCGGAACCCACCGTGGTGACGAACAATCCCCCGGCGGCGACGAAGTCGTACAGCGCGGCGGCGGTCTGCTCCGTCACCAGGTACAGCCCGGGAGCCACCACCACGTCGTAGTCCCCGCCGGCGGCGCGCTCGCCGTCGACGATATCGACGGGGAGACCCCGCTCGTTGAGGATCCGGTGGAACCGGCGCGCCGTCTCCAGGTAGCGCGAACGCTGGTCGAGGCCGGGGGTGGCGTGGTGTGCCCACCAGCTGTCCCACTCGAAGACCAGGGCGGTGCGCGTCTCGAGACGGTGGGTCTCGGGAGGCACGCCGATGGCCCCGAGATCGGCGCTCAGGCTGCGCAACTCGTCGCCCATGCGGGTGTCCAGCCTGCCGTGGCGCGGGATGAAGGCGGCGTGATGCAGTTCGTTGCCCGAGCGCGACTGCCGCATCTGGAAGTAGAGAGCGCCTCGGGATCCCCGCGCCACCGCCTGCAGCGCATGGAGGCGCACCCTGCCGGGGCGCGTCAACGAGCTCATCGGCTGCCAGTTCACCGGTCCCGGCGCCGCCTCCATCATGAGAAAGTCGCTACGCCCGCCTGCCGACCGCGCCAGATCGTGACCGAAGGCGGCGTCGGTCCAATGACTGTCCCCGGTGGGATAGGAGTTCCAGGACACCACGTCGAGGTGAGGGCCCCACTCCTGCCAGTCGATGGTGGGCACCGGGCCGTGGAAGTTGGTGGTGACGGGGATGTCGGGGGTGATGCGCCGCAACACGTCCTTCTCGGTCAGGTAACACTGCAGCAGTGCCCGCGAGACGAACCGTGAGTGATCGAGTGCGATGCCGGGGATGGGCGAGAACTCCACCGAGCCGGCCGGCGTCCTCCGCAGCGCATTGAGCTGCGAAGGGAACTCGACCTCGTTCCAGTCCCGCAGCGTGTTCCCCCAGAAGGCGGTGCCCCATGCCTCGTTGAGGTCGTCGAGGGTCCCGTACCGCTCCTCCAGCCACCGCTGGAACTCGTCGCGGCATCCGTCGCAGTAACACGTCGGCCCGTATTCGTTGTTGACGTGCCAGAGGCGGAGGCCGGGGACCGCGGCATATCGCTCCGCCAGCGCCGCGGCGATCTCGGCTGCGGCGCCGCGGTAGGCCGTCGAGGTGGGGCAGTAGTTGATCCGCCCGCCGTGGCGACGCCTCCGGCCGGCGGAGTCGACGGGCAACATCTCGGGATAGGCGGCCGACATCCACGCCGGCTGCGCCGCGGTAGGTGTCGCCAACACCACGCCGATGCTGCGGGTCGCCAGCCCGTCCAGGACACGGTCGAGCCAGCCGAACTCGAAGCGGTCCTTGGCCGGCTGGAGGGCGCTCCAGGCGAAGACGGGGAGGGTCACGGTGTTGACACCGAGGTGTTCGAAGGCGGCGAGGTCTTCGGCCCACGTCTCCTCGGGCCACTGCTCGGGGTTGTAGTCGCCCCCGAACCACAGCGCCTGCTGCCCCATCGCGGTGCCCTCCCAGTCTCCGGACGGTTGACCGGTGTCTCCTCTTGCCAACGTTAGCAAGTGCCTGCCAGCGTTGGCAAGGGTCGTCTTTCGGCCCTGGTAACGTCTCTCACGCCATGGCCTCCTCGCGCACTCCTCCCGGCACCGGCCGACCGCCGACACTGCATGACATCGCCGCCGAGGTCGGTGTCTCCGTGCGGACGGTGTCGCGTGTGGTCAACGACGTCCCCGGTCCCGCCGAAGAGACCCGCCGGCGCGTCCTGGAGGCGGTCGAGGCCTTCGGTTACCGCCCCAACCTCATGGCCCGCGGCCTGGTGACCCGCCAGAGCTACACGCTGGGACTGGTGGCGACCTACCTCAACGACCCCTTCTTCGCCGAGTTGGCGCGGGGGATCCAGCGTGCCGGAGACCGCTTCGGCTACCTGCTGTACCTGACCAGCTCGGAGGGCGACGCCCGTCGCCAGGAGATGATCCTGCAGTCTCTGGTGGACAGGGGAAGCGACGGGGTGATTGTGTTCCCGGTGCGCGGGGCCGAGGAACAGTTGGTCGCGGTCGCCGATCGTGGCGTGCCCGTCGTGGCCATCGACCACCGCATCGAACACCCCCGCATCGGCTCGGTGGAGTGGGACACCCGCCGTGGCGCTCACCTCGCCGTGGAGCACCTGGTGTCTCTCGATCGGCGCCGCATCGGGATGATCTCGACCCGGTCGGCGCAGCTTGTGGAAGAGCCTCGCCAGACCGGGTTCCGCGAAGCCATCGGCGATCTGGGCTACGACGTCGATCAAGCCCTGGTGTGGGCGGACGAAACCGTCGACGGCGGAGCCGCCGGAGCCGGCGAGCTGCTGGCGCGCTTTCCCGATCTCGACGGCGTCTTCGCCTATACCGACATCATGGCGATGGGCGCCCTGCACGCCTTCGCCGACAGCGGCCGCGCCGTCCCCGAGGACATCTCGGTGATAGGCGTCGACGACCTGCAGCTGAGCGCGCTGGTCCGGCCCGCACTCACCACCGTGCGCATCGACCGCGAGCAGATGGGCGTCCGCGCCGTGGAGATGCTCATGCGCATGCGCGCCGACCCGGC
>CAZOGW010000144.1:3197-7141 GCA_964579415.1 uncultured Acidimicrobiaceae bacterium | reverse complement strand
CCACGAGGGCGCCGCGGTGATGGACTGGATGGAGCAGGAGCAGGAGCGCGGCATCACGATCACCTCCGCCGCTACCACCGCCGAGTGGCTGGGCCACACCATCAACATCATCGACACTCCGGGCCACGTCGACTTCACCGTCGAGGTGGAGCGATCGTTGCGCGTCCTCGACGGGGCTGTGGCGGTGTTCGACGCCGTGTCCGGTGTGGAGCCGCAGTCGGAGACGGTGTGGCGCCAGGCCGACAAGTACGGCGTACCCCGGATCGGTTTCATCAACAAGATGGACCGTGTCGGCGCCGACTTCCATGCCTCGGTGAAGTCGATCGTGGAGCGTCTCGGCGGCAACCCGGTTCCGATCCAGATTCCCATGGGCGCCGAGGACAAGCTTGCCGGCCTCATCGACCTGGTGGAGATGAAGGCGATCGTCTGGCACGACGACGAGGGCAAGGAGCGCGAGGTCATCGACATCCCTGCCGAGTACCAGGACCAGGCAGACGAGTGGCACCACAAGATGCTCGACGTGGTCGCCTCCGAGGATGAGGCGATCCTCGAGAAGTATCTCGAGGCGGGCTCGCTGGAACCGGATGAGATCCGGACCGCCATTCGCAAGGGGACCATCAACCGCGATTTCGTTCCGGTGCTGTGCGGCTCCGCCTTTAAGAACAAGGGCGTCCAACCGCTGCTCGACGCCGTCGTCTACTACCTGCCGAGCCCGGCCGACCTGCCGCCGATGGAGGGATTCCGGCCCGGTCACGAGACCGAGCTGATCTCTCGCGCCGCCTCCGATGACGAGCCGTTCAGCGCCCTCGCCTTCAAGATCATGAGCGACCCCTACGTGGGCAAGCTCACCTACATGAGGGTGTATTCGGGCACGGCCACCAAGGGTGACGCCGTGGTCAACACCACCACCGGCAAGCGGGAGCGTTTCGGTCGCCTGCTGCGGATGCACGCCGCCCGCCAGGAGGACATCGAGGAGATCATGACCGGCGACATCGTCGCCGCCGTGGGCATGAAGGACACCAAGACCGGTGACACGCTGGCCGCCCAGAATGCCCCCATCCAGCTCGAGTCGATGACGTTCCCCGAGCCGGTGATCGCCGTCGCCATCGAGCCGAAGACCAAGTCCGACCAGGACAAGCTGGCCGATGCCCTCAACCGCCTCTCCGACGAGGATCCGACCTTCCGGGTCCACGGTGACGAAGAGACCGGCCAGACCATCATCGAGGGCATGGGCGAGCTGCACCTGGAGGTGCTGGTCGATCGGATGATGCGCGAGTTCAAGGTCGAGGCCAACGTCGGCCGGCCCCAGGTTGCCTACCGGGAGACGGTCAAGCGGGCGGTGCACAAGATCGAGGGCAAGCTGAAGCGCCAGACCGGCGGCTCCGGCATGTTCGGCCATGTGGTCATCGATCTCGAGCCGGGCAAGCCAGGCTCGGGCTGGGTGTTCGAGGACAAGGTGCGGGGCGGCAACGTCCCCCGCGAGTACATCCCCGCTGTCGAGAAGGGTATGCGGGAAGCCCTCGATGGTGGCGTTCTCGCCGGCTACCCGCTGGTGGACCTCAAGGCCACCCTCATCGACGGTTCCAGCCATGCCGTGGACTCCAACGAGATGGCGTTCCGCATCGCCGGTTCGATGGCGCTCCAGGAAGCCGCCAAGGTGGCCGGCGTCAAGCTGCTGGAACCGATCATGGAGCTGGAGGTGACCACGCCCGAGGAGTACATGGGTGACGTCATCGGCGACATCTCCTCTCGCCGGGGCAAGGTGGAATCGATGGACGCCCGCGGTACCGGTCGGGTGATCCGGGGTCAGGTGCCACTGGCCGAGATGTTCGGCTACGCCACCGACCTGCGGTCCCGCACCCAGGGCCGGGCGACCTACACCATGCAGTTCAGCCAGTACCAGGAGGTCCCCACCTCGACCTCCGAGGCGATCGTGGCTAAGGCGCGCGGGGAGTAGCGCGGAACCTCAAACGCTGGTTGGGCGTGGGGAGGTACTTGGTACTTGGGTCCGGGGGCTACTTCGCCGGAGCCACCAGCAGGTTGGTGTGGCCGGATCGGAGGATCGCCGAGGTGGTGGAGCCGACGGTGAGGCGGCGGATCAAGCTGAGGCCGCGCACACCCATGACCACCAGATCCGGGCTGGTCTCCTCGATCTGGTCGAGGATGGCCCGGGTGGGATGACCCTCCCGCCTCACCCGGGACGCCTCGGGAAGCAGCACCGAGCCGGCCCCGGAGATCGGCTCACCGGCTCGGCCGTCATCGACGGTGAGGACGGTGGCATGGACCCGCGACGCCCAGGGCATGGAGGCGAAGGCCTCCACCGCGGCGCGAGCGTGCGGCGAGCCGTCGTCGCAGATGAGGGCCCGCCGGGTAGGAGTGTCGTGTGAGATGACAGCCATCGGCGCCGGCGGCGCCTGCATCAGCCATTCGGCGGTGCTGCCGATGTGCATCGACTTGAGCAACCCGGGACCGCGGGGGCCGATGACGAGCAGATCGCAGGGCCGGTCCAGGGCGAGCCGCGGGTCCATGGCCGCGGTGAGGTGGCTCACCTCGACGAAGGACCCCGGCTCCGCCGGGACGCGTCGCGAGGGCGGGTCCCAGGGGTGAGGCTGTGCCTCCTCGTCGATGACGGGGCGCATGTCGGCCGGCGGGTGTGCCGCCACCACCTCTACCCGCCAGCCCGGCCAGGCGTGGCCGTCGATCCAACGCCACACCAGGTCGGCCATCTCGGATCCGTCGTCACCGTAGACCAGTGTGCGGGTGTCGCTCACGTCCCATCCTCCTGCTCGGGCGCGGCATCCCCGGCCGCGCCGGCCTCGATACCGGGCGCGGCGATGCCGTTGGCCTCGTCACGCCTGTCGGCCCGCAGCGACAGCCAGATGGCGACCGTGAGGACCAGGGCGATGAAGCCCAGGCTGACCCACACCGGGAGGTGGTACCACTCGACAATGAGCATCTTGACGCCGACGAAGCCCATGATGATGCCCAGGCCCGTGTTGAGGTAGCGGAACTTCCCCGCCATCCCGGCGAGCAGGAAGTACAGGGCGCGCAGCCCGAGGATGGCGAAGGCGTTCGACGAGAAGACGATGAAGGGCTCCCGTGACACCGCCAGGACGGCCGGGATCGAGTCGACGGCGAACACCACATCGGTGGTCTCCACCAGGATGAGCACGGCGAACAGCGGGGTGGCGAGTAGCCGCCCGGTGCGGCGGGTGAACATCTTCTGGCCGTCGTACTCGTGGGTCGAGGGGACGACACGCTGCACCAACTTCAGGACCGGGTTGTTCTCCGGGTGGACCTCGGCCTCCTCGTGGCGGGCGATACGGAACCCGGTGAAGATGAGGAAGGCGCCGAAGACGTAGAGGATCCACTCGAACCGCTCGATGAGGGCCACGCCGGCGAAGATGAAGATGGCGCGCAGGACGAGGGCCCCGAAGATGCCCCAGAACAGCACGCGGAACTGGTATTTCGCCGGCACGGCGAAGTACCCGAAGATCACCGCCCACACGAAGACGTTGTCGACCGAGAGGCTCTTCTCGATGAGGTAGCCGGTGAGGTACTCGGTGGCGGCCAGCCCACCCTGCCAGCCGAGCATCACCAGTGTGAACGACAGGCCCAGAGCGATCCACACCGTCGACTCGATGGCGGCCTCGCGGAACGAGATGGCGTGGGGCTTGCGGTGGACCAACAGCAGGTCACCGATGAGCAGCAGGGAAATCGTGCCGACCAGGGCGATCCATGCCCATCCCGGAACGTCGAAGCTGGCAAACGTCGCGGTTGACGACTCGGCTGCGGCGAGGATGGGTTTCAGCGCAGATCGCTCCTGTGGGTGGGATCAAGCCGACGGGTGGGTCAATAGATTACATGGAGATCGGTATCCCGTATCCAGAAGCCGGTAGCGGTACTGGCATCCGCGACCTACCAAGTACCAAGTACCAAGTACC
>CAZOGW010000144.1:0-3097 GCA_964579415.1 uncultured Acidimicrobiaceae bacterium | reverse complement strand
TACCAAGTACCAAGTACCAAGTACCTGTCAGATGTGGGAGTGCTCGCCGATCCCCACGAAGGCCGCCTTGCGCGCGGTGCGGCGGAGGGAGGCGAGGATCGTCGGGCCGAGCAGCACGATCGCCACCACGTTGGTGACGGCGCGGCCGACATCCCAGCCCAGCGAGGTGGCGACGTGGAAGGCGCCGAAGCGGGCCAGGTTCTCCGTGGCGGGGTCGCCGGCGACGAACGAGATCGACGTACCCAGGCCGGCGGTGAACGGCCAGAACGTGATGTTCATCAGTACCCCGTACGCCAGCGCCGCCGCCACGCCGTAGACCGAGAGCAGTGCGATCTCGGCGCGTCCCCGCCATTCGGGGAGAAGGCCGGCTCCCAGCCCGATCCAGGAGCAGGCCAGCATCTGGAACGGCAGCCAGGGTCCGACACCGCCGGTGAGGAGCGCCGAGGCGAACAGCACCGTCGATCCCAGGACGAATCCGAATGCCGGCCCGAAGACCCGCCCCCCGAGGACGATCACGAAGAAGACGAGCTCGATGCCGGCGGTGCCCGCACCGAGGGGTCGCAGCACCGCGCCCAGTGCCGAGAGTACGCCGAGCATGGCCACCGCCCGGGCGTCCATGGCGCCGTCGGTCATCTCCACCAGGACCACGGCGATGAGGAGGGGGACCAGGAGGGCGAACAGCAGGGGAGCGTTGACAGTCCGGGCCGCCTCCGGGTTCGGTGTGACCAGCAGGGGCCACAGGAAGGCGACGGCGCCGCCCAGGGACGCCATTCCGAGGACGGCGATGCGGCGGACGCCGGATCGGTTCATGCCGTCCGCCCCAGGGCCGACACCACTGCGTCGACGGTGAGCCACCGGTCGGGCGCCAGGATCCTGGTCACCTGGGGGGAGAACAGCGGCGACCCGGGTAGCACCACCGCGGCTCGACCGTCGGCGACCACCTCACCTTGAGCCATCACCACCACCCGGTCGGCGATGAGGGCGGCGAACTCGACGTCGTGGGTGCTCAGCAGGACGACCTTGCCCTGGGCCGCCAGCTGGCGCGCCCGGGCCGCCAGGGCCCGCTTGGCGGTGTAGTCGAGACCGCGGGTGGGCTCGTCGAGTACCACCACCGGGGGGTCGGGGGTGAGTTGGATCGCCAGCACCAGTGCCAGCCGCTGACCCTCGGAGAGGTCGGACGGATGGGTGGCGCCGCCGATCCCCGGGGCCAGCAGATCGAGCAACCGGCGACAGGTACCGGGCGGCCGGCTGCCGGCGGCGTCGGCGTGCTCACATTCGGCATCCACCGACGCGGCGAAGAGCAGGTCGCCCGGCGTCTGCGGCACCAGCGCCACCGGCCGCGGTGAGGCGACGTCCCCGGTGGCGTTGCCGCTGCCGTGGATGGCCCAGAACAGCGACGACTTGCCCGAACCGTTGCGCCCCATCACCGCGGTCACCTCGCCGGCAGCCACATCGATATCGAGATCGCGCACCGCGGTCACCTCGCCGTAGCGGACGGTGAGGCCGCGCACCGCCACGCCCGGCAGGCGGGAGGGGGCGGCGGTCGGGGGAGGGCCGTCGAGTCGCCGGCGCAGGTCGGGGGCGTGGCGGCGGGCATCACGCACTGAGAGGGGGAGGGGGGACCACCCGGCGGCGCGACCCAGTTCCACCACCGGCGGCACCACGCTGCTGGTGGCCATCACCTCCTGGGCCGGCCCGTGGACGACCGTTCCCCCCGGCCCGACGTGGGCGACCCGGTCGGCGTACTGGACGACCCTCTCCAGCCGGTGTTCTGCCATGAGCACGGTGAGTCCGAGGTCGTGGACCAGGCGGGTGACGGCCGACAGCACCTCCTCGGCGGCGCCGGGATCGAGCGCCGATGTGGGTTCGTCGAGCACGAGCACCTGCGGGTGCATGGCGAGCACGGCGCCGATGGCGACCCTCTGCTGCTGGCCGCCGGACAGCTCGGTGACGGGGACGTCCCGCAGGTCGGCGATCCCGAGCAGGTCCAGGACCTCCTCGACCCGAACCCGCATCACCTCCGGCGCCACCCCGAGTTGCTCCATCCCCCAGGCGAGCTCCTCCTCCACCCTCTCGGCGACGAAGCCACGCACCGGGTCCTGGGCGACGTAGCCGACGATGCCGGCCAGGTCGGCGACGGAGTGGTCGGAGGTGGCACGGCCCCCCACCTCCACCCGGCCGGTGAGCGTGCCGCCGGTGAAGCGGGGGACGAGGCCGTTGACGGTGGCGAGGAGCGTCGACTTACCCGATCCGGTGGCGCCGGTGACGAGGCACAACTCTCCCTCGCCGATGGCGAGGTCGACGCGCTGCAGCGTCGGCGATTCCTGCCCCGGGTAGTGGAACGTCACCCCTTCGAGCCGGATCACGGTGCCGCCTCCGGGGCCCCTGCCCGCAACGTGGCCGGCTGGGCCGGGGCCACCCACGCCGGTAGCGTCGCCAGCAGGGCGAGGACCACCGCGGCCGCGGGTGCGTGCGGCGGCCCCGAAGGGAGCATCTGTAGCGGGTCGGTGAGGCTGAGGGCGATGAACCCGGCGGCGACGGTGAATCCGGAGGTCACCACCAGCGTCTCGACGGCCCGCCACGGGTCCCGCCGGTAGACGGTGACCTGGCGGGCGCGCCCGGCGAGGTGTATCCCGGCGGCGATGAGGAGGGCGCCCGCCACGAGAAGGGGAGCTCCGGCGAACCCGGGTGCTGCCGCGTCGAGGAGACCGAACATGCCGACGCTGAGGGCGGCGGTACCCACCATCATCAAAGCCGGTACCGCGGGATGGGGTCGGGGCGGGGCGGCGCCGAAGCCGCGCACCTCCATCGCCGCCGCCAGGGCCATGGTGCGGTCGAGGGCGTCCTCCATCACTGGTCCGGCTAGGCGCACCAGCCGCCCGGTGCGCCTCCCCGGCGGAACCGCCCGCAGCGCCATCGCCCGGGTGACGCGGCGGGCACTGCGGACGATCTGCGGTGCCAGCGAGACGGCGACCACCACCGCGGTGCCCACCCGGCGAAGCGCCTGGGGGAGCACCCTCAGCAGCCGGCGCGGGTCGGCGAGGGCGTTGGCGGCACCGACACAGAGCACGATGGTGGCGAGCCGGGCGCCGTCGAC
>CAZOGW010000143.1:0-7155 GCA_964579415.1 uncultured Acidimicrobiaceae bacterium | reverse complement strand
ACTCCCACAGTCGTCGACCCCACGGAATGCAACTTCATCAGGTTGGTGGAGGCGCTCTGATTGGGCGGGATCCCGGCGGCCATCACCACACCGTCGCCGGGCTTGACCACACCGGAGGCGACCAGGCTCTGCTCGGCATAGAGGATCATCTCGTCCGTCGACTCCACCGGGTGGAACGGGAACGGCGTCACACCTGCGTAGAGGGCCATACGGCGCCAGGTACGCTCATGGGGGGTGAAGGCGAAGATATCGGCACGGGGCCGGTACTTGGAGATGAGCCGCGCCGTCGACCCACTCTCGGTGAAGGCCACGATGGCGGTGAGGCCCAGGTTGGTGGCGGCGTCGACGCAGGCCTGGGCGGTGGCCGAGGCGAACCGGGCCCGGTCCTCGAGGAACCGGATGTCAGGGCCGCGGCCGTACTCGGGGCTCAGTTCCGCCTCCCGGCAGATGCGGTCCATCATCTCGATGGCGCGCACCGGGTACTGGCCCACCGCCGTCTCGGCAGAGAGCATCACCGCGTCGGTGCCGTCGATGACCGCGCCGGCGACGTCGGTGACCTCGGCACGGGTGGGCCGCGGCGAGTGGGTCATCGACTCCAGCATCTCGGTGGCGGTGATGGACACCCGGGCGTGGGCATTGGTGCGCCGGATGATGTCCTTCTGTGCCCGGGGGACGCTCTCCATCGACAGTTCCACGCCGAGATCGCCGCGAGCCACCATGGTGGCGTGCGCCTCTTCGAGGATGTCGTCGAGGTTCCGGTAGCCGACGGCACTCTCGATCTTGGCCACCACCGGCGTACCCGGCACCCGGGCACGGATGCGGCGGATGTCGGCGGCGGAGGACACGAACGATGCGCCCACGAAGTCGACACCGAGGGAGGCGCCGAAGTCGATGTCCACCTCGTCCTTCTCGGTGACCGATGGGACCTTGAGCGGCGTCCCCGGGAAGGCGACCCCCTTGTGGTCGCTGACGATGCCGCCCTCGACGACACGGCATCGCACCTCGGAACCCCTCTGGCTGACGACCTCGAGGACCACCAGACCGTCGGAGATGAGGACCGGCGCGCCCGGCGACAGGTCGGCGGCGTCGAGGTAGCCGACGTGGATGCGGCCGGCACCACCCTCCCCTTCCCCGGGGACAAGGACGACGTCCTCGCCGGCCACCAGCGTCATCGACTGGGTGGGGAAGGTGCCGATGCGGATGCGGGGCCCCTGGATGTCCTGAAGTACGGCGACCGCCCGCTCGCACTCGTCCGAGGCGCGCCGCACCCAGTCGAAGAACCGCTGGTGGGTCTCGTGAGTCCCGTGAGAGAAGTTGAGGCGGGCGACGTCCATCCCGGCGGTGATCAGGTCTCGCACCGACTCGTAGGACTCCACCGCCGGGCCGAGAGTGGCGATGATCTTTGTCTTACGCTTCACCTCGGGAGCTTAACCCGGTTGCGGCCGGCCAGTCAGACCGGTACCGGGCCGCGACCGGCAGGGAGTAGGCTCGCTCGTCCATGATCGACCCTTCGGCTCTCTCCGACGACCTCGGGCTGGGACCGCACATCGAGCGCTTCGACCACGTCGCCATGGCGGTTGGCGACGCGTCTACCGCCCTCCCTTTCATCTCCGCCATGGGCGGCAGGTATGTCGGTGGCGGGCACCAGACCACGGGACGCTTCCGCTGGGCGCAGTTCGCCATCCCCGGGGGACTCAAGATGGAGGTGATCGCCCCCCTCGACCCCGGGGATCCCGGCAACTTCGTCAACCGCTTCCTCGCCGGACGCGGCCCCGGGTTGCACCACCTCACCTTCAAGGTCACCTCCCTCGAGGCCGCCCTGACCGAACTGGAGCGGCGCCGCTACATCGTCGTCGGGGTTTCCCGGGAGAACCCGGCCTGGCACGAGGCCTTCATCCACCCTCAGTCCACCAACGGCGTGCTGGTGCAAATCGCCGAGTTCTCCGACGACGGCGACTGGGAACCGCTGCCGCTGGACGGGGTTCTGGCCGACCCGGTCCCACGGTGACCGCAGTGATGGCCGGCATCGCCATCAAGCCCTTCGGGGTCGCCAAGGCGCGCCTGGCACCGGTGCTGGACGCGGCGGAGCGGGCCCGCCTCGGCATGGCGGTGGCGGCACACACCATCCGGGCCGTTGCCGGATCCGGTGCGGCGCCCAACGTCGTCACCGGCGACGCCGGAGTAGCCGCCTGGGCTCGGAGTCACGGCTGGGATGTCATCGACGAGCGCCCCGGCGGTGGCCTCGACGGGGCGGCGGCGGCGGTGGTGGACGCTGCCGGGAACCGGCCCTGGGCCGTGATCCACGCCGACCTGCCGATCGTCACGCCTGCCGATCTGGAAGCGGTGTGGGCCGCCCTGGAGCACGGCCCGGTGGTCGCCCCCTCCCACGACGGCGGCACGTCGGTGGTGGCGGCCACCGGGCCGGTCACCTTCTCCTACGGTCACCTCAGCTTCCACCGCCACCTGGCCGCCCTCGCCGGCGCGACGGTGGTGAGCCGCCCCGGCCTGGCCCTTGACCTGGACGAACCGGGAGATCTGGAGGCGGCTCTCGCGTCGCCGGAGGGAGCCTGGCTGGAGGGGGTACTAGGTACTAAGTACTAGGTACTAAGTACCATCACGTACCGTGAGCGCGAACCTCCACCCAGAGCTGCGGGAAACGGTGAGGGACGGTCCCCTGGCGACGCCGGGGCGGGTGCTGGCCGTGGGGGCTCATCCCGATGACGTCGAGTTCGGGGCGGGTGGGACGCTGGCCCGCTGGGCGGGCGAAGGCGCCCACATCACCGTCGCCGTGGTCACCGACGGTTCCAAGGGGACCTGGGATCGGTCGGTTGCCCCGGCGGCGCTGGCGGAAACCAGGCGGCGGGAGCAAGCGGAGGCCGCTGCGGTGATGGGTGCGGCGCAGGTCGCCCACCTCGACCACATCGACGGCGAGCTGGAGTACTCCATGGATCTGCGCCGGGAGATGTGCGCCCTGATCCGCCGTGTCCAACCCGACGTGGTTCTCTCCCACGACCCTTGGCAGCGCTACCAACTCCATCCCGACCACCGCGCTACCGGACTCGCGGTCGTGGACGGCGTCGTCGCCGCCCGGGATCATCTCTTCTTCCCCGACCTGGGACCGGCCCACCGGCCCGGACACCTTCTGCTGTGGTCGGCCGATGTCCCCGACCACCTCGAACCCGTCGACGCCACGTTGGACACCAAGGTCGCTGCCCTGCTGTGCCACTCGTCGCAGGCCACCACCACCATGGGCGGCGCCGACGAGGATGACGATGCCCGGGAACTGTTCGCCACCCATGTCAGGACCGCCGCCGAGGCCGCTGCCGCCGGCTCCGCCCACACCCACGTCGAGGCCTTCAAGAAGATCGTTCCGTAGATACGTGATGCGGAGTGCGTGATGCCGGTCGCGATTAACCTCCGGGGTATGGAGTCCGGACCCACCGCAATCGTCACCGGGGGAACCGGTGCCCTGGGCAGGGCGCTGCTGCCGCTGCTGGTGCGCCGCAATTTCCGCATCGCCGTCACCTACCTCATCCCCGAGGAGGCCACCGCTCTCGAGGACGAGCTCGACCTCGACGAGAATCGACTGCTGCTGCGGCGGGTGGATTGCACCGACGCCGAAGCGGTGAACCGGTTCGTCAAGGAGACGGCCGAGTCGTTCGGTCCCGTCAACGTGCTGTGCGCTCTGGTGGGCGGCTGGGCCGGCGGCCGCGACGTCGCCGAAACCGACGACGTCCGCTTCGACCGCATGATCGACCTCAACCTGCGCTCGACGTTCCATGCGGTGCGGGCGGTCATCCCCCACCTGGCCGACGAGTGGGGCCGCATCATCACCATCGGCAGCCGCGATGCCCTGGAGACACCCACCGGCCAGGCTGCCTTCAACATCGCCAAGGCGGGAGTAGTCGCCCTCACCCGGACCCTGGCCAACGAGCTCAGTGACACCAGGACCACCACCAACGTGATCCTCCCCGCCGTCATCGACACCGACGTCACCCGAGCCACCCTGCCCTTCGCCGACTACGTGAGCTGGCCCAAGCCCGCCGAGATCGCCGCCGTCATCGACTTCCTGGTGAGTCCGGCGGCGGCGATCCTCAACGGCGCAGCTCTCCCGGTGTACGGGCAGGTGTAGCGGCCGATGGACGAGGACGAGCGCCGCGACGAGTCACCGTCCGAGGCGCTACTACGGGCGGCACGCGAACGCCTCAAGGAACGCGCCGAGACCGACGACACATCCCTACTCGCCGAGCGACACTCGTCGGAGGCCCAACTCGCCGATGAGGTCACCGACCCCGATCGCGAGCCCTCCCGGGTCGCGCCCGGTGACGCCGGGGTGCTGACCGGCACTCGCCGGTACCAGATGGGGACCCCGGAGCCGCAGGACGACGAGCCGTTCTGGGACAACGAGGACGATCCCGACGAGGACCACCGGGCGGCGTCCTCCCCCGACTACTACCCCACCGCCGGTCCGGTCTCGGTCACGCGCGGCGGGGCCCGCCGCGTCGTCGTCACCCTGGCGTTCCTCATCATCCTGATCGGCGTCGCCCTCACCGTCTTTCTCGCCGCCGATGGCAGCGGGACGAGTTCCACCGACGACACCGAGGACCTCTTCGCCGCCGGCGAGTGCCTGGTCCTCTCCCCGTCGGGCGTCCTCGACCGGGATCACGTCGTGCCCTGCGACCAGCCCCACCAGTTCGAGGTGATCGGCACCGCAGTTCTCGCCGGCGGCTCCTACCCGGCCGATGCCAGCATCGAGGAGATCGGCGTGCCGCTGTGCATGCCGCATTTTGCAACCTATGTGGGCAGCTTCGAGCAGGGGCCCTGGTACGCCTACCCGCTGTACCCCACCGAGGAGGCGTGGGATCAGGGCGATCGCGAGATCGCCTGCACCGCGGTGCAGTACGCCGAGGATGGGAACTGGCTGCCCGTTACCGGCTCAGCCCGCGGAGCCGGCTGACAGCAGAGGTCGCCCCATTCACCCGGATCACGCCCAGGGCCACAGCGCCGACCGCCACGGCGCAGCAGACCATCAGGCCCAGGACAAGCACGCCGGGCACTCGGTCGCCATGTTCCGTGACCGGTTCTGGTGGTCACTGGCACTGACCCTGGTGGTGATCGTCTACTCCGAGATGGTGCAGGGATGGCTCGGCTTCACGCCGCCGTCGTTCCCCGGCTCCGGCCTGGTCGCCCCCCTGCTGGGAACGGCGGTGTTCGTCTACGGGGGCACGCCGTTCCTCACCGGCGGGATCGGGGAGATACGCGACCGGGCCCCGGGGATGATGCTGCTCATCTCGCTGGCGATCGTGGTGTCCTTCGCCGCCTCGTGGGCTACCACGCTGGGCTGGTTACACCTCGACTTCTGGTGGGAGATGACCGCCCTGATCACCATCATGCTGCTGGGTCACTGGCTGGAGATGAGGGCCATCGGCCAAGCCAGGGGCGCCCTTGACGCCCTGGCGGAACTCCTCCCCGACGAGGCGGAGAGAGTCCACGGCGAACACGTCGAGACGGTGCCGCTGTCCGTCCTCGCCGTCGACGACGTGGTGCTGGTGCGGCCGGGAGGGCGTATCCCCGCCGATGGAACCATCGTCGAAGGGGAGGCCGATCTCGACGAGTCGACCGTCACCGGAGAGTCCCGACCGGTGGCCAAGCGCCCGGGAGACACAGTGGTGGCGGGGACGGTGTCCACCGATTCGGCCATCCGGGTCAGGGTCGGCGCCGTCGGGGAGGACACCGCCCTGGCCGGGATCCGCCGGCTGGTGGCCCAGGCCCAGCAGTCACGGTCACGGGCTCAGGTGCTCGCCGACCGCGCCGCCGCACTGCTGTTCTACGTCACCCTCGCCGCCGCCGCGGTGACGGCGGTGGTGTGGTCGGCGGTGGGTAGCGTCGACGACGCCATCGCCCGCACCGTGACCGTTCTCGTCATCGCATGCCCCCACGCCCTCGGCCTGGCGATCCCGCTGGTGGTGTCGATCTCGACCTCGATGGCGGCCCGCTACGGGGTCCTGATCACGGACCGTCTCGCCCTGGAGGAGATGCGCACCATCGACACCGTGCTGTTCGACAAGACGGGGACGCTCACCCTGGGCAGCCACCAGGTCACCGGCGTCACCGCGGTGGGCGGAGACGACGACGTGGTGCTGGCACTGGCCGCGGCCGCCGAGGCCGACAGCGAGCACCCTCTCGCCCGGGGAATCGTTGCCGCCGCCGAGGGGCTCACGGTGCCGCCCGCCAGCGGTTTCCGGGCACGAGCCGGGCGGGGTGTCGAAGCGAACGTCGACGGGATCCGGGTGGCAGTGGGCGGCCCCCGGCTCCTCACCGAGCGACACCTCGCCGTTCCGGCGGGCATCAAGGACGCTGTGGCCCCATGGCGCGAACGTGGCGCCTCGGTCCTCTATGTCCTGGTCGAAGGGCAGGTGGCGGGAGCGGTGGCACTCGAAGACGAGGTGCGTCCCACTGCCCGCCAGGCCGTCGAGCGCCTCCACCGGCTCGGAGTGAGGGTGGCCATCGTCACCGGCGACGCAGCCGAGGTGGCCGGGGCCGTCGCCTCCAAGCTCGGCATCACCGAGGTGATGAGTGAGGTGGTGCCGGAGGACAAACACGACGAAGTGGCCAAGCTGCAGCGGGCGGGACGGTCGGTGGCGATGGTCGGCGATGGCGTCAACGATGCCCCGGCGCTGGCCCAGGCCGACGTCGGGATCGCCATCGGCGCCGGGACCGACGTGGCGATGGCTTCGGCCGGCATCGTCCTCGCCGGTAACGATCCCCGGGCGGTGCCATGGGTACGCAAGCTGTCGCAGGCCGGCTACCGCAAGATGCTGCAGAACCTGTGGTGGGCCGCCGGCTACAACATCGTGGCCATTCCCCTCGCCGCCGGCGCCCTCGCCTGGGCGGGGATCCTCCTTTCCCCCGCCGCCGGTGCCGTGCTGATGAGCGCCTCCACCATCGTGGTCGCCCTCAATGCCCAATTGCTCAGGCGCGGTGTGTAATCGCGTCAGGCCGGCCCGCTCGGCCGTCCGCGTTACGCGAGCGGGCCGATGGCGACGTCTCACTCTCTCCCGACTTTGCGCACAGCCTCGCGGCAAGCTCAACACGAACCCGAGACGAAGACCCCCTCCGACAGCCCTCCGCAAAGCCTCCGGGCTGCCACCTCCC
>CAZOGW010000142.1:3416-7334 GCA_964579415.1 uncultured Acidimicrobiaceae bacterium | reverse complement strand
GAGGCGGTGATGGCCGGTCTGTGCCAACTGGCCACCCGGGGCAAGGGACGCCTCACCGTGACCACCGTCGACGGAGAGGCGGTGACGGTGTCACCCCTCCACAGCCACCTCATCGCCGCCGGCTTCACCCCCGGCTACCGCGGCGTCACCCTCGATACCCGAATATGAGTACTTGGTACTTGGTACTTGGTACTTGGTACGTGATGCCTAGGACGGTTGCTCTGCGATCTTCTTGAGGATCTCGAACGGGTAGATCCCGGTGCTGTGCCCGTCGGGACCAAACGTGAAACGGAGGGCGTAGCCGCCGACGAGCTCGGCGCTCTCGATGGTGACCGGCTCCGGACCGGCCAGGACGGTCGCGGTGACAACGGCGCCCGCAGCCTCGCGGCAGCCGGCGCACATACAGGCCGAGCGGAGTTGGGCCGCCGACAACTCGGTGTCGCTTCCCTCCTCCCACGAAACCGACACCGACGTCTTCCCGTTCACCTCTATACGCAGCGGCGTCTCGGCCATGCGCGCCTTTCTGCCCGCTGGACCGTCGCCGTGTCGGGCGGCTTGAATCATGCCATGAGCGCGCCCACTCTCTCGATACGGCCGGGCCATCCGGCGTTCCTCGACCTGGATTGGAGCCGGCCGCTGGCGGAGTGGGACGGGGGGCGCCTCATCGAGCTGCCCACCGGCATCCACCGCCACGTGGTGCGCTTCGTCACCTACCGGGACGAGATCTACGCCATCAAAGAACTGCCCCGCCGCGTCGCCCGCCACGAGTACCGCATCCTGCGGGCACTGGAACAGCGAGTGACCCCGGTGGCGCACGCCGTCGGCCTCGTCGACCGGGAATGGGTCACGAGCGACCAGGAATGGTCGGCCGCCGTCATCACCCGCTACGTCAAGTTCGCCTTCACCTACCGGGAACTGATCTCCGGGGGCAACTTCGGCCCCCGCCGCAAGTCGATGCTCGACGCCGTCGCCGGGTTGCTCGTCGAGCTGCATCTCGCCGGCCTCTTCTGGGGCGACTGCTCGCTGTCCAACCTGCTCTACCGCTACGACGCCGACACCATCGAGGCGATCATGATCGACGCCGAGACGTCGGAGTTGCACGACACCCTCACCGACGGTCAGCGCCTCCACGACATCGACATCATGATCGTCAACGTCGCCGGGGGCATGGCCGACATCGCCGCCTCGCAGGGGTTCGACATCGACGAGGCCGACTTCGACCTGGGCGAGGACATCGCCACCCGCTACCACGCCTTGTGGAAGGAACTCACCGACGAGGTGACGATCGGTCCCGACGAGGCCTACAGGGTGCGCGAGCGCATCGAGCGGCTCAACGCCCTCGGGTTCGAGGCCGAGAGCGTGGACCTGGAGCCGGTCGGCGGCGGCGACACGGTGCGGTTGCGCTTGAAGGTCGCTGTCGGTGGGCGGAGCTACCACCGGTCCCGCCTTCGCGAGCTCACCGGGATCGACGCCGCCGAGAGCCAGGCCCGCCAGATCCTCAGCGACCTCCACTACTACGAGGCGACGCACGGCCAGACCACCGCCACCGGCAAGGCGGTGTCGGCCATCCGCTGGCGTGTCGACGTGTTCGAGCCGCTGCTGACCCGCATCTCGGCGATGCTGCCTGACGAGACCGACCCGGTGCAGCGCTACACCGACTTCCTCAACCACCGTTACCTGAAGGCCACCGAGATGGGCCGGGACGTCACCAACGAGGAGGCCTTCGCCACCTGGGTCGAGGAGGGAATGCCCGGTTATGACCCGGCGACCTACGACGAGCTGCCCCTCGAGACGGAGTCCTCATCCTCGGGCGGTGAGGTTCTGGGTACGTAGTACGGCGAGCTGAGCGTGACTGTGAGTACGGTCCCCGCCCATCTCCCCACAGCGAGACCAGGCTCACCCGTACTTCGGATCGGATATCACCGCAGTCGTCAGATGCGGCGAGGCTGCGAACCTTGGACCTCGCCGTTCAGGCTCTCTCCGGGATTCTCTCTAGCCGCCGGCGAGCAGCCTTGCCATGTGGATCGCGGCCTGCGCCGCGCCCGCTCGGCGAAGAGCGGCCACCGTCGATTCGCTGGTCGCTCCCGCGAGGCCGGACACCGTCCGCGCATGGACAGCCAACATCTGGGACGCAGACTCATCGATCAGGACGATAAGCAACGCGTCCGGCGTCATCACCTCGACGCCCAAGAACGCCGCAATGTCTTCGGGGAAGTCCCTGGTATTCGCGGTGCATAGCACCGTCGCTTCAGCGGCGAGTGCCGCGGCAAGGACATGCCGGTCGCCTTCGTCGGGAAGCACGAACCCTTCCAGTCTCCGCTGCTGCTCAGCTCCTGGCTCGACCTGGGCGAGCGGGAATGCCGCGTTCATCGCGGAGGTCAGGCGCCTACCTGACTCCTCGGTGAAGCCAGGGACGTTCCCAACGAGGTGCCTCGTCACTTCACCGAGGATCAACTCGCTCCAGGAGATGCTGATGATCTCCTCGTCGGCGGCGTACAACAGGTAGTCGCGCAGCACGCGGGAGTACAGGACATTGGCGTCGGCGAGGACGACCCTGACAGGATCGCCGATCTCGAAGACCGCCGTCACTCGGTCAGGCCGAGCTCGTTCTGAAGATCTGCGAGATCCTCCAAGGCCTCCCGGCGGCGAGTACGTTCGGCTTCGAGAAACGCCCGAATCGATGCCACCTGGATGCGATGATGTGTGCCCACCTTGCGGAAGTCCAGCAAGCCTCGGTCCATCAGCTTCCTCACCTGGGGCCGCGACATTCCGAGGAGCGAGGCAGCCTCGGTCGGTGTGACCTCGGCGTTGCCGCGGGTGACGAGTATCTCCTGCCCGCGGGCACGAGCGTCGACCACGCGGGATACCAGTTCCACGGTCTCACGAGACAGGGACACATCAATGCGGTCGCCGGCCGCGTCCAAGGCTCGATGCAACGCCTCCGCGTCACGGGTCAGCAAGTCACTCAACATCAGCTCCCAGGTGCTCTAACTGCATCATCTGTAACAACTGTAGCATCGACGCTCGCCTGAGCAGGCGCAGTGACGCCGGCCACCGCACGGGCTACCTTGGATTCATGGACTACTCGATCCCCGACGAGATCTGGGAGGACGACATCCCGTCTGAACCATTTCGCGCTTTGGGCATCTCCCTCCTCGGCCCAGCCCCGATCGGAACAATCCACCTGCAATGGCGGCCGGAGCTCACCGTGCTGTACGGGCTGAACGGCGCAGGCAAGTCGGCGGTCCTCCGCGGAATCGCGGACGTGTTGACGGGTAGATACGCTCAGGGAGGCGCCGGCTTTCTCCACTTGGCCGTGAACGATCCGGCGACGGAGATGAACCCCGTATGGTGGGAGGGCACACATCCCACCGACTTCATCGTCGGCATCGGCGACTGGGTCCGGGAGAAGGTCGGCGACGCCCTCGGGCCAGGATCCCTGGATGGAGTCCCGCTGGAGGACGTCTGGCCGAGAGCACGGGAGGTCATCCATACGGAGACCATCGTCCAGGACGTGCAGCGTGCGCTTGATCTACTGAAGGGAAGCGACCCCGAGTTCCACACGGTGTCCACTGAGATCGCCCCGCACGCGATCTTCACGCTCCAAGCGGTCGGGAACGATACGACGAGCTACAAGATCTTTGCTGCGGGCGTGCCATCTCCTGCGACGCCAGCTTTGAACCACCACATCGCTTCGCTGAGAGACCGCCTCGCCCACGCCGACGAACTGGAAGGGCAAGATGACGACTTCGAAGCTAGCACGGACCTGTACCTGCGACAGTTCCGGGAGTTCCTTGATCCTCAACGACCCGAGTGGGTACCGGTACCGTTGGTTGAGATCGGGCACCTTCAGCGGAGTGTTGCGACCGTATACGTCGGGGACCGAGGTCAGGCGGACCGTGCAACACATGCGCTTCT
>CAZOGW010000142.1:0-3316 GCA_964579415.1 uncultured Acidimicrobiaceae bacterium | reverse complement strand
GGTGCCACTGGACGCTCTCTCGTCCGCCCAGTCCCGCTGGGCATCGACAGCCATCGAGTTGGCGCTCCGCGAACTGCACGCACCTGACTTCGATCTGAGAACGCAGTCGCTTCCCAGCGCCATCGCCATCGACGAACCGGAACAGGCTCTCCACGGTGCAGCTATCCCGCATCTTCTCAACGGATTGGCGATCCTCGCCGCCCAGACACGGTCGCCGGTCTTCGTTGCAAGCCACGCCGCCGCGTTCCTCGATCATCACCTGGCTCACCCGGTCTTCGCCGACCGGGCCTCCGGGCGCACCAAGATCCGACCCCTGCCCGCCCCGACCTCCGGAACCCTGCAGTCTGCAATGGAAGAACTGGGTCTCCGACCCTCCGATCTGCTTCAGCTCACGTCGACCTACCTCGTCGTCGAGGGAGACCGGGATGTCGCCGTGCTTCAGACCCTGATCAGCGAGGATCTCGCCCGCCTTCGGACTCGTATGGTGTCGATGGATGGGACTCACAACCTCCCCAGCGTGATCGACAGCCAATTCATCTTCGACTACACCTCAGCATCGGTGATCATCTGCCTCGACCGCATCCGAGCTGACCGGGTAGAAGTGGTGTTTGCCGAAGCCAACGAACTACTACAAGCGGGACCGCCTCGTTCTGCTCGGAATCGGTTCGACAAGGCCCTGAACGAGCGCGGGTGGTCGCCCGAGGAACTCGCCGCGTTCCGCTTCGGTCGACGCGCGGTCGAAACCCGGAAGCTGGACCGCGTTCGTGTCTTCGGCCTGAGCGAACCCGACATCATCTACTACCTACCTGTCGAGTACTTCGTGCCCGGCGAGCGGTCGTGGCAGCCGGTCCAGCAGCGCTACCGAGACACGCGACGAGACGGACAGAAGATGTACGAGTGGCTGCGTGAGACCCGCACCGCGAAGAAGACGAACGCCGAAGGCTTCGCGGAGGCAGCCACACTGCTCGAAAGCAATCGCCCACAGGAGTTCCTCGACCTCTTGGACTTCATCGAGACGATGGCCTTGCGCCCCCGGACAACAATCACCTGAAGCGCTCCATGCCCGGCAGCAAAATGCTCCGGCGTTTGTTGCCTAGTGCCCGCCCCTCTTCACTCCGCCATACTTCATCCTGGTGTCCTCGATGCGGGCCACCAGGGGCTGCTCGTCGTCGCTCAAGAAGGCGCCGTCGACGACCTCGCCGATGAACAGGTCATGGGTGCCGCACTCGACCACCTGCCACAGCGAGCAGTCGAGGTAGGCCACCGCCTCGGTGAAGATGGGCGCCCCGGTGACGCCCTCGATGATGGGCCGGCCGTTGAGGGCCCATCCGTCCTTCTCCGCCGGCTTGGAGAACTTCACGAAGGTCCGGGTGTCGTCCCGTGACCACAGGTTGACGGTGAACGACCCGCCGTCGCGGATGAGCCGGTTGGTGACCGCCTTGGCGTCGATGGCCACCGCCACCAGCACCGGCTCCATCGCCACCTGGGTCACCCAACTCTGCGTCATACCGTTCCACTCGTCGCCCGACCGGGAACCGATGAGGCACAACACGTTGGGGATGCTCCACAGCAGCTTGTTGAGCGTCTCGTCATCGGGGCGATCGGTCACCGCTTCACTCCTGGTCGGGAGATCGGAGACTACCGCTCCTCCCGGCCCGGCTGGTCCCGGCGTGCGGTGGCGGCCGGCGGTACAATCGGCGGCATGCATGTGCTCATAGCCACCTCGGG
Organism: uncultured Acidimicrobiaceae bacterium; assembly: GCA_964579415.1. GTDB lineage: Bacteria > Actinomycetota > Acidimicrobiia > Spongiisociales > UBA5794 > CAZOGW01. Next base: position 1,588 of record CAZOGW010000142.1, on the reverse strand, counting down.
GGTACTCAGCCCGGGATCGGTCGTCGACTTCGCCGCCAGGCTGGTGGGCGAGGGCGGCCGGGTGACCGTCACCTCGGTGATCGAGGTTCCCCGCAGCTTCCTCGATGAGTTGCGCTCCGACCAGTGGCATCCCCTCACCGACGGCTCCCACCAGGCGTGGACCGCAGCCGACGACGCCGTGGTGGAGCGTTACGTCGACGAGCGGGGCCGGCGCATGTGCGAGCCTCTGATCCGGGCTCTTCTGGCCGCCGGGCTCGCCGCCGAGGCCGTCTACATGGAAGGTGAGGACCCGGCCGCCACCATCTCCAACCTGGCACACAAGCTGGAGGCGGACGTCGTCATCATGGGCGCCACCCGCCCCATCTTCGACCAGGCCGCCTGGGAGAGCGTCTCGGCGCGGGTCGCCATGGAGTGCAACCGGCCCGTCCTGGTGCTGCCGGCTCCCCCCCGGGATCTGTCGATACCGGTCGCCGATCCCGCCGGGGACGAGACCTGATACGTATCACGTATTACGTATCACGTGCTGCTGTCGGTGATCCACGGCGGCGTGGGGGCATCGATCCGCTCCAGCGATGACGGGACCGGGGCGAAACGGTCGTCGTCGTGGTCCCGCCAGTCCTGCCACGCCTGCGTCAGCTCGTCCTTGTCGCGACCGACGAAGTTCCACCACATCTGGATCGGCTCACCCAGCGGCTCCCCGCCGAGCAGCATGAGCCGGGTGTCGGCGTCGCCCGTCTCCAGGCGCAGCGACTCCCGGCCGGTCTCGACGATCCCGAGGGAGCCCGCCTCCACGACATGGTCGTCCAGCAGTATCGGTGCGTTGACGGGAGCGACGCAGTACTCGAAAGCCCGGTCGGCGGGAAGATCCACCACCGACCGGCGCGCCAGTTGCAGGTCGGCACCCACCAGGGCCGTGTCCGCCCGGGCCGGCGACACCGCCCCGCCGAACGACCCCACCAGCAGGCTGGCTTCCCCGGCGGCGAGTTCCACCCGGGGTAACTCGGCGTGGTGCTCGAAGGCCGACTCGCCGTGACGGGTGCCCTCCGGCTGGGCCACCCACAGCTGCACACCGGTGACACCGGCGGGGGTGGACAGCTCGGAGTGGGCGATGCCGTTGCCCGCCGTCATCAGGTTGAGCTGGCCGGGGCGGATCACCTGCTGGGTACCCAGCGAGTCGCCGTGGAGCGCCTCGCCTTCGAAGAGCCAGGTGACCGTCGACAGCCCGATGTGGGGGTGGGGACCGATCTCCATCGGGTTCGGCTCGGCGGCGTCGGGCGGGATGATCAGGTCGAGGAAACACCAGGCCCCGATGGTGCGACGCCCCTTGGTGGGCAGCACCCGGGTGATGTCGAGAGGGCCGATCCGGGACTTGCGCCCCTCGATCACCTGGATACCGACGTGAGGCGCTTCTGCCTGGGCCACATCCCTGGGGTCGATCGGTCCGCTCATAGGGGGACGGTATCCAATGTTTCAGTATTCAGTGTTCAGTACGGAGCGGAGCAGGGCGGCGGACTGCCAGACGAAGGACTCGGGGTCCTGGTCGAGGAGACCGAGTACGTCAGCCACGGGCCACCAGGCGGGATCGGCG
>CAZOGW010000141.1:0-7469 GCA_964579415.1 uncultured Acidimicrobiaceae bacterium | reverse complement strand
AGTAGCCAGTAGCCAGCGGCCAGTAGCCAATAGCCAATAGCCGATACCAGTAGGCAGTAGGCGCGGGATCGGGACTTTGGTCCCTGGCCGGGATAGTTCCTAAGTGAGACGCTCAGGATCTAATGAAGCCCTCCTTCCATCGCCGCACCGACCTGGCCCTGAAGGCCCTGCGTGCTCTGTCCGGCGCCGGGGAGCCCGTTCCGGGCTCCGAACTGGCAGCCGCGACCGGCACCACCGTCACCTTCCTTCCGCAGGTCATGGGTCCTCTGGTCCGGAACGGTTGGGTCTCCTCGCTGCGCGGTCCCGGTGGCGGCTACAGCCTCACCGGGGCTGCCACGCAGGCTTCGCTCCTCGAGGTGATCGAGGCGACCGAGGGGCCCGCCGACGACGGTGTGTGCGTGGTGAGCGGGGGGCCCTGTCCGGGAATGCCCGCATGCCCGGTCCACCCGGTGTGGACGGCGGCCCGGGAGGTTCTCATCGAGGGATTCAGCAGCGTTCCGGTGCTCTCCGGGGAAATGGAGCTGACATGACCGATCTTCTCACCCGCCCGTCTCGTCCCGAGCCGGCGCAGTCACCACCGCCGCCGCCTCCGCACCCGCACTTCGGCATCGCCTCGACCGCCGCCGGCGGAGTCATCGTGGGCATCGTCGCCGTGCTGCTGGCGGTGGGGGCGCTCGCCATCACCGCCGGGCGCAATTCCGTCGACGACGCCCTCGTCGCCGAGCGCGTCGATGCCCTCCTCGCCGACACGGAGGGAACCGCCGCCGCTCCCGACGCCGGGGGCGACGTCCTGCCCGACCTGGTCCCCAAGGCCGAACTGGGCCCGGTCGCCCCGGGCGAGGTCAACGTGTCGGTGGCGCCCCAGGTGCCCCCGGCCTCGGGACGGACCGTCCCCGCTCTCATCGAGGTCCATTTCGAGGTGGTGGAGAACGTGTCGGTGATCGACCCCGCCACCGGCGTCGAGCACGAGACGTGGGGGTACCGGGTGGTCGGCGGCGGCGACGGCGTGGTGGCGGGCACTCCAGGCCCGATGATCCGTGGCCGCGTCGGCGACGTCTTGCGCTTCACCCTCACCAACCCGGAGGGGAACACCAATCCCCACAACGTCGATTTCCATGCCGTGACCGGTCCCGGAGGCGGTGCCGAGTCCACCACGGTCGCTCCCGGCGAGACCCGCACCATCGAGGTGCGGATGCTGTACCCGGGCCTGTTCATGTACCACTGCGCCTACGGCGACATCCCGGCCCACATCGCCCACGGTATGTTCGGGGGCATCCTCGTCGACCCTGAGACCCCGCTGCCGGCGGCCGACAACGAGTGGTACGTGGTGCAGTCGGAGTACTACACCGACGGCGCCACCTCGGGTGTGGCGGCCTTCGACAGGGCCGCGGTCACCGCCGAGCATCCCGACTATGTCGTCTTCAACGGCGCCCGTGGCGCCCTCACCGGCGACAACGCCCTGCATATGGCGGTCGGCGAGCGCTCCCGCATCTACTTCGTCAACGCCGGGTTGAACCTGACGTCGAACTTCCATCCCATCGGCTCGCACTGGGACGCGGTCTACACCGAGGCTGCGCTGCTGAACGCTCCGCTGCGCGGCTCGCAGACCACCGTGGTTCCCGCCGGCGGCGGCACCGTGGTGGACATGCTCGGGATCGTCCCCTCCACGGTGGTGCTGGTGGACCACGCGCTGACACGTGCCGTCGACAAGGGAGCCATCGGTCAGGTGGTGATCTCGGGCGACGCCAACACCGAGGTGTTCGAGGACATGTCGGGTGACGTGCCTGCCGAGGACGGAGGCGGGCACGACATGTCGGCTCCCCCTGCGGCGAGCGAGCACGTCTCTATCGTGCCCGGGTCGTTCGAGGCGCAGGACATGGACCATCCCGACGAGTTCTCCGACGGCGAGGTCCCCATGGACTACTCGCCCAACGTGCTCACCGTGCCGGTCGGCACCACCGTGATGTGGACCAACGAGGACAACCAGATCCACACCGTGACCGAGGTCGACGCCTTGTTCGATTCCGGCTTCCTCGAGCCGGGGGCCACCTGGTCGCAGACCTTCACCGAGCCGGGGGAGTTCGAGTACTTCTGCCTGCCCCATCCGTGGATGCGGGGCAAGGTCGTGGTCACCGAGTAGCAGGAGGGGACGTCACCACTCCCATGCGGCGGAGGAAGGCGACGACGAGAACCCCGGCGCCGACTCCCAGCGCCGCCGCCACCACGGCACGGTCGGCGGCGGCGGGGAGATCGGTGGGGAGGATGGGAAGCCACAGCCCCGACAGGCGCCGCAGCGCCCACACCACGAGGAGAGCCGCTCCGATGAGGGCGGGGGCGTCGCCGATGCCGGGCCGGCGAGCCCCCAACGTGGCGCCTACCACCCCGGCCACGGCGGCCAGCCCGGACGCTGCCAGGGCGAGTGTCTCGCCCCCGGCGCCGGGCGGGTTGATCGAGTGCTGGCCCCAGGTGACCACGAAGGCGGCGGCCCCGGTGGCGGCGACGAGCCACCCGGCGGGGGCGACGCCCAGCCGGGCCACCACCGTGGCCACGGCCGCCGCGGCCACCACCAGCAGCACCCAGGGGAGGGCGGACTGCGACGGGTGCCAGATGAGCTCACCGGTCACCTCGGCGGGGGTGCCGTCCACCGTGAAAGGCACCGTCCACGGCTGGGCGAGCTGGGCGCCGCCGGACGGGTCGACGGCCGGGGGGACGTCGGGCGTCATCCAGTGGATGCGGTGGTCGTGCCAGGCCCACGAGCCGCCGTCGGCGACCTGCACCCAATCCGGCTCGGCCTCGTCGGAGGCGGTGTCCGGGGTGGTCACGTTGCCGTAGCGGTCGTCGTTGATGTAGTAGGCGGGCGAGTTGCGGTTGAGCCACACCGTCCCGTCTGCGTCGATGCGGATGTACGGCTCGCCGGAGTAGCCGGGGACCTCCACCGCCACGCCCGGCTCGGCGGTGACGGACAGGAACGAGTCGCCGCCGACCACCTCCACCCGGGCCGGGAGCGGCCCTTCGCCCTCCCAGGTCACCGCGGTGATCTCCGAGGAGTAGTTGGTGGGCCGCGCCGGGTCCGCCAGCGCCGGGGCGGCCGTCAAAACCAGCAGCGCCAGTACCAGGCCGGAGAGCGTACGTATCCGGGACGGTCTCATCGGACGATGACCCGCACGACCGCGGTGATCTCCTCGAAGTCCGAGACGCGCATGCGCACCAGGAGCTCCCACTCACCGGGGAGTGCCATCTCGTGCCCGGTGTGTATGTAGTGGCCGGGCCCGGCCTGGATCGGGGTGCGGATGAACGGCCCGATCTCCTCCGAAGGCATGGTGATCTCGAATGTCACCTGTGATGTGTCGTCGGCGAGCAGTCCCTCGGCGGTGAGGATATAGGCGTGCATCTGGTTCAGCCCGGCACGGTTGGGGTCGATGACGACGTTGAGCTCGCCGTCGCCGAAGTCGACGAACGTCGAGTAGGGACCGGTGACGCCCGCCGCCTCGGCCGCCGGCTGCAGGTTGACCAGGAAGGCGGTGACGCCGACGGCGAGCACGATGCCGAGTACCTCCCAGCGCACCGTACGGCCCAGGCGCCGCCAGGCGCCCTCGCGGTCCGGCTCGGAGCCGGGCTTGTCGCCGGTTATGGACGGCACCAGGACCCGGTTGTTGTAGATGCCCACGGCGAGGACGGCTGCCACTATGGCCAATTTGACGAGGAGAGTCCGGCCGTACGTGGTGGTGAGGAGGGCGTCGGGCGAGCGGACCTGCGTCCAGGAGAGGGCGATGCCCGCCAGGCCGAGGGCAAGGATCGACACCGTCGCCAGGCGGGAGAAGGCGGCCAGCGACGCGGCTGCACCCTCCGGGTCGTCCTGGCGCTTCTGCTGGCGCATGGTGAGGATGAGGGCGGCGAGCCCACCCAGCCAGGCGGCGGCCGCCATCACGTGCACCGCGGCGGAGGCCATCACCAGCCAGGTCGGCTCGGTGGTGCGGGTGTGGCCGGTGACCAGCTCGGCGAACAACACCAGGGTGGCCCCGACCCATGCCACCCGCCGCGGGAAGGCGACGGCGAGCACGGCGAGGCCGGCGGCCCGGGAGATGGCGGCGATGCCGACGCTGCTGGAGAGGGCATCGGCCCAGACCGCTCCCGAGGACAGGGCGCTGAACCCGAGTCCGGTGGACTCGGCGGCGAACAGCGGGATCTGGGCCAGCGAGGCGACGGCGCCGACGGTGGCGGTAACGCGGACCAGCCTACGTACCTGGTCGGTGGCCTGTCCGCCGACGAAGGTGGTGAAGGCGAGAGCCCCGATGGCGGTGAGAGCTCCCAGGTAGGTCAGCCAGCGGGCGATGCCGGCGGCGATGGCGTAGGGGCGGTCGCCGGCTGCGCCCAGCAGGTCGGCGACCACCGAGGCATCGATTCCCTCGGCTTCCCCGACGGAGAACACGAAGGCGCCCTTGATGGGATGGCCGTCGGCGGACACCACCCGCCAGGTGACGATGTGGGTGCCGTGGCTCTGGCTGTCCCCCATGGCGGTGAGGACCGTTTCGGGGCCATCGCTGGAGACGACCCCGGAGTCGATGCGGTTTCCCGACGCGTCGTACACGCGGATGGCCCCGGGAGGGGCGTTCACCGCCTCGGAGAACTCCAACCTGACCTCGGCGGGCGTGGAATCGACGACGGAGCCGTCGACGGGGAAAGTGCGCTCCAATACCGCATGGGCCGTCGCCGCCGAGGCGGAGAGGCCGATGAGACCGGCGGCGAGCGCCAGCGACCCGACGAGTGCGGAAAGCTTCCTCACGAGGCCCGGATCATGCGGCAGCCGGGGTCGTCCTGCGCAGGCCGACCTGCGGCGCCGCCAGCAGCCAAACCATGGCGGCGGCCACCAGGTCGACCAGGTGGTACAGCTCGCGTGTCAGCGAGTCGCTGCCGGAGGCCACCGCGGCGGTGGCGGCGACGACGCCGGCCAAGGCGACGATGGTGATCACCGGGGCGAGGGCTGCGGCCCGCCGGGGCTGCCAAGCAACCAGCAGCAGCACGACGCCGATGGCTATGTCGAGGGCGGCCAGGTCGATGCCGGTATGGGCGCCGCCGGAGGCGGCGAACGACTCGAAGAGCACCACCAGGGCGGAGATGACCTTGGTGAACCCGATCCCGGCGAGGACGGCACGCAACGCATCGGTGCGCAAAGGGGCGGGGCGGGTCATCGCCGCCATGATGGCGGCGGTCTGGTCGGGGATCTCGGGGACGGCCCCGACCCCGACGCGGCGCGTCACCGACTCGAGGTCGGCCAGGTGACGCCTGCAGGCGGCGCACTGGGCCAGGTGGCTGTCGATGACCTCGTCCTCCAGGGCGGTGGTCTCACCGTCCATCCTGGCCGACATCAGGATGTGATGGTCGTTGCACTGCATCGTGATCTCCGTGTGGGACTGCTGTGTGGATTGGTCGCTGCTGCGGCGTGCGGAGTTCCCGAACATGTCATGGTGTCGCCGGCCGACGTCCCGGGGAGCGTCGCGCCAACGCCATCGCCGTCGGCGCGCTGCCTGCTCAGATGTCTGCCACGGCGTCATCGCCGTCTTCCCCGAGAGCTTCGATGAGGTCGGCGCGGGCCCGGGCCACCCGGGAGCGGATCGTCCCCACCGGGCAGCCGCACACCTCGCCGGCCTCGTGGTACGACAAACCGATCATCTGGGTGAGGAAGAAGGCCTCGCGCCGTTCCGGGGACAGCCGCATCAGGAGATCGTCCACCTCCACCGAGGAGGTCAGCACGCCGGGCTCGGGGAGGGGCAGCCTTCCGTGGAGGCGGCGTAGCCGCTGCCGGCGCCGGATGGCATCGGCACACACCCGGCGGGCGATGGAGAGGAGCCAGGTGCGGGCTGAGGAGTCGGCGCGGAAGGCGGGGAGCGCCCGGTGTACCCGCAGATAAACCTCCTGGGTGAGATCATCGGCCTCGGCGGCGTCGACGAGATGGGCGCACAGGCGCCACACGTCGGCCTGGCTGCGCCGGATCCACGCCGCCAGTGCAGGTCGGTCCCCGTCGCGGCCGTCGATGAGCAGCCGGGTCATCTCGTCCACGGGCCACAGGTTGCCACATCGGCGCGCCGTACGGCATGTCCGGCGAGAAAGGTGGTAGCCCGTCCGGTCCGCTACCCTGATGTGACCGGACCGTATCGCCAGGGGGGCGCTACGATCCGCCAAGGGGAGACCTCAGGAGGCATGTTTTGGACTTCCGTAATCGATCGATGCCGCCCGCGCGCCGCGGCACCGGCGTCCGTCCGGTCGTCTCGGTCGCTGTCCTCGGGTTGGTGCTCGGTATCACCGGGTGCGGGGGAGACGGCAGCGCCGGCGAGACCACGACCACCCACGAGGTGGTCATCATCCAGCCGGGAGCGCCCGGCGAGCCCTCGGCCCGTCTCACACCGGAGTACGTCGCCGCCATCGAGCCCATCCCGGCTACCGAAGAAGACATCCTCTTCGCTCAGATGATGATCGCCCATCACGGGCAGGCGCTGGAGATGACCCAACTGGCCCAGGAGAAGGCGGGGGAGCAGGTCAAGACGATGGCCCTCCGCATGCAGATCAGCCAGGAGGACGAGATCGTCTGGTTCGAGAACTGGCTGGAGACGAACGGTGAGGCGCCGCCCGAGGACATGACGCACCTGCACGAGGAGCAACTCCCCGCCGAGCCCATCGACCTGGGGAGCACCTTCGGCGATCCGTCGCTGATGCCCGGAATGCTCACCGAGGAGGAGATGGCACAACTGGCGGCGGCCGGGGACGCCGACGAGTTCGACACCCTGTTCATGCAGATGATGCGCTATCACCACCGCGGTGCCCTGGCGATGATCCTCCAACTCGTCGACTCGGGTGGCGGCCAGGAAGTGGAATTGGGTGTGTTCACCAACCACATCTACGCCGATCAGGAGATCGAGATCGGCCGCATGGAGACGATGCTGGCGGAGCGGGGGGAGCCGCTGCAGCCGGAGGGTTAGGAGCCCTCCGCGACCCGGCGGCGGAGTCGCACAAGTCGGCAGCGGCGGTAGCCTGCCTCCTTCGACATTTCCCCCGAGTCGAAGGAGTCCCCCCATGTCCCGCCGGCTTGCTGTGCCCCTGATCTCGTTGTGCCTCGCCCTGGTGCTCACCGCCTGTGGCGGGGACGGCGACGAGGACGGTGGCGGGGACTTGGAGACCGGGTCGGGCGTGCTGGAGTTGTCCAACGGCACCACCTACGACCTCACTCTCGACAGCGGTGGGTGCACCACCGCCGACCCTTCCAGCGTGTCGTTCAGCGCCGGCGGTGACGGTGTCACGGTGACCGCGGACGCGGTTCAGGGAACCGGCTTCCTGCTCATGAGCGGCGACTTCGAGGCCGAAGGCCGCGTCGATTCGGCGTCGGTGGGCGACGGTGTCGCCACCCTCACCGGCGTGGTCACCGAAGCCGACGACACAGCCAGCCCGAACGATTTCACCCTGATGGTGAGGTGTGC
>CAZOGW010000140.1:0-7540 GCA_964579415.1 uncultured Acidimicrobiaceae bacterium | reverse complement strand
GCCCACTGCTGTAGCCGGCCGGTCATGAGCCGCTCGAGACGTATGGGTTGGTGGGCATGGACACCTCAGCTTGGAGTGTCTTTCCTCCGGGGAGGCCCGGAACCATCAGATCGGACAGCTCCACTCGGCAGGTAACTGACACGGTGACCGTGCCGGGCGTACCCGGCGGGTACCCCAGCGCCGCGGCGGACACCGACGTCGACGAGCTGGTGCAGTGCAGACCCTGCCCGGCCAAGACCCGCTCGGCGGTGTCCCGGCCGGCCGCAGCCCCAGCTTCGGGGGTGCGGGAGAGGGTGACGTCGCGAGCAGCTTGCGCGGCTGCCTGCTGGACGGCCTGCTCGCCCAGGGCCACCCGCCCGGCCCCGACGATCAACCCGATCAACACCAGCAGCGCGGGGGCGATCACTGCCAGCTCGAGACTCATCGAGCCCCGCTCAGAGGCGGGGGAGGTGGAGGTGCTGGTGACCATCAGCTGGTCCGCAGGGCTTGGAGCTCGACGACGTCCATGCGCCGCGGCGGGCCGGTCAGCGAGAACGTGATCGTGCCGGACTGGCCGCCGCCCGACCAGTCAACTTCCCAGTAGGTGGTGGCGGTGATGGTGTAGGCGTGGCCTGGCTGGGAGCCGGACTCGCGGAGGTAGGTGTGCCCGCAGGTCGGGGAGTCCTCCTCGGCGTTGCGCAGGGATCGCTGCCACTCGGTGCCCTCATTGCGGCACGTCACGGTGGTCCCGTCGCCCAGCTTCCACACCGTCTTGGTCGCCTGAGCGGTGGCGGCCACGGTCACCCCACCTGCGGACGCGGTGGCGGTGTTGGGGCCCCACGTGTGCTCGTCGGCGCCGTCGATCCACAGCCAGGTCTGGATGCCCACCACGCTGGGTGCATCGGGATCCAGCGGGGTCGCGCCGACCGTGGCGCCGGTCAGGTTCATGCTGTCCACGGCCTGGCGGGCCAAGTCCCCGGGCACCACCCGCGGGGGCGGGTCCGCGGCCCAGAAGTACATCGTCCCGCCGGGGAAGGCCCCAGCGACGCCGCGGGGATTGGGTGGGGTGCACTGGTAGATCGCCCCGTCCGTGTGCCCCTCCCATACTGACGACGAGCCCGGCTCGGGCTGTGGCGTGACCAGCTGAACCCAGCAGTGCCGCGAGCTGTCCCAGGTGCCGGCGTCGGAGTCGCAGTCGATCTCCACGCCCGCGTACTCGCAGGTCCGCGTGGACTCGCCGGCGTCGCCCGGATCGCTCGCGTCGTCGCCCGGCTTGCCAGGAGGGTCGGCCACCACGGTGCAGGTCTCACCTGCAAACTCTTGGTCGCAGCCTGTTCCGCTCGCTCCCGCCGCCGGTGCGGCGAGCAGGGCGGAGACGATGAGGGCGAGAGCGCCCGCGGCCTGGACGGCAAGGAGGCGGCGGCTCAGCATGGCTGCGGCTGGTCGTGGCCCGGAGGGGGGAGCAGCTTGGACACCGCCCAGCCGGGGGCGGGCAGGTAGGTGGTCTTGACCACCCGGTAGCGGCTCTCCTGCCGCTTGCCGGTCCAGGGCTTACCGTCCTCTGTTCCGGACGCGGCGGACTGGTCGACGCAGACCAGCAGGGTGACCGTCGGCGGGTCACCGGCCAGATCGACCTTCAAGAGCTTGACCGAGGCCAGGCGCACAGGACCTGACGAGTCGATGGTGGCCGTGCCGGCGTTTAGCTTGACCCTCAGCTGCTGCACGCTGCGCAGGTCGCGGGCGAGCTGTGGCTGGGCGGCCACGTCGTTGAGGTCGTTGAGCGGGCGGCTGGGATCGGCGAGCAGGTCGTAGAACATCTGCTCGTACGCCAGCACCACGGCGGTCGTTTCATCGACGGCCTGCTGCTTCTCCGCCGAGAGCGTCGTCGACGGCGACGCGCTGGCGCTCGAGCTGGCCGACGGTGCAGTCGAAGCCGTCGGGGCAGGGGAGGCGGTCGGGCTGCTGCCCACAGGGTCGGGATCCGCGGAGCATCCCGCCAGCAGCAGGCTTGCCGCCGCTACTGCGGCCAGCAGGCGAACTCGAGGACTCATGGCTGCTCCCGTTCGGCGGGGTCGAGGGCGTTGGGGGGACGGCGTGGGGCGAGACGTGAGGAGAACGGCATTCACCGGAGCAGCCTTCCGACGCCCATGTCGATCAGGCCGACGACCAGGACGGCGAGCAGGATCAGGGCGACGGTGATGATCGTCAGCTGGCGCTCCACGGGGGCTCCTATCCGGTGGGGTGTTCGACGGGTCCGGTGGCCTGCTGTTGGATCGGCAGGCCGGGCAGGCCGGGGATCAGTGAGATCGACCGGCCGCTGACGCTGACGGTGGCCGTGCTGGCGGTGCGATCTGTCGTGACGGTCCGGCCGGTGACCCACCCGTCTGCGGTGCGGTCCAGGAACGAGGTGGCTTTATCGGTGCCCTGCGCGGGGGTGCCGGTCAGCGCGCTGGCCTCGCGCAGGCCCTCCTGGGCGGCGGTCATGGCCAGGGTGCGGGCGTAGTAGTAGATGCCCGTTTGCACGATGGTGAAGACCAGCAGCAGCACGATGGGGAACACCACAGCCAGTTCCAGGCTGACTGAGCCGCGCTCGCCCCGCAGCCGGGGGCGCGCGGCCGGGGAGTGGGGCGGGCGCGGACTCATCATCGGGCCAGGTTCAGTTGATCTGCTCGGCGCGGCTGGTGATGGCGCGTGCGATCACGGCCAGCAGTGCCACCGCGGCCAGGAACAGCGCTGAGGCGATCACGGCCTGCTCCAGGCTGACCGAGCCGCGCTCATCGGAGAGCCGAGAGGCGGCCCGGCGGCGGGTGTCCAGGAACAGGGTGTGCAGGGTGACGAACGTGTGCAGCAGCATGCGGGTTCTCCTTCGAGATGTGGCGATTGTCGGTGTAGGGACTGGGCGCGACGTGCAGGGGTCAGCCGGTGATCACACGGATCACCCCCGGGCCGGCGAGCAGGACGAGGTAGATGACCACCAGCAGCGCGCCCGGAGCCCGCATGCGCTCGCCGGCCGCGTTGGCGGCGGCGTGCTCGTCCTCCGCGAGCTGGTTGCGCAGTGCCTCGGACCGGGCGATGAGTGCGTCAGCGACGGAGGTGGACTCCTCCCCGGCCAGGCGCATGATGTTGGCCACGTCGTCGAGCTGGGGAACGTTGATGTCCGCGGCCAGCAGACTCAGGGAGTCCCAGGGGGCCACGCCGGCGTATCGGGCGGTGCTCAACGCGGACCGCAGCCGGATGAACACCCAGTTCTCAGCGGTACCCGCCGCCGACTCCATCGCAGCGGCAGCACCGGCGCCGGAACGCCGCTCCAGGCCGACGAGGTCGATATAGGAGACGAGGGCGCGGGCGAAGTCGCGCCGGGCGGCGGTGGCACGATCGCGCAGCGCGCCGTCGGGAATCAGGAAGAAGACCCCGCCGGCCAACAGGCCGGCGACGGCCGGCACGGCCCAGGGCAGTGCCAGCCCGGCCGCAGCCAGGATCGTGTTGGCCAGCAGCGGGAACGCCAGCCCATACAGGCCCGCGAGCAGCTTGCGACCGCCGTGAGTGAGTGGGTCGACGCCCAGGATCGCGAAGTCGGAATCGGGGACTCGTCCCCTGGCCAGGGCCGGCGAGCGGGTGCTGAGCCAGAGGCCAGCCCTGGACTGCACGTCCCGCGGGCCCGGGCCGGCCACTGTGGGCGAGGGCTCCATCGCCCGGAATGCCGATGCCAGGTCGGGGGTGGAGGGGGCCACGGCTCGGGCGATGAGCAGCACGCCGAGGGCGATCGCCGACCCGGCCAACATCTCCAGCTGCAACGCGGTCATGCGGCGGCCCGGTCCACGATCAGCCGGGCCGGCACGGGCGCGGTACCCAGCGCCTTCATCCAGGCCAGGGTGGCGGCGTAAACGCCGACCAGGACCAGTAGGGCTATCAGGCCCAGCGGGGTGCGGTAGGGGGCGATGTACTCCCCGGAGAGGAACAGCCCACCCATCATCACCACGGTGAGCCCGGTGATCCACCGAGTGGTGGTGCGCAGCTGAGCGCGGTCGGCGTCGATCGCGCGCCGATTGGCGACGTCCTTAGCCACCGACCCGGCCAGCGACGTGAGCGCGGGCGCCAGGCCGATCCGCCTGGTCGCGGCCAGGGTCAGCGACAGCACGATCAGGTCGGCGGTAGCGTCGTTGAGCTCGTCAGCGAACGCCCGAAGCGCAACCGGAGTCGGGGTGCGGGAGTGCAGCCGGGCCGCGAGCGCGGTGACCTCTGTGCGGATCGCGTCGGGGGCAGAGCGTGCCGAGGTGATCAGCGCCTGCTCCAGCCCGGCTCCGACAGTCAGCACGCCGGCCAACCCCCGGGTCCACTCCTCGAGCGCCTCCAGGACGGCCACCGGGGTACCCGTGCTGGCCGGGCGCATCAGGGCGGGCAGCCCGACCGTGGCCGCGGGGATCAGCAGCAGCCACACCATCCAGCCGGTGATCAGCGCGACCAGGGCGCCGGCGGCCACGCCGCCGAGCAGCCCGCGGCGGGTGGCCGGAGCCAGTCGTGCCCAGCGGATCGCGGCCTGTCGGCCGGGCCGTGGAGCGGCCACGCGCGGCGGGCGCGGCAGGGTGCCGAGGATGACCAGCAGCAGACCGGCGCCGATCATCGCCCCGAACAGAGCGGCGGGGCTGATCATCGGAGGTTCCCGTCGAAGCCGGCGGGGTCGAACCCGTGCCGAGCCAGCTCGTCGACGACGCTGCTGACCAGCACGTCGGGGGTGGCGCGGCCGGTTACCCGGTCGGGGCTCCAGATGGGATTGGCCGCGGGTCGGCCGTCCTCGCCACGGGAGAGGTGGAGCACCTCGGAGACGAACCGGGTACGCACGCGCCGGCCGTCGGGGGTGGTCGTGGTGACTCGCTTGAGCTGCACGATGAGGTTGATGTGGTCTGCGACCTGCCGGTACGCGAAATCGGTCGGCGCGCCCGAACCCGCGGCACAGGTGACCAGCCGCTCGATCGCGGACCTGCCGTCGTAGCCGTGGGTGGTCGACATCGACCCGGCGCCGCTCTGCATGGCCTGGAACATCGGAATGATTTCCTGGCCGCGGACCTCGCCGACGATGAGCCGGCTCAGGTTGAACCGCAGGCTGTCCTCGACCAGGGCCGCGAGCGTGATCTCGCCGGCCATGCGCCCGTCCGGTCCGCGCTCCCCGGACCCAGGTCGGGCCTCCCAGGGCACGATCCGACGGTGGTGGCCAGTCTCGTGCAGGTGCAGCTCGCGCTCGGTCTCGACGGTGCCGATTCGCTCGAACGGATCCAGGACCGCGCACAGTGCCCGCAGCAGAGTCGTCTTGCCCGATCCCTGCGGGCCGGACACCACGATGGACCACTCGGCGCGCACCGCGGCGGCCAGGAACGAGGCCATGACCGCATCGAGCGTGCCGAGGGCCACCAGGTCGTCGAGGGTCACCTTGACCAAGCGGTGGAGCCGGATCATCACGGCCGGGCGGGGGGTGATCCAGGCCGAGGCGGCCAGTCGGGCGCCGCCGGGCAGCCGCAGATGCAACGTGGGGTGCGCTTCGGAGAACGGCCGCGGCGAGCTGCCGGCCCGCGCCGCGGCGAACTGAATCGTCTCGACCAACTCTTCGTCCGAGTCGGCGACCGGCGGGGCCGGCACGAGGGTGCCGTCGGCCAGCTCGAGCAGGACCTCGTCGCCGTACACCTCGATGTTCTCCACCGCCGGGTTGTCCACGTGCGGCTGCAGGCGGCCCAGCCCGAACAGCGCATCGAGCACAGCCCTGCTCAGTGCCAGCGCCTGGGCCGGGGTGGGGGCCGCCCGGCCGGCGGCCATCTCGGCGGCAGCGTGGGCTTGCACCAGGTCTGTCACGATGTCCGCCGCCGCGCCGTCCCGATCGGCGGCGAGGTCGGCCGCAGCCAGCTCAGTAGCAGCCCGCCCGCGCAGCACCCGCACCAGCTCCCAATCGACCGACTCGGGCAGGGCAGCCGCCGCCGCAGCTGCCGCCGGGCGCGGTGTGAGGTCGGGCAGGGGGGCGGCCAACCACAGCCTGGGCGACGTGGCAGCGGGCCGGTCACCCCACAGCGGGATCGAGGCCAGGTCCTCACTCATGCGACGCCTCCAATCGGGACTTCAGCGGACAGGTCACGGACCAGCACCGCCAACGCGCGCGGGTACTCGCTGCGCCGTGGGGGAGCGTCGCCGCGGTGATAGCTGGCGGCGGCGGCCGGGTCGTCGGGCAGTACACCGGCGACCGGCACGCCGAGGGTGCGGGCGATATCGGCTGCCCGATACGGCTGGCCCTCGCCAACGAGCAGCAGCCCGAGCCGGCTCGTGTCGACCAAGGCGGCACGGACCACCGGCAGCCAAGCCCGCAGCACGTGCAGGGCGGGCAGGTGGGTGCGCGTCACCACCAGCACCCGGTCTGCCGTGCCCAATGCGGGCAGGGGCGCGCCGACGTGCGCCAGGCGGCCGGCGTCGAGGATCAGGTCGACGCCCAGAGCGGCCGACGCCTCGGCCAGGGCCGGGGCCAGGATCGGCCAAGACCGGGCCATGGTCGCGGCCTGCTCAGGGCGGGACAAGCCGGCCAACAGACGGGCACCGCCGCCGGGCAGCGCCACCAGGAGGTCCGGCAGCGCCTCGGCCAGGCTGCCACCGCGGGCGGCAACGGCGGCGTCGACGATGCCCTGGTCGTGGTGGGCGCCGCCGCGCAGCAGGCCCGGAAGCACGCTCGACGCGCCGATGGGGTCTGCTTCGACGAGCGCCGCGGGGCGCGGCCAGGCCAGCGCCGCGGCGAGCGCGGTCGTGCTCACCCCGGGCGAGGCGCTGGCGCTGGCCAGCACGATCATGCTCACGGCGCCACCGGGTCCCGCACGATCGAGACCCGGCCGGTGGACACCCATCCGGCCAAGGTCGCGGCCCGGTCGGTCGGCACGGTCACGTCGACCACCGTGCTGCCGTTGTCGAGGGGCCGAGTGGTGACCACGGTCGCCGACATCGACGGGTTGGCCGTGGTGGGCAGCTCCTGGCCGTCGCCGGGGGTGGCGACCAAGGTCACCGGGTCGCCGGCGCCGAGCGGGGTCGCCGGTAGCTGGCCGGGTTGGACGGCGACCCCGACCAGGCTGCGGCCCGGCGCCGGGATCGGGTCTGAGGTCGTCGAGCCGGGGGCGAGCAGCTGCCCGGCGGGCAGGTCGGATGCGGCCCGCTGCCCGAGCAGCCGGTCGCGCTGATCGGCGGGCACGGTGGCCACGGCCGGGTCTACCCCGACCTGGACCACAGCCACGTCCGCGGCCGCCAGCACATGCCCGGCGGGGATCTCGCGGGCGGCGGCCAGCACCGGCTCGGCGTTCGACATCGAGGTGACCAGCCAGGCGGTGCCCGCGGCGCCGGCCACGATCAGCGCCGCTCCGGCCGCCAGCAGCGCAGGGTTGCGCCGTGAGCGCACCCGCGGCGGCAGGGGAGTGGGGCGAGAGTCCGCCGTAGGAACAGGGGGCGCGGTGGGGGATGCGGGCAGATCACGAATCGCGGTCACTAGAAGCTCCGATACTCAGCAGCGGCGGGGGAGGTGGTGAACGTGTCGGCGCGGGTTGGG
>CAZOGW010000139.1:0-7670 GCA_964579415.1 uncultured Acidimicrobiaceae bacterium | reverse complement strand
CGGGAACACCGGGCGCCCGCCGTGCCGGGTCGAGGCGGCGCCGTACCGGATGGCTCGCCGCAGCCATGCCTCGCCGCGGCGACGCGGCGTGGGACTCGGAGAGGCGCCGCACCGCCGACGCCCCGGCGAGTGATGCCGCCGCCAGTGTTCCGGGCACGGCCGGCACCGCCATTGGCGGGGAGGGCGGTGAGGCGGGGACGGCGCGGCGGGCCTGCGAGCCGGGCGGCTCGGCGAGCTCGACGGTCGGTGAGGTGGCGACGGGGGTCGATAGCTGACCGATGCTTCCTGCCACCAGGTGCCGCCCGATCCCCGCTGCCGGGAGCGGTGTGATGGTGGGCGTGTGCCGCGGCAGGTGGCGGGCGGCGGATCGTTCCGCTCGTCCCACGGAGGGCAGGGTTCCCGCGGCCGGGGAGGTCTCGCCGGCTCCGGCGGCGCCGCGTTGTGGCATGGCCCGGGACCTGCTGCGAGCGGCGGGTACGGCCGCCGCAGCCAGGTGCTCCAGGCGGGTCACCTTGCGCAGCACGCGGCGGCTCCCGGCTCGAGACGTGCCGATGCGGGCCGCGGTCGGGCCTCCGGGATCGCGGTGACCCTGCGCCGTGCCCGGGGTCGCCTGGGGGGCGGCGTGCACCGGTGTGCCCGCGGGCGGGGCGACTGTCGCCCGTGCCCCGGGGCGGAGCGAACCGGGAACACCGGCGGGACGGCGAACCAGGTGGGTGGCGATGGCGCGGTGGACGGCGGCGCCTGCGGGGCCGGCGGGG
Source organism: uncultured Acidimicrobiaceae bacterium (assembly GCA_964579415.1). Lineage (GTDB taxonomy): Bacteria > Actinomycetota > Acidimicrobiia > Spongiisociales > UBA5794 > CAZOGW01. The sequence continues at coordinate 6,912 of CAZOGW010000139.1, read as the reverse complement.
ACCACGGCCGTTGCGGTGGGGGCTTGGGCGCGTTCCGGCTCCGAGCGCTGCCGGGTGGTGGTACGCCCGGGCGGGACGTGGCCGGGTTCAGGGTCCTGAGCGGCCGGGATCACTGCGTAGGAGCGCCGCACCGAGACGGCATCGGCGATCCCGGCACGGGCCGCCACCCGGGCCGCGGGCAGCGGCGTCCCCGGGGCGGGTGCCGCCACCGTTGCGTTCTGGGTGGAGGCCCGGCGCCGGATCTCGGCGGCGGCTGGGTGAGACGCCGTCCCGGCCATGTTGGGATCGGCCGCGCCGTGCCGCGCCCTCGCGCCTGCCGGGCCGGTGCCGGTGGTGGGAGCGCCGGCGGCGGAGGCACCTCCGGCTGACGAATGGGTGGGGCTCGACGGAGCGGATGCGGTCGCACCGCGCCCCGCCGGCGACACCCTGGTGAGGGCGCGGCGGGGAGCAACCTGCCCGTGGGCGGCGGCCCCGGCGGATGTGGTCTCGGCCTGCTGCCTCCGCACCTGGACGGCGGCGGGGAGTTGGCGGATGGGGACGGCGGGTGAACGGAGCCCGGGGACCTCGGCGGTGGAACGCCGCACCGTGCCGGGCGGCACCGCCGACGCTGACGCCATGGCGCGGGCCAGCGCTCCGGGACCGGCGGTGAGGGCGCCCCGGCGGCCGACTGTTCCGGGCGGAGGGGTGGCGAATGGTTGGTCTCCACCGGCCGAGGCTGTCATGTCCGGTGTGGCGGGAGCTGCGCCACCGGGATCGGCAGAACCGCCGGCCCGGCCTGAACCGGTGGAACCGGATGCCTGCCCGGGACCGGCAGAGGCTGACTTGCCGGAACCGGCGGAGGGCGCCGACCTACCCGAGCCGGCGGAGACTGCCCCACCTGACCCGGCAGAGCCGGATGCCTTGATCGAGCCGGCGGAGGTCGGCTTAGCTGGACCGGCAGAGGCCGACTCGCCGGAACCGGCGGAGCCGGTTGACTTACCTGGACCGGCGGAGCCGGTGGTGCGCTTCGGGTCGGAGGCGCGTTGTGCCTGGCCCGAGCCGGACCCTGCCGCCGGCTTGGCGACCGGAGGCACTGTAGAGCGCCGTGCCTCCACCGCCGGAGGTAGGGATGTGGACGGAGCGGTGGTGGCCGCGCTGCGCCGGGTTTCGCCGGCGCCTGCGGAGGAACTCCGCCGGACCCGGTCGACGCCGCCAGAGGAGGTGGTTCCGCGGTTCTTGCCGGCGGCTGCCCGCTGTGCCGGCGCGGGCGGTGCTCCCGCGTCGCGGGCGATGGCCGCCTGTGCCGCGGCCGCGGCGAGCGGGCCCAGCAATCCCGGGGTCGCCGTGGGTGCCGGCGCAACTCCGGTGGACCGCATCGCGGCCCGCGGCGGCTCGTGGCCGCCCCTGGCGCCGGCCGGTGTGACGACGCTGCCGGCGCCGCGCCGCGCCGTGCCGGATTCCCGACCGGCCTTCACGGCCCGCTGCGCCCAGTGGCGCGCCAGCACCGCAGCCGTACCCGGGCCGGAGGCCTGCGGGGCGAATGCGCGCGGTGTGGGGTCTGCGCCACGCGGGATCGTGCCCGCCGTCAGCGAAGTACGTCTCGCCCGCCGGCGCGCGTCCGGTGCCGCCTCCGGGGGTTGGGGTACCGGAACGTCGCGGTGGGGGTGCGGCGCCGGTGTGCCCGCGGAGGGTGCCGGCGCCGGAACGCCGACCGGAGCCGACGCTCTTCGCACCGGCTTGGCATCCTCGTCGGCGGCGGGCGAGACGACCTGTCGCGATGGGGTGGCGGGGCGGGGCGACCGCTCCGGGTTGGATCTCAGTCGCTCCCCCACCGGGGCCGCTTCGGCGGCGGGCCGGCGAGCCCCCGCCGGCGGCGCCACCGCACCGGCGGCGGTCACTCTGGCGGCGGCTGCGGACCCCGGCGGGATGGTGATCCCCGGCGCCCCGGCGGTCCTTGCGGCACGGGCCGCCGACACCAGGGGCATGCGGCGGACCACGGAGCCCACCGGGGAAGCCGCGACCGGGACCGTCCGGGCGGCAGGCGACCGCTGCCCGGCGCCCACCGCAGCGGTCGGGGAACCATGACGCGACGGCGTTGCAACGGTGGCCGGTGACACCTCCCGGCTGCCGGCACGGCGCGCCGGGGCCGCCGCGGCGATGCCGCGCCGGATGGTGGTGCCAGGATGCCGGGATGCTGCCGGGACGGCACCGTGGGCGGCGACGATTCCCGCCTGCGGGGGCGGCGCAGGGACTGCGGCGGGGCGGCCCGCAGCCTTCGAGCGCTGCACCCTGCCGCCAGCTAGCGGGGCTGCCGGCGGGACGCGGCCGTTCGACGCCGGATTGTCGCCGTTCGCCGCCGCGGTAGCCCGGCGGCGAGGTGGACGATGCGTGATCTCCGCCCAACTCTGGGTGGGCGCCTCCGGCTCCGGGCTACGGTTCAGCAGCCTCCACGCGCCGAGCCTGATGGCCTCCGGGGGCGCAACCTCCGCATCGTCGGCTCCGGACCCTCCGGCCGTGTCGCGGCGGATCGCCTGCGGGAGCCGCCTCCGACCGGTGCGGCCGGGCAGCGATCGCAGCTCGATCCGGGTGGCGCCGCTGCCGGCGAAACCCTTGTGCCGCGCCGCCCGCGCCGCCAGGCCGCCGCTGCGGGGCAGCGGTTTGGCATCACGCCAGGGGGCGGGATCAGGCGGGCCTGAAGCCATGATGGGCCATCTCCAGTTGCTCGGTCGGAACCTCACTTGCCTTCACCGAGAAGTCGGGCCCTTCCCAGCGGATGGGGAAGGCCCGGTCGAGCGCCCAGGAGCGCAATGTCAAGCCCTTCTCGTCGATCAAGGTGATCGCCGCCGAGGTGAGCGTCACCTTGTTCCCCTCCCCGGCGTACCCGTCACCGGAGGTCTTGGTGAACCAATCGAACAGCTCGTTGTTCTGGGTCACGCCGCGCTTGAGGGTGATGTTGGGCCAGGACATGCGACCGGGGCGCTGATGGGTGAAGTGGTTCTGACCACCCTCGGCGAAGGTTGCCGGCTCGGCCGACACCTGGAGGCCCTGGACCTCCAGGAACGTGCCGATCTCCACCCCGTCCACCTCGAGACGGAACCGCTGCGCGGTCGTCGCCCACTGCCATGGCTCAGCCAATGTTCCTCACCGCCTCCCACGCACGGTTGTTCAGGTCGTTGACGGCGCCGATCATCCGCACCCGGTCCGGGTGCTCCAGATCGAGCAACGTCTCCATGTCCCAATGAAGGTGGTAGCCCAGGTAGGCGATCTCGGACCAGAGCGCCCCGGACTCGTGCACCGTCATGACTCCCCGACCAGCTCCTCCACCCGGGCCTCGGCTAAAGGGTGTTCGCTCTCCAGCGACTTCAGCACCTCGGGATCACCGAAGTTGATGATCCCGTAGAGGTCCTGGAGATATGCCAGGTCGGCGGCGAACAGGTCTTCGATGGTCTTGGTGGAGATGTTCGACACCGAGCCCAGCCGGGTGATGACCCGGGCCAGGATGATGACGGTGAGGTACGCCTCGTTGTCCATGACCCTCTTGTCGCGCAGGGGCTCGATCTCGTCGCGGGCTGTCGCCAGCCGCATCGTGCCCTTGCGGTGGAGGGTCCCGCCGCTGTCGACGTAACCCTTGGGGAGGGTGAACTCGTACTCTGTCTGGAGGCTCATCCGCGATCGAGGCCTTCGTGCGTGATCACGATCTCCTCGGTGGCGATGTCGTCGGCGCCGGCATCGAGGTCGGACGAGCTCCACGACTTGGGCCAGCCGTTGATGAAGTTCCAGCGGGCCACCTCGGCGTTCTGCGGGTCGTACATGACGACCGAGCCGTTGCGGCGGTAGCTGTCGAACTTGCCGTCCTTGACCTCCTTGAACCAGTCGCTGAGGTACCTGTTGCCGTCCATGCTCTTCTTGAGCGTGATCTCGCCGGTCGACTTGTGGCCGGCGATCTTCTGCGTGATCTGCTTGCCCTGCGCGTTGACCACCTGGTGCTCGATCACCTCGACCTCTTCGGTGAGGCCGGAGGCCTCCTTGAAGAAGGCGACGGTGACACTGTCGACCTCCACGGCGAAGTTGAATGTCGCCAGGAGCATCTCACTGGTACCGGTCTGCCCCATTGGTGTGCCTTTCTGTGCTCAGTTCTCGGGTGCGTTGTCTGGTCGGGTGGGCCGGCGCCGCTCACTCGGCGGCGTCGGCGCCTCCCGACCACTGGCTGATGCGGAAGATGACGAACTCGGCGGGCTTCACCGGCGAGATGCCGATCTCGGTGATGAGACGGCCCAGATCGATGGATTCCGGCGGGTTGGTCTCGGCGTCGCACTTGACGTAGTACGCCTCCTCCGGGGTGGCTCCGAACAGGGCTCCGTCGCGCCACAGGCCGAGCAGGAACGCCGACACGGTGCGCTTGACGCGCTGCCACAGCGCCTGGTCGTTGGGCTCGAAGACCACCCACTGGGTGCCTTCCATGATCGTGGTCTCGATCATGTTGAAGAGGCGCCGCACGTTGACGTACTTCCAGCTCGGGTCCGACGACAGGGTGCGGGCTCCCCACACCCGGATGCCCCGGGTACCGAAGGGACGGATGGCGTTGACCCCGATGGGGTTGAGCACGCCCTGCTCGCCCTTGGTGATCAGGGTCTGCACGTCGAGGGCGCCTGTCACGACCTCGTTGGCCGGGGCCTTCCACACGCCGCGTGTCTCGTCGTTGCGGGCCCAGATGCCGGCCAGGTGGCCGCTGGGGGGCACGAAGATGGTGCGGTTGCCGTTGGTGGCGGCCGGGTTGGAGACCTTGAGCCACGGGTAGTAGAGCACGGCGAACTTGGAGTCGTACAGGGCCTGCTCGCGCCACTCCTTGACCTGCTGCGGCGACTTGTTGGGCGGCGGGTCGAGGATGGCCATGCGGTTCGCCTGGCGCTCGCAGTGGGCGATCATCGCCATGTGCACCGCCTGCCACAGCTCCTCGTCGATGCTGCCGTCCGCCTTGGTGGCGGCGGTGATCAGGTCGGGGACGCTGATCATGGTCACGTCGTCGGCGATGACGAGGCCCTGGATGCCGGTCCGGTCGGACTCGGCGCCATCGAACTGGGGGCTGGTCACGTCGAGGGGCACCGGTGCCGTGGGCTCCAGGGGGAACGACCCGGTGGCGGGTGTCGCCAGGGCGTCCTCGATCCTGGTGGCCACCGACACGTATGCCGAGGCTTCGTTCACCAGAGTCGCCACGTTGTTGGGACCGTCGCCCAGGGTCAGGCCGGAGAACGACTCGAGCACGTCGTCTCCCTGCTTGACCTCGAAGGTGAAGGTGCCGCTGTCGTCCTCGTCGGCGGCGATCTCGACGACGAGTCCCTCGGCGTCGGACTTGGCCACGACGTCGAGAGCGTTCTCCACCTCGCCGGCACCGAGCGCCAGCTTGGGCATGGTGCGGTGCGGGATGCGGACGATGTAGGCGTTGCCGCCGCCGTTGTTGAAGTATCCGAAGACCGAGTGCGGGAGCATGATGCCGGGGGCGAACCCCCCGTACAGCTTCACGAACTGGGTCCAGTTGGTCACCAGGCGCGGCTTGAGGCCGTCGGGATCCGACGGGTCATCGGTCGGCGCCTTGGCCGTGTAGCCGACGAAGGCCGCCACCGCGGTGCCCACCGCTGCGAGCGGCTTCGACCCACGATCGACCTCCTCGACGTAGACACCCGGTGTCAGGTAAGTCGGCATTGAGTTCCTCCTTCGGTGCTCATCACCGGTTGACTGCCGCGATCAGGCTGCTCGGACTGAGCTCGGCTGTGTAGGACGCCTCCCCATGCCGGTACACCTCGAGGGTGGGGGCCGAGAGGGAGCATCCGATGACGGTCACGTGAGGTACGTAGGCCTCGAGGAGACGGGTGACATCGGGGGCCGACCACAGGTCGGAATCGACGACCACCACGTCAGGTGCCGTCGCGCGCATCCGAGCCAGGAAATCGACCGTCTCGGTGTCATCCACGATCAAGCACTTCTCCTCGAGGAGCTCGCGCAGCCCCAACGCGGCGATGGCGCCGAAGTCCCCGATGAGCACCCGCTTCACAGCCAAGCTCCCGTCGCGAGACGACGCAATCACGTCCCCGAACCTAAGGAGCGTGCGGCCGATGGGGAAGGGCACTCGGGGCAGCCTTCCGGACACCTGGGGCAGGTCTGCCCCGAGGGGCACATCTTGGGGCATGGCCACGCCGGGCCTTTGCCGGGTCCGTGACCGGGCGTATTGTGGCGGCAGCCTCTCGATGGGAGACGAGGATGCGCAACAGGCTGAGGGCGACCCAGGCGGTGACCGAGGACGTCGCCACCGAGCACCGCACCACCCACAACGCAGCCGGGCCGGGGAACCAGGCCATGGCGCGCAGCCTGGCCGGGGGCGGTGTCGTCCAGACGAAGCTCACGGTCGGTCCCGCCGGTGACAGCTACGAGCGTGAGGCCGATAAGGTTGCCGACGCCGTCACCGCCACCCCCGCCGCCGCCGCCCAGCGCCAGGGTCCCGATGAGGACGACCTGCAACTCTCCCGCATCCAGCGCCAGGACCTCGAGGACGAGGAGTTGCAGATGTCCCGCATCCGGCGCTCACCGGGCGCCGACGAGTTGGGGATCGGCCCTGCCGGGGGCGACCTGGACTCCACCACCGAGAGCGCCATCTCTTCTGCCCGCGGCACCGGCCGCAGCCTGGACTCCTCGGTGCGCCGCGAGATGGAGTCGTCCTTCGGCGCCGACTTCTCCTCGGTCCGCGTCCACACCGGGCCCGAGTCGGACAGCCTCAACGCATCCATGGGCGCCCAAGCCTTCACCCACGGCAGCGACGTCTTCGTCCGCTCCGGCGACTACTCCCCCGGCTCCCCCGCCGGCAAGCACCTCCTAGCCCACGAACTGACCCACGTAGTCCAACAAGGCGCCGCCCCCTCCCGCAAGCCCGAAGAAGACTAG
>CAZOGW010000138.1:5555-7686 GCA_964579415.1 uncultured Acidimicrobiaceae bacterium | reverse complement strand
CAGATTTGCGCTTGACGACCACGTTCTCCATCGGCACGGTCGACAGGGGCTCTTCGAGTTCGTCGACCTAGCGCAGCCCGTTGACGTTCAGCCGCAGGGTATAGACGGTGCTGGTGGCGGTGACGAACAGGTGGTTGAGTCGCGGGCCGCCGAAGCACAGGTTCGAGACGGCCTGGGGCAACCGCAGTGCGCCGAGCAGGGCACCTTCGGCGTGGAAGCAGTACACCCCGTCATCGGCGGCCGCCCAGATTCGTCCCTCGACGTCGAGCCGGAGTCCATCGAACGAGCCGGCGGGGCAGTCGGCCAGGACGCCGCCGCCGCCGAGCCGCTGCCCCTCCTCGACGTCGAACGCCCGCAGGTGGCGGCGACCGGTATCGGCCACGAAGAGCCGGGTGAAGTCGGCGGAGAATGCCAGCCCGTTGGGATGGTCGAAGTCGTCGGCCACCCGGGTGACGGCGCCGGTGGACGGGTCCAGCCGGTACACGTGGCACCCTTCCAGTTCCGACGCGGCACGGACGCCTTCGTAGTCGCTGGTGATGCCGTAGTCCGGGTCGGTGAACCAGAGAGACCCGTCGGGGTGTTCGACGATGTCGTTCGGGCTGTTGAACCGGCGCCCGTCGACCCGCTCCGCCAGGACCGTGACCGTTCCGTCGTGCTCGGTGCGGGTGATGCGCCGTCCGCTCTGCTCGCAGCTGACCAGCCGGCCCATCCGGTCCCGGGTGTGACCGTTGGCGTGCCCGGCGGGAGACCGGAAAACGCCCACGGCACCGGTCGTCTCGTCCCATCGCAGGATGCGGTCGTTGGGGATGTCGCTGAACAGCAAGTAGCGCCCGGCGGGGAAGTAGGTCGGGCCCTCCAGCCACCTGCCGCCGGTGAACAGCAGATCGAGCCAGTCGTCGCCGTTCACCCGGGCGAAGGCAGCGTCGAAGCGTTCCCAGTTGACTGGAATCTGCTTCTGTCCCAAATGTCGAATGTCAATCGTCATTCTTGCTACTTTACCAGATGACAGACGGAGAGGAGAGCGAATCATGGACAGGATCGATCGGGCCATCTTGCATGCTCTGCAGAACGATGCGACCACCTCTTACGCCGAGCTGGGGCGGACGGTGGGGCTGTCCGCCGCTGCGACGCACGACCGGGTCCGCAAGCTGCGCGCACGGGGCACCATCGTGCGGACGACGGTGGAGGTCGACCCGACCGCGGTCGACCGCAACGTCCTGGCGTTCGTCACCCTGGCCGCCGAAAGCTGGATCGGAGACGAAGCGACGCGCGAGCGGTTGCGGTCGGTCCCAGAGGTGGAGGCGGCCTATGTGGTGGCTGGGGACGCTTCGCTGCTGGTGAAGGTCCGCACCACGACCAACCACCGGCTGCAGCAGGTGTTGCGTACCCTGTACGACATCCCCGCCGTCACCACGACCCGCTCGACGGTCGTCCTGGAGACGTTCTTCGAACGCCCGGTCGCCGTGGAAGAGGACGAAGGTGTCGAGGTGTGACCCCCAGCCCTCATCGCCGGAACTGCGCTGTCGGCGCAGCTCCCTGGGTGTGATCGCCCGACGTGGCCAATAGTCCTCCGGCGATGCGGCGATCGCTGCCGATGCGGCCGCAGGGCGATGACGAATCGGTGCGCGGCACGGACGCCTTCGTCCCTGCGTTGTCGCATGGTGGGTGGCGCCGGTCCCGTGCAGGGCTCCGGGTCGCAGGACGGACCCGTGAAGGGTCCAAGCGCGAGCGATCCGTCGTGGGGAGTCGATCGACGCCGTGGCCTCTCTCGGCGAGGGACAAGTCGCCGCCATCAACCTCGATGTGTCGGAGCCCTGAGCGTCGCTTGGCAGCCGTCCATCGAGGCGCTGCGTCAGCTAGGGGATGCCCTTCCTGGTCTCGCATGCCTTCGCCGTGTCGCGCCCGGCGCCACCGCTACAAACGTCCTTGGCAGGACCACCGTTGAGTACGTCGTTGCCTTTCCCACCCCCGAGCTTGTCGGCGCCGGAACCACCGAGAATGGTGTCATTGCCGGCACCTCCGCTCAGCGCATCGTTCCCGGCACCACCCCTCAGGGTGTCCTTGCCGCCAGCACCCCACACCTTGTCGGCACCGGCACCACCCTGCAGGATGTCGTTGCCGGCGCCGCCGC
>CAZOGW010000138.1:0-5455 GCA_964579415.1 uncultured Acidimicrobiaceae bacterium | reverse complement strand
CGGCGCCGCCGCCGCCTTTCAGAGTGTCGTTCCCCGCACCGGCGCGCAGCTCGTCGCTCCCGGCACCGCCGTACAAGGTGTCACTGCCTCCATCACCCCACACCTTGTCGGCATCGACACCACCGTCGAGCACGTCGCTCCCGGCACCGCCGTACAGCAGATCGTTGCCGGCGTCCCCGAAGAGCTTGTTGCTCCCAGCCTCTCCCCGCAGCGTGTCGCTTCCGGTGCCACCGCGGAGCGTGTCGTCACCGGTGGCGCCGTACAGCACGTCGTTGCCGGCGCCGCCGTTCAGCGTGTCGTTCCCGGGACCGCCGCAGATGATGTCGTTGCCGCCGCCGCCGTTCACGGTGTCGTTGCCGGCGCCCGCCCAGATCACGTCGGCCCCGGCGGTGCCGATGATGGTGTTGCTGGCGCTGCTGCCCGCGATCGTGGCCAGGCGACCCGCGCACAGCGGGATGGACTTGAACACGACATCCCGGAAGGTGTCGCGCTTGGTGGGATGCAGGTTGGTGGCACTGGAGTCGAAGACGACCGCGGTCCCGCCCGGCGTCATCCTGGGCCCGTCGCTGTTTCCGCTCCCCTTGACACCACCGGCGGAGCTGGACGCCACCACGATATGCCCCGTCACCATGTCCTTGACGTAGATGTCCCCCACCGCATCGGTGTCACCCGGATGGAGGTTGGTGGCGTTCGACCAGAAGGACGCTTTGGTCCCGTCGGCGGAGAGAGACGGCCGGGTGGCGAAGCCCTCCGACTTCACACCGCTGAGCCCGACTCGTGAAACCAGGGTGAGTGCTCCTGTCGACAGGTCTTTCAGCATCACGTCCCAGGACGCATCCGGATCGGCCGGGTGCAGGTTGCTCGCTGAGGTGTGGAACGCAACCTTCTTGCCGTCGCCCGAGAGAGCTGGTGCGCCACTCGAGGAGTTGCCCTTGGCTCCGCGGGCACCGCTGCGGGATGCCAGCACCACCGCACCCGTCGCCAGGTCCTTGACGAAGACGTCGCCTGCGGTGTCCGTGTCATCAGGGTGCAGGTTGGTGGCGTGCGACGTGAACGCCACCTTGGTGCCGGTGGACGACAGGCTCGGAGTGGTGCTGTCCCCGTTGGCCTTGGGGCCGGCCGCCGTGGTCGACGCCACCACCAACTCGCCCGTAGTGAGGTCCTTCACGTAGACGTCCCAAGCTATGTCCGTGTCCGAGGGATGCAGGTTGGTCGATCGGGACGTGAACGCCACCTTGGAGCCGTCAGCCGACAGGCTGGGGTTGAAGTTGAAACCATTGGCTTTGGCACCGGCAACACCAATACGGGACACCAATGTAAGCCCTCCCGTTACCAGGTCCTTCACGTAGATGTCGGGGTCATCCGAGCCGTCGGCGGCGTGGAGGTTGGTGGCGTAGGAAGTGAAGGCCACCTTGGTGCCGCTGGCCGACAGGCTCGGGGTGTAGCTGTCCCCGTTGGCTTTGGTCCCGCCAACACCCACGCGGGAGACCAGCGTGAGGCCTCCCGTCACCAGGTCCTTCACGTAGATGTCAGCGTCCGGGGTGGTGTCGCCGGCGTGGAGGTTGGCGGCGAAGGAAGCGAAGGCCACCTTGGTGCCGTCTTTGGATACGGACGCCGTGAAGCTCGAGTCGTTGCCCTTGACACCACTCGATGATGTCGACACCAGGTACAGGTCACCGGTCGAGATCGCCTCGAAGTCATCCGCGTCCTGGTCGTCGGCAGCGATCGCGGCAGGGAGCGACGCCATCGCCAGCGTCCCCGCCACCAGCATCAGCAGAGGGGTTCGTTTCCGGAGCATCGCAACTTCTCCTTCGTTGCTCACGTCGGTCAGGGAGCGATGCTGCGTCTTTGGGGCGCACCAGCCAACCGTGCTAACACGTAACTGCCGGACGAGAGAGTGCGGGCTGGCCCGGAAGTGTGCTTCAACTTGTGGCTGGCTCCGTGAGGTCGAAGTAGGGCGCGCGCCACGAACTTGTCGTTCCGGCTCTCACCCGAAGGCACCCGGACGCTTGCCTCGAAGGCTTCTCGCGTCAGCCTGAACGCGCGCAGAAACCCTTGCTGGGCAAGGGTTTCTGGGTGGTAGCCCCGACCGGATTTGAACCGGCGCTACCGCCTTGAGAGTGAGGCCCGGCCGATTTCGACTGGATTCGGCGAATCGTTGCCAGGCAACACGATCCGGCGATTCTCCTTGTCAGTCAACGGCTTCGGGCCAATCGGAAGTCTTGCCGGGTCTCTCGTCATCTCGCCCCATTTCCCCTCATCTCGTTCCCGGCGCGCCCCCAGCGCGCCCCGAGACGGCCCTACTCGGAGGCACCCTCAGGCGGCCGAGCGTGGAGATCGCCCTGAGTGGCGTCCAGGCGGCTGGCGAGTTCGGTTTGGCTGACCGCTCCGGCGTGACTCGGCTCGTAGAGACGAATCTCCTCAAGTGTCTCGGCCCGCGCAGCCGCGAGTCGCTCCCTGGCGCCTGGGCGCGCCTCGACGTCCTTGCGCAAGTCAAGAAACTTGGTTCGTGCCATCGAATCAACCCTTCCTGCCTTCGGGTGCACAGTCGCTCAAGGTGGCGTCGGCTTCTTCATCCTCCCCCGTTGGGGGAGGTGGGTTCACGGCCGCGCCAGCGGCCGTGAAGCCGGAGGGGGAGCGCAAGACCCTGCGAGAGCCCTGCCGGGAGACTCCCCAAGGCGCCATCCTACGACTCAGCTGTGTGGATTCGCTCCCCCCGTTCCGCCGGGATACCACAATGGCGTCATGCCCAGAGAGTCACTCGACACCGTTCAGGATCGGTTCTCCGAGTTCGTCGACCGCGTGAGCACGCACCGCGAGCGCGTCGTCATCACACACGATGGCCTTCCCGCCGCGGTCCTGATCAACCCCGAGGTACTCGAATCACTGGAAGAGACCCTCGCCGTGCTCAGCGACCCCGACGCCATGGCCGACATCGAAGAGGCCCGCCGGGCACTTCGCGAAGGCGACGTGATCCAAGGCGTGGAAGCAGTCCGCGCTCTCCGTCGTCGATGACTCGCGTTGTCACGGGACTTCGCGTCGGGCCGATGATCGTTGCTGGAAGGAAACGATCAGCTCCACGCCGAGAGCGTCTGCGGCGCGGTAGAGCGTGTCCAGGCTCGGCATGATCCCGCCCGCTTCGAGCTGGGCCACCACGGGCTGAGAGGTGCCCATGCGCTCCGCCAGCTCTGCTTGCGTCAGACCGAGACCCTCGCGCTCGGCCCGCACCCGACCGGCCAGCTCGAAGGCGTCCTTGGCCTTCTGGTATCCAAGCCGACGCTCCGGCGTGTCACCACGAAGTGCCTTCGCCTCGTCCCACGACAACCTCTCAGGCATCGTCCCTCTTCGCCGTACCACCCTCATCCTGATCGAGCCGCACCGGCTCGACCGTGGTTGGTGCCGAGCCGAGACACGACCGACCGCGCCTGCCCGGCGAGCGATGACCTCGTCTATGCCGTAGCCGGCTTCGGCCTCCCGTGCCAGCATCTCGATGAGGTCGTCGTCGATGGGCTTGGCTGACTTCGTGTGTCCGTAGATTCGCTTGTCCATGTGATCGAGCAGTTCGGTAGAGCCCGCAGGGGACATGGCATGGTTGCCACGCTCGTCACCTCGGTGAGGTCTATACCTCACAACATCGTGAGGTATAGACTTCTTGTGAGGTTTTGCTGATGACGACCAATAAGGACCAGGGCCGACTGATCGAGGCCGCCCTACGGAGCGTACTCCCCGAGACGGTCCCGGTTGTGATCGAGGGATCATTGGGTGGTCGCCCGGTCCCTGGAGTCATGGTACGAGTCCGTGACGAGCTGCTGTCGGCTGTGTGGGTGCAATGGGCCTGGCTCAGTACCGTCGATCGCTTGTTGGCCGCGCCCGATCGGCCTGACATCATCGTCGCCGATCGGATACCACCGGGATCGCGCGCCTCCCTCTCCGCAGCAGGGGTCGGATGGGTGGAAACGAGCGGCGCCGCCCACATCGAGACCGACACAGTTGTGGTGTCACGGTCCGGGACTGCCCGCCCCTCTCCCGCTCCTGAGGGCTGGACTCCCGCCGTGCTGAGTGTTGCGGAGGCGGTGCTCGCCGGCGCGTCGCCAACCGTCTCGGCAGCTAGCGAAGCCAGCGGGCTCTCCGAGGGAGCGACCACCAAGGCGCTGCGATTGCTCACCGATCTCGGCTACCTGGAGTCGGATGCGGACCGCGGCCGGTACTCAGGGCGACGCCTCACCGATCCCAACGCCCTCCTCGACGCCTACACCGATGCAGCACACCGCCTACAGTCGCGAGTGACGCTCAGCGTCGGAGTGACGTGGCGCGATCCAGTGGATGGTCTCGCAGCGCTCGGGCGACTCTGGGACGCCGCCGAGGTGCCGTGGGTAGCCACCGGGCTAGTCGCCGCCAGTGTCGTCGCCCCTCATGTCACGTCGATCGGCACCGCCGAGGTGTACGTGTCGGGCAACAGTCTGCCAGAGCTTGAGATGGCAGCTCGGGCCGCGGACGTGCGTTCCATCGACGGCGGGCGGCTGATCCTCTCGCCTTTCCCTACGTCCACGACGCTCCGGATGGCGACGACGGTCGACGAGTTGCGTGTGGCACCGTGGCCACGTCTCGTCGCCGATCTCCGCCGCTCGGGCGTCCGCGGCGAGGACGCCGCAGAGCACCTACGCAAGGTAGTGACAAGTGGATGACGTACCTCGCTCCCGCATGGCCCGCGCCGCGGCGGAGGCTGCGCTGGTACGCGTCGTCCATCACTACGGCGACCGACCTGGCTTTGTGGTCCTGGGTGGGCTGGTGCCGGACCTGCTCTGCTCTGACAGTCCCTACACACACGCCGGGACGACCGATGTCGATGTTCAGGTGAACCTCGAGATTGCGGCCGACACGACCAATGCAGCGCGGCTGGAGCGTGCGCTGCGCAACGCCGACTTCGTGGTCGACTCCGAGAGGGCATGGCGTTGGACGACGGACGCCCTCGGCGTCCGAGTCGTCGTACGCTTCGAGCTTCTTGCCGACCTTGACAGCGTTCCCGAGGGAGCGACGGTCCGGTTCGACGACTGCGACGACCTCGGAGCGGCCAACCTGCGCGGCACCGCGTTCGCCGCTCGCGATGTCGTCGTGACCCGATTGTCGAGTCGCATCGGCGATGCTCCCACGACTGTCGAGGTCAACACGTCGGGCCTTGCCGGGTTCCTGCTCGCTAAGATCGCGGCCGCATTCGCTCGGCGGAAGACGAAGGACTGGTACGACATCGCGTTCGTTCTGCTCCACAACGACCAGGGAGGGCCTCGGGAGGCTGCGGCAGCTGTGCTCCATCGCTTCAGAGGCGACCTGGCCGGCTCAATCCGGACCGCCATCGAGGACCTCCGCGCCAACTTCGCCGAGCCTGGCGCTCAGGGTCCCACCGCCTACGCCGACCAGCTGCTCCTCGATCATCCCGATATCGACCGACGAACGGCAC
>CAZOGW010000137.1:0-7716 GCA_964579415.1 uncultured Acidimicrobiaceae bacterium | reverse complement strand
ACTACGTACTACGTACTACGTACTACGTACTACGTAAGGGCCCCGGACAGGTCTGAGCGGGGAGCGAGAGGGATCGCAGCGGAGAGGCCTGGAGGATCAAAGACGGTGCGTGCTCACGCCAGACGTAGTACGTAGTACGTAGTACGGTCTTATCCAAACCGATAGCCCACGCTGCGCACCGTTGTTATCCACGGCGCCCTTTCCTCGCCCAGCTTGGCGCGCAGGCGCCGGACGTGGACGTCGACGGTGCGTGACCCGCCGAAATAGTCGTAGCCCCACACCTTCGACAGGATCTGCTCCCGGCTCCACACCCGGCCCGGGTGCTCCACGAAGAAGCGGAGCAACTCGTACTCCATATAGGTGAGGTCCCGGGGCCTGCCGCCGACGGTGGCCTGATAGGTGGCCGTGTTGAGTTCCAGATCCTCGTGGACGAGCACCTCGGGTTCGGTTTCGACCGGCTGGTGGCCGGTGAGCCGGTGGAGGCGGATGCCCAACTCGACGGGATCGATGGGGGAGAGCATGAAGTCGTCGAAACCGCTCTCGTCGCGCAGGTCGGCGGTGCGGGTGCGGTCGGTCACCAGCAGCACCGGGATGCCCTGGTCGTCTCCCACCTTGGAGCCGGTTCCCAGGGCGAGGCCGATGTCCTCGCCCACCTCGATCACGGCTACGGCGAACCCGTGCTTGGGGGACTTGGCCGCCAGGTCTGCCGGCGACTCGAAGGGCACCGGGGTGTGGCCGGCGGTGAGGATCGCCCCGGTGAGTGCCTGGCTGGGCACCGGTGGGAAGACGGCGACGTACATCAGAGCACCGGCAGGTAGGTCTGCAGCTCGAACTGGGAGACGTGGCTCTGGTAGCGGTCCCACTCCTCGCGCTTGTTGCGCAGGAACCACTCGAAGACGTGGTCCCCCAGCGTCGCCCGCACCAGCTCCGAGGCCTCCATGGCGTCCAGAGCCTCGGCCAGGTTGGAGGGGAGGCGGTGGACGCCCACCGCGGCGGCGTCCTCGCCGGAGACGCTCTCGGGGAGGTCGTAGTTGTTCTCGATGCCGGCAAGCCCGGCGGCGAGGATGAGCGAGAACGCCAGGTAGGGGTTGCACGCACTGTCGGGGGACCGGTACTCGATACGGGTGGCGCCCGGCTTGCCCTTCTTGGCGGCAGGCACCAGGACCACCGCCGACTGGTCGTGGCGTCCCCACTGTTCGTAGACGGGGGCGTCGAAGCCCTTCACCAGTCGCTTGTAGGAGTTGACCCACTGGTTGGTGACGGCGGTGATCTCGCTGCCGTGGCGCAGCAGCCCGGCGATGAAGCCCCGGGCCACCTTGGACAGCCCGTAGGGAGCCCCCTCCTCGTGGAACACGTTCTCGTCGTCCTGGAAGAGCGACAGGTGCAGGTGCATCCCGCTGCCGTCGTAGTGCTCCAGCGGCTTGGGCATGAAGGTGGCGTAGATGTCGTGCTCCATGGCCACCTCCTTCACCGCCAGGCGGGTGGTCACCACGCTGTCGGCCATGGTGAGGGCATCGGTGTGGCGCAGGTCGAGCTCGTGCTGGCTGGGCGACACCTCGTGGTGCGACGACTCCACCGGGATGCCGAGCTGCTCGAGGGTGAGGATGGTGGCGCGACGGTACTCCTGGGCCACGTCGAGCGGCGTCAGGTCGAAGTAGCCCCCCCGGTCGAGCACCACCGGGTCGGGAGACGAGTCCTCGAAGTAGAAGTACTCGATCTCGGGTCCGACGTAGAAGCTGTAACCGAGCTGGTGGGCTCGTTCCAGGTTGCGGCGCAGCACGCCGCGGGGGTCACCCGCGAAGGGCTCGCCTTCGGGTGTGACGATGTCGCAGAACATGCGGCCGACGTCGGCGCTCTCGCTGCGCCAGGGAAGGAGCTGGAACGTCTTCGGGTCGGGCATCGCCAGCATCTCGGCTTCGCGGCGGCGGGAGAAGCCGTCGATGGCGGAGCCGTCGAAGCGCATCCCTTCCTCGAACGCCGTCTCCAGCTCCGCCGGTGTGATGGCGAACGACTTGAGCTGTCCGAGAACGTCGGTGAACCACAGGCGGATGAAGCGCACGCCGCGCTCCTCGACGGTGCGCAGCACGTAGTCCCGTTCCCGGCCCATGACCGTTCCACCTCCAACTGGGACGCCATCGTATGTCACCTGCGGCGGGGGCACCAAGCCGGGCAAGGCCTCGAAACAGAGCGTTCACATTCCGGTTACGGATGCGAAACCGCACCCCCGCATGATGGCCGTGGTCAAATGTCGGCACGCGCCGTCCGAGGAGAGCTACAACATGCCTTATCGCGCCGAGTACATCTGGATCGACGGGCAGAAGCCCACGGCCAAGCTCCGATCCAAGACGAAGATCGTCCCCGACGGAGCCGAGCCTCCCATCTGGGGTTTCGACGGGTCCAGCACCGAGCAGGCACCCGGTGAACAGTCGGACTGCGTGCTCCGACCGGTGCTGGTTACGCCCGATCCCATCCGCGGAGGAGACGACAGGTTGGTGTTGTGCGAGGTGCTCACCACCGACTTCGAGCCGCATCCGTCCAACACCCGGGCCGCCTGTCTCGAGGTGGCGGAGAAGTTCGCCGGTTACGAGGCGTGGTTCGGTATCGAGCAGGAGTACACCTTCTTCAAGGACGGTCGGCCCCACGGCTGGCCCGTCGGAGGCTTCCCGGCACCCCAGGGGGGCTACTACTGCGGTGTCGGAGCCGACGAGATCTGGGGCCGCGACATCGTCGAGGTCCACACCGCGGCCTGCCTCACCGCCGGGCTCGACATCTCGGGCACCAACGCCGAGGTCATGATCGGGCAGTGGGAGTTCCAGATCGGCCCGGCCGGGCCGGTGGAGGCCGCCGATCAGCTCTGGCTGGCGCGGTGGCTGCTGTACCGCATCGCCGAGGACTACGACGTCTCGGCCCACCTCAATCCCAAGCCGGTCGAGGGCGATTGGAACGGCGCCGGGGCGCACACCAACTTCTCCACCAACACCATGCGGGAGAGCTACGAGCCCGTCATCGCCGCCTGCGAGGCGCTGGGCGCCAAGGCCGACCTGCACGTGGCGAACTACGGAGCCGGGATCGAGCGCCGCCTCACCGGTCTCCACGAGACGGCGCCGTGGACGGAGTACAGCTACGGCGTCTCCAACCGGGGAGCCTCGGTGCGCATCCCGTGGCAGGTTGCCAAGGACCAGAAGGGCTACATCGAGGATCGCCGGCCCAACGCCAACTGCGATCCCTACGTCGTGACCCGCCTCATCACGGACACGGTCTGCAGCGCGTTTGAGGGCGGAGGGTCGTAGAGGTTCCCTCCCGTACTACGTACTACGTACTACGCAAGAACCCCGCGAGTCCATTCGCGGGGTTCTTCGTATGCCTGTCGACATCTCTCGCTAGACCGAACAGCCGGGGACCCGGGTCCTTCGTGATACGTAATACGTGATACGTAATACGTAATACGCTATACCGACCCCGCGGCCTCCGCCAGTGCTGCCGCCAACTCCGTCGCTGCGGTCTGGTAGTTCTCCAGTTCCGCCAGGCGCTTCTCGCTGCCGGTTGTGTTGACGAGGCCGTCGATCATCTCCGCCGCCGCCGTCGACATGTCGTTGCCGGCGGATATCACGTCTGCCCAGGCGTCGCTGGCGGCTGCGGGAACCTCGAGATCGGTGATCTCTGTCACCAGGTCGTCGGTGTCGTCCTGCACTTCGGTGAGGCCGTCACGGATGGCGGCGAACTCGATGGTTCCGGCGTCGTAGTCGTCGTTGAGAGACTGCGCCTCGTCCGCCAATTCGGCACTGCGGGTGGTGAAGTCGTCGATGGCGGCGAGGAAGGCGGCCGTCTCGGCATCCGGCTGCGACGTTGTCGTCGTGGCGTCCTCGCCGTCGACCGGAGCGGAGGTGTCGCCGCCGGTCCCACCGTTGCCGTCTCCGTTCGCACCGTCGGTGCCCGAGGGGCCGGGCGGTAGCGCATTGACGAAGAGATAGGTGAACAGAACCAGTCCGGCGATGACCAGAGGGAGAATCCACCTCCCGTGCTTCGGATCTGCCTTGCTCACGGGCGGAAAGATAGTCCGATTCTCGGTGCTCACGGTGGATCGAGGGCGCCGCCGGTCCATCACGCGGCAGCATTACCTTCTGGCGGCGCCCGGATCCAGTATCCAGTATCCCGTATCCAGTACCGGAACTCGGGCCTTGCCGGCGGTGCTTCACAGCGCCCACCCGCTGTGCTCCTAGGCTGGGCGGATGAAGATCGAGGGGCGGGTGGCGCTTGTTACCGGTGGCGGTCGGCGGGTGGGTCGGGCCATCGCCCTGGGTTTGGCAGGGGCAGGGGCCGATGTGGCGGTGCACTTTCACCGCTCCGAGGCGGACGCCGCCGCCGTCGCCGCCGAGGTCGAGGCTATGGGTCGCCGTGCCGTGACCGTGGCCGGCGACCTGGCCGATCCCGCGGTCCCCCCGGCGCTGGTGGGGGTGGCCACTGCCGGTCTGGGCCCGGTGACCATCCTGGTCAACAGCGCCTCCGGCTTCCCGGAGGACACCCTGGAGGACATCACTCCGGAGGCATTCGCCGCCACCCACGCGGTGACCCTGGCAGCTCCGGTTTTCCTCACCCGGGAGATGGTGGCGGCCATGCCACAAGGGCTCTCCGGCGCCGTGGTCAACGTCGGCGACGTGCGCACCGCTTCCCCCTACCGCAAGCGGTTCAGCTACATCGTGGCCAAAGGCGGGCTCGACACCTTCACCCGTGCCGCCGCCCTGGCCCTGGCGCCACGGGTGCGGGTCAACGCGGTGGCGCTCGGGGTCATCCTGCCCCCCGGCGACGCCGACGACGACTACGCCCTCCGCCTCGCCGCCGACCTTCCCCTGGCCCGCTCCGGCGGCACCGACCCGGTGGTGCACGCCGTCATCGCCCTCATCGAGAACGACTTTGTGACAGGGGAAATCGTGCGCGTGGACGGCGGGGGTCATCTGGTTTGAGTACGTAGCTGACGCCATGCTGACTTCCGGGCGACAGTAACGTTTCGCTCATGCTCGACCGCATCCACATCACCAACCTCGAGGTGCCCGGCATCATCGGGATCAACCCCGACGAGCGGGTGAACTCGCAGGGCATCAGGGTCAACGCCGTACTCGGGGTCGATACGCGCACCGCAGCCGCGACCGACGATATCGCCGACGCCGTCAACTACCGCACCGTGACCAAGGCCATGATCGCCCACGTCGAGGGCGGCAACCCGCTCCTCGTCGAGCGACTTGCCCAGGAACTGGTGGAGGTGTGCTTCGGCATCGACGGCCGCATCGAGGAGGTCAGTATGACCGTGGAGAAGCCGGGCGCCCTCCGCCACGCCGAGTCGGTGGGTATCACCATCCACCGCACCCGCACCGATCGGGGGCCGGCATGACACCAGGCTCGCCCGCGGTGCGCGTCCTCGTCTCCGTCGGCAGCAACGTCGGTCGGGAGCGCAACGTCCCCGAGGCGCTGCGCCGGCTGCGGCGCCACCCGGCCCTCGACGTCGAGGCGGTGAGCAGGGTGTTCCGCTCCGCTGCGGTGGGCGGCCCCGACGGAGCTCCCGACTTCTTCAATGCCGCCGTCCTGGCGCGCACCCATCTCTCGGCCCTCCAGCTACGGGATGCACTCAGGCAGCTGGAGGCCGAGCTGGGCCGGGTACGCACCGAAGACCCCAATGCCCCGCGCACCATCGACCTCGATCTCGTCTTCTACGGCGACACGGTGACCGACGCCGGTGGTCTGGTCCTTCCGGATCCGGCCGCCACCGGTGCAGCACACGTAGCGGTGCCCTGCGCCGACGTCGCCCCCGACTGGGTGGACCCGCGCACCGGTCGGACCATCGCCGAGGCGGTGCGGGCGCTGGGCGCCGTGGCCGGCGCCGTCGTTCCGGTCGATTCGATGAGGGTCGGTGAGCCTCAGGTCAGCCGGGCCCCGTCGGAGTTCGACGACAGTGTCGAGGTCTACGCCCCGGCGATGGAGGACCTGGTCCGCCTGCAGCTCGTCGAGATGGGCGAGGACCCCGAGCGGGAGGGGCTACGCCGCACCCCGCTACGGGTGGCCAAGGCGTACGACTTCCTCACCAGCGGCTACGGATCGACGCTCGACGAGGTGGTCAACGGGGCCGTGTTCGCTGCCGGCGGCGCCGAGGAGATGGTGCTGGTGCGGGACATCGAGTTCTACTCGCTGTGCGAGCACCACATGCTCCCGTTCTTCGGTCGGGCCGCGGTGGCCTACCTGCCCAAGGGCCACATCATCGGCCTGTCCAAGATCGCCCGCATCGTCGACCTCTATGCCCGCAGGTTGCAGGTGCAGGAGCGCCTCACCAACCAGGTCGCCGACGCCGTAGAGGACGTGCTCGGCCCCTTCGGCGCAGCGGTGGTGATCGAAGGCCGCCATTTCTGCATGATGATGCGCGGCGTCCAGAAGCAGGACAGCTCCATGATCACCAGCGCCATGAGGGGAACGTTCAGGAGCGACGCGAGAACGCGTTCGGAGTTCCTCAGTCTCATCGCGCGGTAGGAGGTACTTGGTACTTGGTACGTATTACCAAGTACCAAGTACCTCCCACTCCGCGATGACTTGAAGATACGGCGGAGCCCTTCACCCACCGATATATGACATCTCCACCTTGGGGAGGGGGATGGAGGCGGCGGAGCGGATCTCGGAGTAGCGGTCGGCGCGGGAGGACCAGATGCCGGCGAGGACGCATCGGAGGGCTTCGTCGTCGGTGCCGTCTCGCAGGTGGGGTCGCAGGTCGGTCCCCCGGGTGGCGAAGAGGCAGGTGTAGAGGCTGCCGTCGGCCGACAGGCGGGCCCGGCTGCAGGTGCCGCAGAAGGGCTGGCTCACCGACGAGATGATGCCGATCTCGCCGCCGCCGTCGGCGTAGCGCCAGCGCCGGGCCACCTCGCCGCCATAGTTGGCCTCGACGGGTTCCAGCGGGTGGCAGGCGTCGATGGCGTCGTGGATCTCCCGGGCGGTGACGACGTCGTGCATGCGCCAGCCGTTGCTGTGCCCCACGTCCATGTACTCGATGAAGCGGACGATATGGCCCGTGCCGCGGAAGTGCTCCGCCATCTCCACGACGGACCCGTCGTTCACGCCGCGCTGGACCACCATGTTGACCTTGACCGGGGTCAGCCCGGCGGCGGCCGCCGCCTCGATGCCCTCCAGTACCGCCGCCACCGGGAACTCGACGTCGTTCATGGCGCGGAACACGGTGTCGTCAAGGGAGTCGAGGCTGACCGTGATCCGGTTCAGCCCGGCGGCTGCCAGCGCCTCCGCCTTGCGAACGAGAAGCGACCCGTTGGTGGTGAGGGTGAGGTCGGCGACACCGTCGATGCCGGCGAGTTGCTCGACCAGGGTCTCGATGCCGCGCCTCAGCAGTGGCTCACCCCCGGTGAGGCGCAGCTTCACCACGCCGAGGTCGGCGAAGAGGCGAGCCACCCGGGTGATCTCCTCGAAGCGGAGCACCAGATCCCGGTCGAGGAACCGGTACTCGCGGTTGAAGATCTCCTTGGGCATGCAGTACGTGCAGCGGAAGTTGCACCGGTCCGTGACCGAGATGCGCAAGTCCCGGACCGGCCGCCCCAGCGTGTCCGTGGGATTCATAGGCGCAGAGTAACTATCGGGGAGATCTTCAGTGGCCGGTATCCAGTATCCAGTACTCAGTATTCAGTACCAAGCCACCCGTGTTGCAATGGTGCGCCGCGAGTCGGACGCCGC
>CAZOGW010000136.1:0-7812 GCA_964579415.1 uncultured Acidimicrobiaceae bacterium | reverse complement strand
CGCTGGTGTGCGACGACTGCATCACCGAACTGGCGGGGGTGCTGATCCCGCCCGAGAGCGGCACATACACCATCTTCCTCACGGCGAGCGAAGCGGCGCAGCTCTGGCTGTCCGACTCCGAGGACCCTGCCGGACTGGAGTTGGTCCACGAGATCACCGCGCCGGTCGCTTTCGACGACTTCGAAAACCGGGCAGCCGCCTCCCCCCCGCTGGAGCTGGAGGGCGGGCGGCTTTACGCCATCGCGGTGCGCTCCTACGCGGGTGAGGGCGACGACTACATCTCCCTGGGCTGGACCACCGGACGCCGCCGCACCGGCCGCATCCCGGCCCGAGGCGTCGACCCTATCCCCTCTGGCTGATCCAGCGCCGACCGGCGAGCCCTCAGCCCTCATCCCGCCCTCGACCTCGCTCCGGCCTGCGAGCATGACAGGCATGTCTTCATCGTCTGAATCGTCGCCTGAGTCCCTGCCCCACCTGCTCGCCAGGACCCGGGGCCTGACCCTTGGTCAGCCGTCCTCGTTCACCATCACCGGCGATGGAGGGACGGTGCTGTTCCTGCGTACCTCCTCCGGCGGCGACACGGTGAGCCGGCTGTGGGCGCTCGACCTCGACTGGGGAAACGAGCGCGTGGTCGCCGAGCCACCGGACGACCTGGACGACGCCGACCTGCCCGAGGCGGAACGCATCCGCCGGGAGCGCACCCGCACCTCGGCGTCCGGGATCACCTCATACGCCACCGACCGCGAGGCGAGCCTGGCCGTGTACGCCCTCAACGGCAGGCTGTGGGTGGCGGCAACCGGACGGGAGGCCGCTCCGGCCCGGGAGGTCCCCACCGCCACCGCCGTCTACGACCCCCGAGTCGATCCCACCGGACGTCATGTCGCCTACCTCGCCGACGGGACGCTGCGGCTCGTCGGCATCGACGGCGGCGGCGATCGCAAACTGGTCGCCCCCGACGGGGAGGCCGTCTCGTGGGGTGTCGCCGAGCATGTCGCCGCCGAGTCGATGGACCGCACCCGCGGGTACTGGTGGTCGCCGGACGGTGAGCACCTCCTGGTGGCGCGGGTAGACGAGTCGGGCGTGGACGTCTGGTACCTCTCCGATCCGTCTGACCCGGCCGCACCGCCCCAGGCGCGCCGCTACCCGGCGGTGGGTAGGCCCAATGCGGAGGTGACACTGTGGATCGTCGGCCTCGACGGCTCCCGCGTCCCGGTGGATTTCGACCGGGACGCCTTCGAATACGTGGCGACCGGGGACTGGGACGACCACGGTCCCCTCATCTCGGTGCAGAGCCGGGACCAGCGCACGCTGCGGGTCCTCGCCGGCGACGCCGCAAGCGGCGCCACCACGACGTTGCGGAAGATCACCGACCCATGCTGGACCCGGCTGGTGGGCGGTGTGCCGGCCCGTACCGGCAGCGGCGCGCTGATCACGGTGGAAGCGTCGGAAGACACCTGGAGGCTGTGCGTCGGCGGCGAGCCGGTGAGCCCGGTGGGTGTCCAGGTCCAGGCGGTCCTCGGCGTCGACGGCGAGACCGTGCACTTCACCGCCTGCACCGTGGCGACGCACGTCGACACCTGGCAATGGCGTCCCGGCAGCGGCGCCCGGCGGCGATCGGCACCCGAGTCCGGCGTTCACACCTCGGTGGACCGGAGAGACCTGACCGTCGAGGTGCGCCGCGACGCCGACCGCGTCAACCCCTACGTGACCGTCCTCCGGAACGGGGAGCCGGTCGCCGGGATCGCCTCGCTCGCCGAGCAGCCCGCCACCGCCCTGAACAGGAAACTGCTCACCGTGGGGCCACGCCGGCTCAACGTCGCCGTTCACAAGCCCTCCCGGCATCGGCCGGGGACGCCGCTCCCTGTGCTGATGGACCCCTACGGGGGGCCGGCGGCGCGCAAGGTGTTCGCTTTCCAGAGCGGCGGCGCCTTCATCTCACAGTGGTTCGCCGAGAACGGGTTCGCCGTGGTCGTCGTCGACGGCGCCGGGACGCCGGGGCGCGGGCCGGCCTTCGAGCGAGAGATCTGGGCCAACAAGATCGAGCCGGTCCTCGACGACCAGGTCGCCGCCCTCCATGCCCTCGCCGCCGAGGACCCCGACCTCGACTTGACGCGCGTCGGCATCCGCGGCTGGTCCTACGGCGGGTACCTGGCCGCCGCCGCGGTGCTGCGCCGTCCCCAGGTGTTCCACGCCTCGGTGGCCGGGGCGGGCACGCTCGACATGCGGCTCTACGACACCCACTGGCAGGAGCGGTACCTGGGCCAGCTCGACGAGAACCCCGACGCCTACGAGCAGGACTCGCTGTTCGCCGACGCTCCCGGCCTGCACCGGCCGCTGCTGCTGGTCCACGGCCTCGCCGACGACAACGTGTGGCCGGTCAACACGCTGCGACTGTCGGCGGCACTGGTGGCGGCGGGGAGGTACCACGAGGTGCTGCCGCTGCCCTCGGCGAGCCACATGGCCGGCGACCCGGTGGTCACCGAGAACCTGCTCCGTCACGAGCTGACGTTCCTGCGCCGCTCCCTGGGCCTGCCCGACGGCGGCTAATCGGCGGGGCGGACCTCGTACGAGCAGGAGCGGTCCCCGGAGAGGATGTGGGTGCGGCGCTCGACGGTGACGCCGCTCCCGAAGAAGTCGCGGAAGACGTCGATCTCACTGTCGCAGATGCCCTGGCAGGATGTTGCGGCGACACATACCGGGCAGTTCTTCTCCACGAAGCGGTACACGCCCTCCTCGCCGTTGGACCACTCCGCCATGTAGCCCTCGCGGGAGCGGATCTCGGTGAGGGCCTGCAGCTTCTCGCTGAGCGGGGCCTCCTCGGTCACCTGGCCGCGGTAGGTCTGTGCCTGGGCGGAGCGGCGGTGAGCCAGCATGGTCTCCACCGCCTCGGGCCCCAGGGTGTCGCGGACGGCGGCGATGAGCGACACCGCCAAGTCGGCGTGGGAGTCGGGGAAGCGCTGCCGCACCACGTCGCTGTCGCACAGCGTCCACGACCGGCAGGGACGGCCGACTGCCCCCCGCCTCTCGGTGTACTCGATGTAGCCGGATTCCAGCAGTTCGGAGGTGTGCTGGCGGATGGCTGCCGGTGTCACGCCGACGTGGCCGGCGAGCTCTTCGGTGGTCAGCGGTGCGTGCCGCTTGAGCAGGGCGAGGATGCGCTCCTTGGCGACCGAAAGCTGCTGCGGCATCGGCCGATCTTATCCACTGCCGGGGGGCACCGGTGACGCCACGGTGACCGCAACCTGTCCGCAAGTGGGCCGGAGCGCGGCGGCGTCACACTCTTTCCAGCGGGGCGTACGCCAGGATGAGGCGTTTGACGCCCTGGGAGTCGAAGGTGACCACGGCTTCGGCCCGCTCGCCGCTGCCGTTCACCTCCCGCACCGTGCCCACGCCCCAGTGGGTGTGGCGTACCCGGTCGCCCGACGAGATCTCGGCGGCGGCGACCTTCGGTGGCGGCGGGCCGGCGGAGGCCCGCTCCATGTCCGGGCGTCGCCGCGCCCGCTTCGCCTCCACCACCAGCGGCTTGGGGATCTCGGACAGGAACCGGCTCGCCGAGTTGTACTGCGTGGCGCCCCACAGGTTGCGGCTCCACGCCCGGCTGACGAAGAGCTGCTGCTTGGCGCGGGTGATGCCGACATAACACAGCCGCCGCTCCTCCTCCAGCTCCACCGGGTCGCCCAGCGCCCTCATGTGGGGGAAGACGCCGTCCTCCATCCCGGTCATGAACACCACGGGGAACTCCAGGCCCTTGGCGTTGTGCAGGGTCATCAGGGTGACCATCTCGGTGTCGTCGACCATGCTGTCGACGTCGGTGACCAGGCTGATCGACTCCAGGAACGCCTCGGTGCGGCCCACGCCGTCCAGCTCGGACCAGGCGATGCCGTCGGCGGTGGCGGGGCCCTCCTCCTCGAAGTCCCGGGCCGCCGACACCAGCTCCTTCAGGTTCTCCTCGCGGCCCATCGCCTCGATGGAGCGCTCCGAGCGCACCCAGTCCATGTACCCGGTGTCGGCCAGCACCGCCTCCAGGGCGGCGCTGGGACCGTCGACCATGGCGGTCCGCAGGTGCTCCATGAGGGCGGCGAACTCGGCGATGGACGCCTGCGCCCTCCCCGCGACGCGGTCGTTCTCCCCCACCCGCTGCAGCGCTTCCCAGAAGGTGATGCGGTGCCGGTCGGCGAACCTGTCGACGTGGGCCACGCTGGTGTCGCCGATGGCTCGCTTCGGGGTGTTGATGATGCGCTTCAGGGACACCTGGTCGGCGGGGTTGGTGAGTGCCTTGAGGTAGGCGAGGACGTCCTTCACCTCGCGCCGGTCGTAGTACTTGAGGCCGCCGATGACCTGGTAGGGGACCCGGTAGCGGACGAACACCTCCTCGACCACCCGGGACTGGGCGTTGGTGCGGTAGAACACGGCGACGTCGGAGGGTTTGATGCCGTCGTGGGCCAACTCCCCGACCTTCTCGGCGATGAAGGCCGCCTCGTCGTGCTCGTCCTGGGCGGCGAACACCACAATGGGCCCGCCCCGCCCCAGGTCGGTCCACAGCCGCTTGGGTTGCCGGGACGGGTTGTTGGCGATCACGCCGTTGGCCGCCTCGAGGATCGTCTCGTAGGAGCGGTAGTTCTGCTCGAGGAGGATGATGCGGGCGTCGGGGAAGTCCTTCTCGAACTCGTTGATGTTGCGGATGTCGGCGCCGCGGAATCGGTACACCGACTGGTCGCTGTCGCCGACGACGCACAGGTTGCGGCTGCGTTCGGTGAGGAGCCTCACCAGCACGTACTGGGCGTGGTTGGTGTCCTGGTACTCGTCGACGAGGACGTAACGGAACCGCTCCTGGTAGGTGCGCAGCACGTCGGGGAAGGCCTGGAGCAGTTCCACGGTCACCATCAGCATGTCGTCGAAGTCCATCGCCGACGCTTCCACCAGCCGCTGCTGGTAGAGCCGGTACACGTCGGCCACCTTCTCGCCGAAGAAGCTGTCGTTGTTGGCGGCGTAGGTCTCGTAGTCGATGAGCTCGTTCTTGGCCTTGGAGATGGCGGCCCGGATGTTCTTGGGCGGGAACCTCTTGGTGTCGAGGTCGAGGTCCTTGACGCACATGGTGATGAGCCGCAGCGAGTCGGCCGAGTCGTAGATGGAGAACGCCGACTTGTAGCCGAGGCGGTGTGCCTCCCGGCGCAGGATGCGCGAGCAGGCGGAATGGAAGGTCGACACCCACATCGACCGGGCCACCGGGCCGATGAGATGCTCGACGCGATGTCGCATCTCGGCCGCCGCCTTGTTGGTGAAGGTGATGGCCAGGATGGCGTGGGGCGACACGTCGAGGTCGTGGATGAGGTGGGCGATGCGGCGGGTGAGCACCCGCGTCTTGCCCGAGCCGGCGCCGGCGACCACCAGCACCGGGCCCTCGGTGGCGGCGACCGCCTCTCGCTGGGCAGGGTTGAGGCCCTCGAAGAAGGGAGATTCCGGCATCGCCGCCGATCTTACCGCCGGTCACCGACCAGAACTACACGGCTGTCACTTGGCACCTGGCGCCGTCCGGGGATACCAGATACCGAGTGCCGAGTACCTGGTCTCGTTGACGTCGCCGGGCAGCGCTGCTTTGCTGCGCCTCCCCTGTCTTGGGGTCTGACAGCGGGACGGGGCGTCCGCCCGCTTTGGCCCCACCGGAAGGAGAACCGCGGATGAGACACTCCCGCAAGCTGCTGTTCCTGGCTGCGCTGTGTACAGGTCTGGCGCTACTGGTACCGGTGACCGCCGGCGCCCAGCAGCCACCCATCCTGGTTGAGAACGGCCTCACACAGCCCATCTACAACTTCGCCGATGCCATCGAGCAGCGGGTGTGGGTGGAGACCGAACTCGACACCGACGGGGACGGCAACCTGGACCGGGTCGTCATCGACGTGTCCCGCCCCCGGGAGACTTCCACCGCCGGGCTCAAGGTCCCGGTGATCCTCGAGGCGAGCCCGTACCGCTCCGGCACGTGGGGCTCGGTTCCGTACCACGACGACTATCGCACCATCTCCGAGTTGCCGCAGTCGATCTTCGTCCATCCCGACGACCAGGCGGGCCCCCGTGCCGACCTGCCGGGCACCCTGGACAACTACTACGTGCCCCGCGGCTACGGCGTTGTCATCGCCCAGAGTGTGGGCACCGCACAGTCCGACGGCTGCCCCACCATCGGGGACCGGGCCGAGGCTCTCAGCGCCAAGGCCATCATCGATTGGCTCAACGGCCGTGCCCGCGGCTTCGATGCCGCCGGCGAGCTGGTGGCGGCCGACTGGTCCACCGGGTCGGTGGGTATGACCGGTGGCTCGTACAACGGCACCATTCCCAACATGGTTGCCACCACCGGTGTCGAGGGCCTCAAGACCATCGTCCCCGTCGTCGCCATCTCCGACTGGTACGACTACTACCGGGAGAACGGCCTCGTCGTCGCCCCCATGCCCTTCCAGGGCGAGGACGCCGACGTGCTCTTCGGCTACGTCGCCGGCCAGGCCCGGGCCACCTCCAGCCCGTGCGCCGAGCTGATGGCGCAGATGACCGTCGACCAGGACCGGGTCAGCGGCGACTACAACGAGTTCTGGGCGGCCCGCAACTACGTGGGCAGGGTGAACCGGATCAAGGCCAGCGTCTTCATCGTCGACGGCCGCAACGACTGGAACGTCAAGCCGAGCCAGTGGGGCAACTGGTGGAACCAGCTCGTCCGCTACGACGTGCCCCGCAAGATCTGGCTGCACAACGGCGGGCACGGCGCTCCGGCGGCCGGTTCGTCCACCTACACCCTTCCCGGCGGGCAGCAGTGGAACTACCAGACCACCGTGCACCGCTGGTTCGACCACTGGCTGTGGAACGTCGACAACGGGGTGATGGACGAGCCGCGCGCCATCGTGCAGCGGGAGAACAACCAGACCTTCGCCGAGGCCAACTGGCCCACGGTGGGTTCGGAGCTGGTGCGCTTCAGCCTCACCTCCGACGCCGCCGACGAGAACGGCGCCCTGACCACCGACCGGATCAACGCCTCCCGCCAGGTGGCGCAGACGTTCGTCGACCGCGGCCAGATCGTGGGCAGCACCCAGAACACCCCGGCGGGACCGAGCCTGATCTCGCAGCCGGACGTGTTCAACACCGATCGCCTGGTGTACGTCTCCGAGCCGCTGGCCGAGTCGGTGCGCCTCAGCGGCACACCCCGGATCAGCATCCGGGCGTCGGTGGACAACCGCAGCGCCGCCAACCTGACGGCGTACCTGGTCGACTACGGTCCCGAGGGTTCCACCTCGGCGACGATGGTGACCCGTGGCTGGATGGACGTTCAGAACCGCAACAGCCGGGATCGCACCGACCCGATCAAGCGTGGCGAGGTGTACGAGTTCAGGATGAACCTGCATCCCGACGACTACGTGTTCGCCGCCGGTCGCCGCATCGGGTTGGTGATCTTCTCGACGGACTCGGGCAACCGCAACTCGACCAACCCGGACAACTGGGGCTTCACCATGCTCCCCGACCCGGGCACACAACTCACCGTCCTGCCCGGCCACACCCGCCTCGACCTCCCCATCGTCGGCGGCCTCGCCGGCGTCAACTTCACCGACTAGAGCCACACCGACCCAATCGAGAACTGCCCGCCTCCCCCCGTGGA
This sequence comes from uncultured Acidimicrobiaceae bacterium, assembly GCA_964579415.1. Lineage (GTDB taxonomy): Bacteria > Actinomycetota > Acidimicrobiia > Spongiisociales > UBA5794 > CAZOGW01. The sequence goes on along the minus strand of CAZOGW010000136.1, from coordinate 179 downwards.
GGCGGGCAGTTCCTCGTCTCCCCCGCCTTGCCGACGGCCGCGTCTTCGCCTCCCTCCGGCATCGCAAGGTCGAGTTCTTCGTCTCCCCCGGCTCCGCGGCGGCGAGTTCCTCCTCCCCCAGCTCGCGGACGGCGGGTTCTTCATCTCCCCCCGGGCTTTGACGGGGGGAGTGGCCCCGA
>CAZOGW010000135.1:0-7879 GCA_964579415.1 uncultured Acidimicrobiaceae bacterium | reverse complement strand
TCCAACCGGTAAGGGAAATTCCCTTCCCAGCCGTGGATGGAGCCGATCATGGTGCCTTGGCCGGTGAGGCCGAGGTGGATGAAGAGGCTGGTGTGGGGCCAGGTTCCCACCGGGTAGGGCCTGCGGAAGGCGAAGCGGCCCTGGGAGTCGGTGGTGGCGGTCTCGAGTACGACGGTGACCGGGAAGGTGGACTCGGGGTCCTGCCAGCCGATCGAGATCGGGGTGTTGGGGACGGGATCGGAGCCGGTCGAGCAGTAGATGATCCCGTTGACCACGCCGTCGTAGAAGGGTGTCCACGTGTTGGCTACGGTCGGGGGGGCGCCTTCGTAGGTCCAGTGGTCGAAGTAGAAGATCGACACGGCGGGCAGGACGCCGCGGAAGGTCTGCGGGATGGCCGGATCGGCGGGGAGCGTCAACCGGAACGTGTAGCCGGCCGTCGCCGGGAGGTCGTCGAAGTTGAACACCTGGCTCACCGGGCCGGTGCGGGTCAGCGAGGTGAGGTCGAGGCCCTCGGGGAAGGGGAAGACGTCGATGGCCTCCAGCGTGGCTTGGGCGTTGCCGGTGTAGGTGCGCTCCAACTGGTCGGTGATGGTGACCGTGGCGTCGGCCATGACGAAGCCGTACACGTCCCCCAGGTCGGTGGTCTGGCCGGGCACGATGCTCAGCCGCGGCCTGACCACGTACCAGGTGACCCCGTCGCCGATCTCGAGCACCGACTGTCCCGCCGGCGCCCGCACCAGCACGTCGAACGTGCTGGCGCTGTCGGTGACGCCCACCTGCGTGCCGGCGAAGGAGATGGGGATCCCGGGGCCGATCGGGTGGGTGCCGCCCTCCCCCTGCCAGCCGACGACGCGGCCGGTGACCCGGGTGGGCACCGCGAGCAGGGTGACGTCCTTCGTCGTCTCCGGCTCCTCGCTGCTGATGGTGGCCGAGACCGCCGCCGTCTCGTAGTTGTCCTTGGTGAAGGTGAGCGTGTAGCTGGCCAGCGGGATCCGGTCGAGGGTGTAGGTGCCGGCGGTGCCGTTGTTGCTCAGCGTCGTGGTGGTGAAGGTTTCACCGCCTCCGCTGGCGGTCACCGTGACACCGCCGAGCGCGGCGCTCGTCGAGCGGTCCCGCACCGTGCCGGTGATGGTGCCGGTCTGGGTGCCCGGCAGCGGCGTCAGGGTGGCGTTGAGCGTCGCCGGGGTGGTCTGGCTGTCGACGGTTGCCGCCGATGCGGCCGTCTCGTAGCCGGTCAGCGTGAACGAGACGGTGTACGAGCCGAGGGGTATCTGATCGAGGGTGTAGCTGCCGGCGGAGCCGTTGCCGGTGAGGGAGGTGATGGTGTAGGTGGCGCCGCCGCTGGTGGCCACCACGGTGACGCCCCCCAGCGGCGAGTCGGTGGAGGAGTCGCGAACCGTGCCGGTGAGCGACCCTGTCAGCGTCCCCGGCAGCGGCGAGATGGTGGCGTCGACGGTGACGTCGGGCGCCTGCGGCGTGATCTCCACGCTTTGGGCGGTGGTGGCGTACCCGGCCAGCGTGAAGGTGGCGGTGTAGGTGCCGGCGGGGATGCCGGAGGCGGTGTAGGTGCCCACCTGCCCGTTGGTGGTGAGGCTGGCGGTGGTGAACGTGCCCCCGTCGCCGCTGACGGTGATGGTGACGCCACCGACCAGCGAGCCGCCGGTGTCGGTGACGGTGCCGGACACCGAGCCGATGGGCGCCGTCGGCGCAGGGAACATGGAGGCGTTGAGGACGGCGGTGGGGCTCAGGGCGGACAGGTTGAGGGGGAGCGCCACGTCGGAGAAGCCCTCCAGGGTCAAGGTGACCGTGAATGCGCCCGCCGGCACTCCCTGCAGCGTGTAGCCGCCCAGCCCGGCGGATGCCGTCAGCGTGGTCGAGTTGAACGACCCGGCCTCGCCGGTGGCGACGACGGAGACGCCGCCGAGGGGTTCGCCGGTGACCCCGTTCCGCACGGTGCCGGTCACCGTGGCCACGCCGGCGGTGACCATCTCCAGTTCGAGGCCGATGAGTTGCTGGCCGGCGCCGAGATCGACGGAGGTGCGCACCGTGCCGTATCCGGGGGCGGTGGCCTCGATCTCGTAGGTGGCCGGTGAGGGCAGGTCCACCAGCGAGAAGCGCCCGTTGGCGGGGGTGGCGGTGCTCTGCACCGGTTCCTCGCTGGGATTGCCGCTGAGGTCGACGGCGGCGCCGGTCTCGGGATCGAGGCGCCGTACCGCCACGTTGACGGCCTCTAACGGTTCGCCCTCGTTGAGGGTCACCCCGGCGATGAGACCGGGCTGGCCGGTGAGGACGATGGCGACCGGCTCGGCCTCGAAGGGGACCTCGACGGTGGTCGGCTCCGAGGTGATGTACCCGGTCCCCGAGGCGACCACCCGGTAGCTGCCGCGGATCATCTCCTCGAAGGCGAAGCTGCCGTCGTCGCCGGTGGCGACCTCGACGGGATCGCGCTCCGGGTCGACCTGGCCTGCCTGGGACCCGTCGGTGAACAGCGCCAATGCGGTGACGGTGACGCCGGCCACCGGAGTGCCGTCGAGCGCCGACGTCACCGTGCCCGGCACCGTGCCCGGCTGGCCGGCGACCACGTCGGCGGCGGCGGCCCCGTCGGCGCCCGGCCCGAGGGCGGCGGCGATGCCCTCCTCGAAGGCGGCGGCGATGTCCCCGTCGGCGTCGTCCATCATTGCGTCGAGGGCGGCGCCGACGATGAGCGCCCACAGCGCCATCAACCCGAGCACGGCGAGCAACATGAGCAGCCACCGAGGTATCCACGGCTTGGCGGTGTACGTGCCGGGCACGGTGAGGTCGACGCCGGTGCCGGTGGCGGTGACGGTGAACGGCTTGGGGGTGGGGATGCCGGTGAAGGGTCGCGGCATCGTCACCACCAGCTGGCTGGTGCGCGCCTCGCCCGGGTCGAGGATCATGCGCGCCGGGCTGAGCTGGTAACGGCCCTTCCCGGTGTCGTCGTCGGCGTCGAGGCCGACGTCGACCGGTACGTTGCCGGTGTTGCGCAGCCGCACCGCGAAGCGGCCCTTGCGGCCGCCGGTGCGGGCGTCGGGGTCGAGGTCCATCTCGGCGGCGCGCTGATCGGAGACGTCGAGCAGCACCCGGGACACCGCGAACACTTCGTGGGTGGTGCGCGAGGTCACCTTGAGGCTCAGATCGTGCCGCCCCGCCGGGAAATCGGCGGGGAGGGTGAGGGTGACGTCGACGGTGCCCTCGGTGTCGGGGAAGAGCGAGATCCAGTCGGGATCGGTGTGGACCCACTCACTGTCGGCCCCGATGACACTGATGTCGAACCCGTCGATGATGTCGGAGGTGTTGAACACCGACAGCGTCACCGACACCGTCTCATCGGGAGCGGCGTTCACCGTTTCCGGGCTCACGGCCACCTGCAGCGGGATGGAGCGGGTCACTCGTGTCCTCCTCGGTGAGAACCTAAGGAGGGGAGTGGTGGCGCCGCCAGGGTCGCCGGGACGGACATCGGGGCAGGCTTCATCGGTCGGGGAGCACCAGGATGGCGCCCCGGTTGGTGAGCCGGCCGTCCTCCTCGACACCGCCCCAGACGACGATCCCGCCGTTGATCCAGATGGCGGTGAAGCCGTAGGAGGTGATGAGGATCCGCTTCTGGTCGGGGAGCGGCAGGTTCTGCGACCCGTCGTCGGGCCAGTAGCGCGTGGCGGCGAGGGAGTCGAGGACGCGCACCAGCTGCACGATGGTCACCTCGTTGGCGGTGTAGAGGGCCGAGAACGACGTGCCCATGTGCCCGATCGGCTGCTCGTCGGGCTCGACCCACTCCCAGGTGGTGATGATCTGGGAGCCGTCGTCCTTGACGTCGACGTTGATCAGCCACGACTCGGGGTCGATGGGGAGCTCGAGGGCGGGGGCGCAGTTCCCGTCAGGTGACGGGTCCGAGGATCCGCCCAGGATGATGATCTGCCCCTTGCCGTTCCACAGGGCCTTGTGGCACGCCCGCGGGGAAGGCGCCGGGTTGCGGGTGATGTCCTCCCAGGTGCCGGTGGCGGGGGCGTAGGCGTAGGCGTCGGACAGCGTGTTGCCGTCGGCGTCGTAGCCGCCGAATATGACCAGGTGGGTGCCTGTCCAGGTGGCCGAGTGGTGGGAGCGGGGGACCCCGGGGAAGCCGGTCAGCGTCTCCCAGGTGCCGCCGGCGAGCTCCGTCTCCACGTCGCCGGGTCGGGCTCCGGGGTGGACGGCGGGGTCGAGGGGCGGGGGTGTCAACACGGCGCCGTCGCCGCGCACGGTGCCATCGGTGTCCATGCCGCCGAAGACGACGAGCTTTCTGCCGGTCCACGTCATGGAGTGCCCGGTACGGGGCCGGATCGGCGACGGCGGCAGCGAACTCCAACTCCGCGTGTAGGGGTTGTACTCACCGCCGTGATCGATCTCGGCGAAGATGGGACCCTCGAGCCGGCCGCCCCAGATCACCATCGTCTCTCCGGTCCACACCGCGGTGTGACCGGCGCGCGCCGTCGGCGCCCCTTCGTGGCTGACAGACATCCAGACGCCGTCGTTGGCGCGGTAGAACGCCCCGTCTCCGAGCGGGCCGTCGCCACCCTCGCCTCCCCACACGATCATCCCCTCGGAGTTGGGGCCCTGGCCGGAGAACCACCGGGCGATGCTGTCGATCGTGCGGGGCACCAACCCGGTTTCCCGGTTCGGGTCGGGGAACTCCACCCATACCGCGGAGTGGCCGACGCGGGGAGCCACCTCCCCGCCACCTCCCGTATTGGCGGCGGCGAGCGGCTCCCACCCGTACCCCTGGGAGTCGTACACCCAGTAGCGGACCGCGGCCCGCAGGCCGATGAGCGCCAGCATGATGAGGATGCAGGCGCCGATGATCTTGAACACCAGCGACGGGATGATGGGGCGGTGCCGGTAGGTGCCGCTGGTGGTGATGGCGCCGCTCGCCCCCTGGGCGGTGACGTCGAAGGCGTGGTGGATGGACGTGCCCACCAGCCGGGGCCGCGAGGCGAGCCGGAGTTGGGCGGAGGTGTCGCTACCCGGTGGCACCTCGACCACGGAGGGGCGGAAGCGGAAGCGCAGCGCCCGGCTGCGGTCGGGCGAGGCGCCTTCCAGGGAGAAGGTGACCGGTCGGGCGCCCTCGTTGTGCAGGACCACCGGTGCCCGGGCGCCGAAGCGTCCCTTGAGGTGGCTGCGGGGGAGGTCGATGCTGGCGGAGGCGACGCTCTGGACGTCGACCTGTACCTCGACCATGGCCTCCACCGGGTTGTGCACGTCTGCGCCCCGCACCTCGACGGCGGCGGTGTGGACCCCGGCAGGGAAGTACCCGGGGAGGCGGGCCTGGATGACGATCTCGCCGACCTCGCCGGGGCGGAGGACGACCTCGGCGGGCTGCGCCGACACCGTGGCGCCCTCCAGGCCGAGCAGGCGCACCCCGTAGGGCTGCACTGCCCGGGTGTTGTTGACGATGCGCACGCCGAACGTGAGCGGCTCGGAAGGCGCCGCGGCGACCCGCCGCGGCTCGACCGTGATTCCGGTCCGGACGTCCAGCGTCATCTCACCACCCGGGATGGAGTGCTTCTCGGGCGAAGGTATCAAGAGGGTTGCGATCGGTGCAGAGGCAGGAGTGCAGGCTTTGGTGCGGGGCAGGAGGTACTTGGTACTTGGTACTTGGTAGTCGCGACATACCAAGTACCAAGTACCAAGTACCCGTCAACACGACATAGCTCTCACTCGTCCGTCAGCGCTACCACACCTTCTGGATCTACTTCCACTGTGACCCTGTCGCCGGGGGAGAATGCGTCCGGGCTGAGAGTGACCAGGGTGACGTCGCCGGTCCGTACCTCGAGCCGATTGGCGCCGCCGCGGAAGACGGAGGAGACGACTTCGGAGTCGCCGCCGGGGCGGAGGGATACCGCCTCGGTGGGGACGACGACCAGGTGGGTGCCGTCCCCCAGCGGGGTGGGCACCTCGAGAGCGCCGATGTGGAGGATGCCGCCGGAGGCCGTTGCCGTCACCACGTTGTCGTGGCCGAGGAAGCGGGCCACGAAGGCGCTGCCGGGGTCGGCCCACAGGTCACGGGGGGTGCCCGAGGCGACGATGCGACCCTCCCGCATCACCGCCACCCGGTCGGAGATCTCGAACGCCTCCTCACGGTCGTGCGTCACGTAGAGGGAGGTGACACCCAGCCCCTTGAAGATGTCCCGCATCTCCACCACCAGCCGCTCCCGCAGCGCCCGGTCCAGCGACGCCACCGGTTCGTCGAGCATCACCAGCCGGGGGCGGGGGGCCAGGGTGCGCGCCAGCGCCACCCGCTGCTGCTCGCCCCCGGAGAGGACGGTGACGGGTCGGTCGCCGTAGCCCTCCAACCCGACCAGACCGAGCATCTCGGCCACCCGGGAATCGATCTGGTGCCGGGGCAGCCCGGCCATCTCCAGGCCGAACGCCACGTTGCGGGCGACATCGCGGTGGGGGAAGAGGGCGAAGTCCTGGAACATGAGGCCGAAGCCGCGACGGTGCGGGGGCGTTGCCGTGAGATCGGCGCCGTCCCAAGACACGGTGCCGGTGGCCGGCGGCTGCAGCCCGGCGACGACGCGCAGCAGCGTCGACTTGCCACTCCCCGAGGGGCCCATCACGGCGACGATCTCGCCGGTGGCCACGTCGAGGTCGACGTCGTCGAGTGCGGTGACGTCCCCGAAGCGGACGCCGAGGTGGCGGCAGGAGAGGCTCAAAAGTCCTCACCTCCCCCGGGGCGGAAGCGTTCGATGAGGAGCACGGCGCCCGTGGTGAGCACCATCAGCACCACGCTGAGCGCCATCGCCTGGCCGAAGGTGACGTCGCCGGGCCGCCCCAGCAGCCGGAAGATTGCCACCGGCAGGGTCGGTGCCTGGGGTCGGGCGATGAAGCTGGTGGCGCCGAACTCGCCCAGCGATATGGCCAGTGAGAATCCGGCGCCGACCGCGGCCGCCCGCGCCACCAGCGGGAGGTCGATCTCCCGCCACACCCGGGTCGGGCCGGCGCCGAGCATGGCGGCGCTCTCCCTGAGCCGGGTGCGGATGGAGCGCATCACCGGGGCGGTGGTGCGCACCACGAAGGGGATCGCCACCAGGGCGTGGGCCACCGGCACCAGCCACCACGAGGTGCGCAGGTCGATGGGAGCGTCGAGAGCCACCAGGAACCCGAAACCCAGCGTCACCGCCGAGGTGCCCAGGGGCAACATCAGCAGTGTGTCCAGGCTGCCGGCGGTGCGACCGCGGGAGGTCGTCACGAATACTGAGGCGAGTACCCCGACCACGGTGGCGATCACGGTGGCGACGAGGGCGTAACGCAGCGAGTTGCCCACCGCCTCCAGTGGGGGAACGAACAGGCCGGTCCCGGCGGTGTCCCCCAGGCCCAGGTAGCGGTCCAGCCCGTAGCCGGTCCCGGTGCGGAACGAGCGCAGCACCAGCAGGCCCAGGGGAGCGCCGAGGAGGAAGCCCATCAGCCCCAGGTTGGCGGCCACGAACCAGCGCTGCCGGCCCACCGCCCGCAGCCGGGGCACGTCGCGGCGGACCGGCAACTCCACTTCCCGCCGTGCCGAGAAGTGCCGGTAGGCCACCAGCACCGCGGTGATCCCGGCGAGTTGGAGCGCTGCCAGCGCAGCCGCCACCGGCATGTTGAGCAGGGCGGTGGCCTGCCGGAAGATCTCCACCTCGATGGTGGCCAGGCTCAGGTTGCCCAGGATGAGGATCACCCCGAACGAGGTGAAGGTGAAGAGGAACACGATGGCCGCCGCCGACCAGATCGCCGGCGCCAGCACCGGCAGGGTCACCGTGCGGAACACCCGCCACCTGCTCGCTCCGAGGACGCGGGCCGCCTCCTCGATGCGGGGATCGATCTGCTCCCAGTAGGCGCCGACGGTGCG
>CAZOGW010000134.1:0-7880 GCA_964579415.1 uncultured Acidimicrobiaceae bacterium | reverse complement strand
CAACTTCCGGGATTAACGTATTACGTATTACGTATTACGTACTCTCGTGATACGTGATACGTGACAGTGATACGGCGCGGACCGGTCGGTTCCCCTTCCGCTACCGTTCTTCCATGCGTCGCTACAACCTCGGTGCAGGCCTTGACGAGCGCATCGCCGCGCTGATCGACGACGTGACGGTGCCCGGTGTCGACGGCGCTCTCGATCCCGACCAGGAACTGGTCGCCGAGATGCTGGTCACCGGGCTCAAGCTGCTGCGCGACGGCACCGACCGGGGCGACCTCAAGCTGATCAACAGCTCGCTCAAGGAGATGCGCTACTCGTTCCGGGTGTTCTCCGGCTATCGCAACATCCCCAAAGTCACCATCTACGGGTCGGCCCGCACCAAGCCCGACGATCCCAACTACGCGCTGGCGGCGGAGTTCGCCAACCGCATGTCCGACCTGCACCGCTGGATGGTCGTCACCGGCGCCGGACCCGGGATCATGGAGGCGGGCAACCTGGGCGCCGGCCGCGAGTACGGCTTCGGCGTCAACATCCGGCTCCCCTTCGAGGCCAACGCCAACGAGTACATCCACGAGAGCCGGCTCATCAACTTCAAGTACTTCTTCACCCGCAAGCTGGTGTTCGTCAAGGAGTCGGACGCCTTCGCCGTCTTCCCGGGCGGTTTCGGCACCCAGGACGAGGTGTTCGAGCTGCTCACGCTGATCCAGACGGGGAAGTCGGACCTCCACCCGGTGGTGCTGATGGAGGCGCCGGGTACCGGCTACTGGGACGCCTGGCTGGACCTGGTGGGCACGCTGGAGCGGCAGGGAATGATCTCTCCCGACGATCGCAGCCTGTTCCTCCACACCACCGACGTCGCCGAGGCATGCGACGAGATCCTGCGCTTCTACGGCAACTACCACTCGCAGCGGTTCGTCGAGGGCAAGCTGGTCCTGAGGCTGCTCCACGAGCCCTCGGACGCCCTCGTCGCCGAACTCAACGACAGCTTCGGGGACATCCTCGCCGGGGGATCGATAGAGAAGATCCCTCCCACCGATGCCGAGGTGGCCGGGAACGACAACCTCGAGCTGCACCGGATCTGCTTCCGCTTCAACCGTCGCAGCCTGGGCCGGCTGCGGCTGCTGGTGGACCGCCTCAACTCCGAAGCAGCCGGGGCGACGGCAGGAAGATCGCCCGAACCGACTTGAGAGTGAACGGTTGGCAGTAGAATCACCTGTCTATGCGTGAGATCCTCTCCGACCTCGTAGCGGAACAGCAGTCTCTCGATCAATTCCTGCAACGTGTGCACGAACGGGAGTGGAAGCTGCCAACCCCGGCCAAGGGCTGGACCATCCACGACACCGTCAGCCACCTCGCCTCGGCGGAGTCCTTCGCCGCTGTCGCCATCACCGCCGGGCCCGACTTCGACGTCCCCGGCGCCGTCGGCGACGTGCAGGCGTGGATCGACGCCGGAGTCGCCGAGGGGCGCAAGAAGCGTTACCAGGCGGTCATCGAGTGGTGGCGCAACGGGCGCGCCGACGTCGTCGACGCCCTCTCCCGGATGGAGGGCTCCGACCGGGTCCCCTGGCTGTACACCACCATGAGCGCCAAGTCGTTCGCCACGGTGCGCCTCATGGAGACCTGGGCGCACGGGCTCGACATCAAGGCGGCCATGGACGGCCGCATCGTCCTCGACGAGGACGAGGAGGACCCCGACACCGACACACCCCGGCTGCGCCACGTCGCCTGGCTGGCCCACCGCCTCCTCCCCTACGCCTTCGAGCAGGCCGGCGAGCCCTACCCGTCCGGGGGCATCCGGGTGCAACTGATGGGGCCCCGCTACACCAGCTACGTGTACGGCCCCGAGCACACCGACAACATCATCAAGGGCAGCGCCACCGACTTCTGCCGGGTGGCGGTGCACCGCCTCGACGTCTCCGACACCGGCCTCAAGGCCATCGGGGACGGCGCCGAGACCGCGCTACGGTTGCTCCGGGCCTACTGACGGTGTCGTGGCCGCGGCTCTTCGGGATGCTCCATCTGGGGCCGTTGCCCGGGGCCCCCGCCTTTGCCGGTGACCTCGACGCCGTGATCGACGCCGCGGTCGCCGATGCCCGCATCCTCGCCGATTCCGGGTTCGACGCCCTCGGCATCGAGAACTTCGGGGACGCGCCGTTCTACGCCGACGACGTGCCCGACGTGACGGTGGCGGCGATGACCCGTGCGGTGGTCGAGGTCGCCGCCGCCGTCGACCTGCCACTGTGCGTCAACGTGCTGCGCAACGACGTGTCGGCGGCCCTGGCCGTGGCCGCCGCCACCGGGGCCGCCTTCGTACGGGTCAACGTCCTCTCCGGGATGATGTGGACCGACCAGGGACCGATCGTGGGACGCGCCGCCGAGGTGGTGCGCCTGCGCGCCGCCATCGCCCCCGACACCCGGATCCTCGCCGACGTCATGGTCAAGCACGCGGTGCCGCCCCCGGGCACCACGCTGGCCCAGGCCGCCGAGGAGTTGGCGGGCCGGGGCGGCGCCGACGCCGTGGTCGTGTCGGGGACGACGACGGGGCGGCCTCCGACGCTGCCCACGGTCAAAGAGGTGCGCGAAGCCGTGCCCGGCACCCCGATTTACATCGGATCCGGCGCCACCACGCGTAATGTGGGACGGTTCCTCGAGGTCGCCGACGGAGTGATCGTGGGTACGGCACTGAAGTCCCAGGCCGTCACCACCAACCCGGTCGACCCGAAGCGCGCCCAGGCGTTCGTGGCCGGCGCCCGGATCTGACCTTCGACGGGATATCCCCAACCATCTACCTGTAGTTGACGGTTTGGCTCCGTACTGTGGACAACAAGAGCCACTTGCCAACAGCGGCAAGCCGTTGCGTCTCAAGGTCTTATGTAGGGTCTCCGTGTAAGACGATTTTGTCATTCATAGCGCCTTCGACTCCCGGTCGAACGTTGGTGCGTCGGTGCATCCACACCCGGGAAGCGACTTGAATGTGATCAACGCCGGCGATCGAGGAAGGGCCCATGGACATAGAGGTCATCGTCGAGATTCCCAAAGGCTCCCGCAACAAGTACGAGATCGACCACGACACCGGCGCCCTGTGGCTGGACCGGCACCTCTTCACGGCCACCTCCTACCCCGCCGACTACGGGTTCGTACCCGAAACGCTCGCCGGCGACGGTGACCCGCTCGACGCTCTGGTGCTCCTCGAGGAGCCCACCGTCCCCGGCTGCCACATCCGCGCCCGCGCCATCGGGGTGTTCTGGATGGCCGACGAGGCCGGCCCCGACGCCAAGGTGCTCTGCGTCCCCGCCACCGATCCCCGCTGGGCGCACCTGGAGGACCTGGCGGATCTCCAGCCGTTCCTGCGCGAGGAGATCGCCCACTTCTTCGAGGTCTACAAGGCCCTGGAGCCGGCCAAGTCCACCGAGATCGGCTCCTGGGAAGACCAAGCCGCCGCAGCCGCTGTCATCGAGGACGCCCGCCGCAGGTTCGCCGAGACGCATTAACAGGTACGTATCACGTATCACGTATCACGTATCACGTATCACGTCGTACTTAGTACTTAGTACTTAGTACTTAGTTAGTACGCTTCCTGCGTTGTAGATTCGATGAGGTGACTGCTCTCCCCCGCTTCGGTGCCGCCACACGAGCATGGTTCGACTCGGCGTTCGCCGCTCCCACCGAGGCGCAGTTACGAGGTTGGGATGCCATTGCCAGGGGTGAGCACACCCTTATCCATGCCCCCACCGGGTCGGGCAAGACTCTGGCGGCCTTCCTGTGGGCCATCGACACGCTCGCCTCGGAGCCGGTGCCGCCGGAGCGGGAGCGGTGCCGGGTGCTGTACGTGTCACCGATGAAGGCCCTGGCGTACGACATCGAACGGAACCTGCGGGCGCCGCTGGCGGGTGTCCACACCGAGGCGGCGCGGCTCGGGCTGGACGTACCCACCATCACCACCGCGATGCGCACCGGCGACACCCCTGCCGGCGACCGCCAGGCGATGCTGCGCCACCCGCCGGACATCCTCATCACCACCCCCGAGTCGTTGTACCTCATGCTCACCTCGCGGGCCGCCGAGATGCTGCGCACGGTGCGGTGGGTGATCGTCGACGAGATTCACTCCGTCGCCGGCTCCAAGCGCGGCTCGCACCTGGCCCTCAGCCTGGAGCGCCTCACAGCCATCACCGACGCCCCGCTGCAGCGCATCGGGCTCTCGGCCACCCAGCGCCCACTGGAGGCGATCGCCGACCTGCTCGGTGGCGGGGAGGTGAGCGGCGACGTATGGCGGCCCCGCCCGGTCACCGTGGTCGACGCTCCCTGGGACAAGGTGCTCGACCTGCAGATCGTGGTCCCGGTGGCCGACATGACCCGGCCCGAGGAGACGCCCCTCCCCGGCGACAGCCATGCCGCGGAGCCTGACGGGGCCCGCCGCTCGGTGTGGCCGGCGATGTACCCGCAGCTGCTCGCCCTGGTCGAGGAACACCGCTCCACGCTGCTCTTCGTGAACTCCCGCGGCCTGGCCGAGCGTCTCGCCGCCGAGCTCAACAAGTTGGCGGGACGGGAGCTGGTGCGCTCCCACCACGGCTCGGTGTCGCGGGTCCAGCGGGTCGAGATCGAAGAGGCGCTCAAGGCCGGTGAGCTGAAGGGAGTGGTGGCCACCTCGACACTGGAGCTCGGCATCGATATGGCCGCCGTCGACCTGGTGGTGCTGGTGGAGACACCCCCTTCGGTGGCGAGCGGGCTGCAGCGGGTGGGGCGGGCCGGCCATCAGGTGGGCGCACCCAGCGTGGCCCGCATCTTCCCCAAACACCGCGGCGACCTGCTCGAGGCGGCGGTGGTGGTCGACCGCATGATGGACGGCGCCATCGAGCAGACCCGCATCCCGCAGAACCCGCTCGACGTGCTCGCCCAGCACATCGTCTCCGTCTCCGCCGCAGCCCCGATCGGCGCCGCCGCCCTCTACGACCTGGTGCGGGGCGCCGCCCCCTACCGGGAGCTGTCCCGACCGGTGTTCGAGGCGGTGCTCGACATGCTGGCCGGCGTCTACCCCTCCGACGAGTTCTCCGAGCTGCGCCCCCGCATCGTCTGGGACCGCATCGAAGGGACGGTCACCGCCCGCGGCAACGCCCGCCAACTCGCCGTCACCAACGCCGGGACCATCCCCGACCGTGGCCTGTACACGGTGACCCTGCCCGAAGGCGGCCGCGTCGGGGAGCTCGATGAGGAGATGGTCTACGAGTCCCGCCCCGGCGACGTCTTCGTACTCGGCTCCACCACCTGGCGTATCGACGACATCACCCTGGACCGGGTGGTGGTGACCCCGGCGCCGGCCGCCCCCGCCCGCATGCCGTTCTGGCACGGCGACCGGGTGGGCCGGCCGCTGGAGCTGGGCCGTGCCGTCGGCGAGTTCGTGCGCACCGTGGGCGCCATGGCACCCGACGAGGCCCGCGCCGCGCTCACCGGCCGCTACCGCCTCGATCCGTGGGCGGCGAGCAACCTGCTCGCCTTCCTCACCGAGGAACGCGACGTCACCGGTACTCTCCCCAGCGACCGCACCGTGGTGGTGGAGCGGTTCCGCGACGAGGTGGGCGACTGGCGCATCGTGGTGCTCTCCCCCTTCGGCGGGCGGGTGCACGCCCCATGGGCGCTCGCCGCCCGCCACCGCCTGCGGGACCGGCTCGGCTCCGACGTGGACATCCTGTGGTCCGACGACGGGATGATGTTCCGCTTCCCCGACATCGACCAGCCGCCGCCGACCTCGGACCTCATCCCCGAGCCCGACGAGGTCGGGGACCTCCTCCTCTCCGAGGTGGCCGACTCGGCGCTGTTCACCTCCAAGTTCCGGGAGAGCGCCGGCCGTGCCCTGCTGCTCCCCCGGCGCCGTCCCGGCACCCGCACGCCGCTGTGGCTGCAGCGGCGCCGCGCCGCCGGGCTGCTCCAGATCGCCTCGCGCTACCCCTCCTTCCCCATCGTGCTGGAGACCTACCGCGAGGTGCTCCAGGACCATTTCGATGTCGCCGCCCTCACCGAGGTGCTCGCCGACGTCGCCGCCCGGCGCATCCGGGTGGCCGAGGCCGACCTGAACGGGCCCAGCCCGTTCGCCTCGTCGCTGATGTTCGATTTCGTGGCCTCGTTCATGTACGAGTACGACGCCCCCGTCGCCGAGAAGCGGGCGGCGGCCCTCACCCTGGACCGGGCACTGCTCGAAGACCTCCTCGGAGACCCGGACTTCCGTGACCTGCTGGCCCCGGGTGTGATCGCCGACGTCGAGGCGGAGTTGCAGCGACTCGCCCCGGACCGGCGCATCCGGTCCGCCGACGCACTCCACGACGCCCTGCGCGACCTGGGCCCGCTCACCGCCGCCGCCATCGCCGCCCGCAGCGAGGACACCACCGCGGCGGCCGGGTGGATCGCGGCGTTGGACGAGGCGCGCCGCATCCTCCCCGTCAACCTCGGCGGCGAGGTCCGTTACGCCGCGGTGGAGGACCTGGCCCGGCTGCGCGACGCCCTCGGGGTGGTACCGCCCCCTTGGGCGCCGGCGGCCCTGCTGCGGCCGGTCGCCGACCCGCTGGGTGACGTGGTGGGCCGCCACGCCCGCACCCACGGGCCGTTCACCACCGCCGAGGCCGCCTCCGACCTGGGTCTCCCCGCCGCGGTGGTCGGCGACACGCTGCGCCGGCTCGAGGGCGAGGGTCGGGTGACCCGGGGCGGCTACCGGCCCGACTCCGCCGGTGAGGAATGGGTGGAGCGGGAGGTGCTGCGCCGCCTGCGGCGGAAGTCGCTGGCTCTGCTCCGCTCCCAGGTGGAGGCGGTGGAGCCTGCAGCACTGGCCCGCTTCGTCCCCGCCTGGCACGGCACCGGCTCCGGCCATGGCCATGGCAGGCGCCTGCTCGAGGTGATCCGCCAACTCCAGGGAGCAGTGGTCCCCGCCGCCACTCTCGAGTCGGGCGTGCTCCCGGCACGGATGCGCTACAACCCCACGGAGCTCGACACGCTGCTTGCCGGCGGCGAGGTGGTGTGGATCGGGTGCGGCGCTCTCGGCAGCGGCGACGGGAGGATGGCGCTCTACCTGCGCCACCAGGTGCCGCTGCTCCACCGGCCCCGGGAGGGTGAGGCGCCCGACTCGCCGGTCCACCAGGCGCTACGCCGGCGCCTCGACGAGCGGGGGGCTTCCCTGTTCCCTGATCTGTATGCCGCCGCCGGCGGGGGGGCTCCCGAAGAAGTGGTGGCGGCGTTGTGGGACCTGGTGTGGGCCGGGGAGGTCACCAACGACACCCTGGCGCCGCTGCGGGCCTTCCTCGGCGGCTCCCGGGGCCGGTCGGGTGGCCGCCGGCCGCTCCCCGGTGCGGTACCTCCCGCCGCCTCCGGCCGCTGGTACCTCACCGCCGAGCTGATGGCAGCCGAGCCGGTGACTCCCGAGGCACGCGCCGCCGCGGTTGCCGGGCAACTGCTGGATCGCCACGGCGTGCTCACCCGCGACGCCGTCCTCGCCGAAGGTGTGCCCGGGGGGTTCGCCGGCATCTACCCGGTGCTGGCGGCGATGGAGGATGCGGGCCGGGTTCGTCGCGGCTACTTCGTGGAGGGACTCGGCGGGTCCCAGTTCGCCCTCCCCGGCGCCGTCGACCGTCTCCGCTCCATGCCTCCGTCGGGAACGGTGGTCCTCGCCGCCACCGACCCGGCCAACCTGTACGGCGCAGCGCTCCCCTGGCCGGACCACCCTGGGGGCCGCCCGGCACGACGTAGCGGCGCCCACGTCGTCCTCGACGACGGCCTGCTGGCCGCCTTCGCCGACAAGGGTGGCGGCACCATCCTCACCTTCCCCGGCGCCACCCCGGAGGCGGTGATGGCCGGTCTGTGCCAACTGGCCACCCGGGGCAAGGGACGCCTCA
>CAZOGW010000133.1:0-7900 GCA_964579415.1 uncultured Acidimicrobiaceae bacterium | reverse complement strand
CCGACGGCATCGCTGAGAGATTCACCTACTTACACCACACCGCGGGACGCGATCCCCTCCTTCGGCTCGCGGTCAGCTCAACGCGGACCTGGGACGAAGACCCCCTCCGTCCGATCGGCCTGCGGCAAGGCTGTGCGATGCGATCAGGTCTGATCGCGCCAGGCGAGCCGATCGGACACCTCCCCCACCGAAGCGGCGGGGGAGGATGAAACCCGACCGACGAAGCGGCGGGGGAGGACGAAACCGTGCCCTACGAAGCGGCGGGGGAGGACGAAATCCGACCTCGAAGGGGTGGGGAGGACGATGACTGCGGTCGGGCGGCGGGTGGGTCGGGTAGGCTCGGGCCATGTCACTTGCCCAATCTGACCTCTCCCGCCGACTCGCCGACGCCGATCCGGAGATCGCCGCACTCCTCGAGGCGGAGGGCCGCCGCCAGCACGACTCGATACGGCTCATCGCCAGTGAGAACTATGTGTCCCAGGCGGTCCTCGACGCCACCGCCAGCGTCCTCACAAACAAGTACTCCGAGGGCTATGCGGGGCGGCGGTACTACGAGGGCCAGCAGGTCATCGACCAGGTCGAGATCCTGGCCGTCGAGAGGGCGAAGCAGCTCTTCGGTGTGGAGCACGCCAACGTTCAGCCCTATTCGGGTTCACCGGCGAACCTGGCCGTCTACATGGCTCTGGCCTCCCCTGGCGACACGGTGATGGGCATGGCGTTGCCTGCGGGTGGGCACCTCACCCACGGGTGGAACGTGTCGGCGACGGGCAAGTGGTTCCGGTCGGTGCAGTACGGCGTGCGCCGGGAGGACGGCAGCGTCGACTTCGACGAGGTTCGCCGGATCGCCCGGGCGGAGCGGCCTGTTCTCATCTTCTGCGGCGGCACCGCCATCCCCCGCACCATCGACTTCCCCGCCTTCGCCGCCATCGCCGCCGAGGTGGGAGCGGTGCTGGTGGCCGACATCGCCCACATCGCCGGGCTGGTCGCCGGCGGCGCCCACCCCAGCCCGGTGGGCCATGCCGAGATCATCTCCACCACCACCCACAAGACGCTGCGCGGCCCGCGCGGCGCCATGCTGCTCTCCACCGAGAAGCACGCCAAGGCTCTCGACCGGGCGGTGTTCCCCGGGCTCCAGGGTGGGCCCCACAACCACACCACCGCCGCCATCGCGGTGGCGCTGCGCGAGGCGGCCACGGCGGAGTTCTCGGCGTACGCCCACCAGATCGTCGCCAACGCGCGGGCGCTGGCCGAAGCCCTTACCGAGCGCGGCTTCGACCTGGTGACCGGCGGCACCGACAATCACCTCATCCTGGTCGACCTCACCTCGAAGGGCGTCGGCGGTAAGCCGGCGGCTCAGGCCCTCGACCGCGCCGGCATCGAGCTCAACTACAACTCGGTGCCGTTCGACACCCGCAGGCCGTTCGACCCCTCCGGCATCCGCCTCGGCACCGCCTCTGTCACCACCCGCGGCCTCACCGAGGAGCACATGCTCCAGATCGCGTCCTGGATGGACCAGGTGGTGTCCGTTGCCGAGGACCCCGACGAGACGATGCTGACGCGAGTGCGCGGCGAGATCACCGACTTCGTGGCCCCCTACCCCATCCCCGGTTGGTCAGCTACGTAGTACGTAGTGCGGTTTCCGCCTTTGTGAACCATTCCAGAGGCAGGTAACCTTCCGGCCCGACCGACGCGCCGGATCCAGGAAGCCTCCCCCGTGCCTCCCCGCACTCCCGACACAGCCCCGGAATCTGCTGCCGCCAGGCAGCCCAGTGCCACCATCGCTGTCGCGCGCAGCGTCGGCCGGGAGAGCATGGCCGTCGACTTTGCATCCTCGGTGATAGCCGGCTTCCTCATCGGGCTCACCATCGATTGGCTTGCCGGCACCCGCCCCTGGTTCATCGTGGCGGGCATCACCGCCGGGTGCCTGGCCGGGTTCGTCAAGCT
The DNA here is from genome assembly GCA_964579415.1 of uncultured Acidimicrobiaceae bacterium. Classification (GTDB taxonomy): domain Bacteria; phylum Actinomycetota; class Acidimicrobiia; order Spongiisociales; family UBA5794; genus CAZOGW01. The sequence goes on along the minus strand of CAZOGW010000133.1, from coordinate 5,956 downwards.
GTGGACGGCCTCGAAGGTGCTCGAAGACCAGGCCGTCGAGCGCATCGAGCGGCGCCGTGGGTGACCTCATCCGCCGCGTCGCCGGCTTCGACACCGACGAGGTGGACGAGGAGAGGGCGGCGGAGCTGGCTGCCATGAAGGCGTCCCCCATCCCCCGCGGCCAGGACGTCGAGCAGCGCATGGCGTGGCACACCGCCCGCCGCGCCGTCATCGTCGGGCCGGTCCTGGCGGTGGTGTTCGGTCTGATCAGCGGGTGGGAAGGAGCTGTCGCAGCTATTGCCGGCGTGGCCATCGTGGCAGGCAATTTCATGCTCTCAGGCCTTATCCTGTCCCGATCTGCGCGCATCAGCCTGAGCTTGTATCATGCCGCCGCCTTGTTCGGTTTCTTCCTGCGTCTGGGCCTGATCGCGGTGACGATGCTCGCCCTCAGCGCGGCTTTCGACATCGACCGAACTGCCTTGGGAGTGTCGGTAGCTGTCAGCTACCTCGTCCTGATCGGCTGGGAGGCGTTCAACGTGTCGCGTGGTGGTGAGAAGGAGTTGGAGTGGAGCTGATCCTGGCAGCGGCCGAGTGTGATCCCACACAGGTGATCATCTGCGTGCCCGGCAACGTCAACGAGTTGTTCGAGCTGCCGTTCATCGGCGGAGTCAACCGCACGATCCTGCTCATCGCCCTCGCCGCCGTCGTCGTGGTGGGCCTCCTCTGGTTCGGCCTGCGCAAGCGTTCGCTGGTTCCCAGCAAGTTCGAGTCGGCCATCGAGAGCGTGGTGCTCTACATGCGCGACGAGGTGGCGGTGGGGATCATCGGTCCCAAGGACGGCATGACGTTCTTCCCCTACCTGCTCTCGCTCTTCATGTTCATCCTGGTGGGGAACCTGATGGGTCTGGCCCCGTTCATCAACTTCCCCATCACCTCGCGCATCGGGCTACCGGCGTTCCTCGCCCTGGTCACCTGGGTCATCTTCGTGCTGATGGGTTTCAAGCGCCAGGGACTGGCCTACGTCGGTCACCTGCTGTGGCCGCCGGGGGTGCCCACCGCCCTCAAGCCGCTGGTGGGCATCATCGAGTTCGTGTCCACCTTCCTGGTGCGGCCCTTCTCGCTGGCGGTGCGGCTCTTCGCCAACCTGGTGGCCGGGCACGTGATGCTGACCCTGTTGCTGGTGTCCGCCTACGTGTTCCTCACCAGCGTGGGCGACATCGGGTTCAAGTCGGTGGTCGGCCTCGGCTGGTTCGCCCTGGGTCTCGGTATCTATTCCCTGGAGCTGCTGGTCGCCCTGCTCCAGGCCTACATCTTCACACTGCTCTCGGCGGTGTACATCCAGAGTTCGGTCCACCCCGAGCACTAGTCCTGCGACCACTCAGAACCCAAGGAAGGAAAGGCACAGAATGGAAGGTTTGGGAGAAATTAGCGGATCGCTGGCTCTGATCGGCTATGGACTCGGAGCCATCGGCCCCGGCATCGGAGTCGGCCTGGTGGCCGGCAACGCAGTGCAGGCCATGGCCCGCCAGCCCGAGGCGGCCGGCATGGTGAGAACGACGATGTTCATCGGCATGGCCCTCGCCGAGGCATTGGCGCTCTTCGGGTTCGTGCTCTTCTTCCTGGCCGCCTGAGGCGATGGTCATGGAACTCACCACGAGCGTGATGCTCGCCGCAGCAGCGGAGGAGCCCTCCGGGGTCGACCTGCTCATCCCGCATACCAGCGAGTTGATCGCCGGCATCGTGGCCTTCGCCATCATCTTCTTCGTGGTGTGGAAGTTCGCCGGGCCGGCAATCAACGAGACGCTGGCGAAACGGCAGGCCGCCATCAAGGGTCAGATCGAGGCCGCCGAGCAGGAGAAGGCCGAGGCAGCCCAGCTCCTCGAGGACTACAAGGCTCAGCTCGCCGGCGCCCGGGAGGACGCCAATCGCATCGTCGAGGAGTCGCGCCAGACCGCAGAGCAGGTCAAGTCGGACATCGTCGCCAAGGCCAACGCTGAGGCCTCCGATATCGTCGCCAAGGCCCGCTCCGAGGCCGACAACGAGAAGGCCCGCGCCCTGCAGGAGGCCCGCTCCGAGGTGGCGGCCCTGTCCATCGACCTCGCCGAGAAGGTGGTGGGGAGCAGCCTCGACCACGAGTCGCAGCGGCGTCTCGTCGACACCTACCTCGCCGACCTGGACCGGAACTCCTGACATGACCGACGCGGTACGCACCGACGACCGGGTCCGGGGCTACGCCCTCGGCCTGCTCGAGATCGCCCGCGGCGAGGGCCAGCTGGAGCGCGTCGAGAGCGAGCTGTACCAGTTGGGGCGTGCCGTCGGCGGCTCCGAGGACCTGCGCAACACCCTGGGCGACCCGGCGGTGCCGCTGGAGCGCCGGCTCGGCGTCGTCAACGACCTGGTGGGCGGCCGTGCCTCGGACGTCACCCAGGGCTTCGTCAACATGATCGTGTCGGCGGGACGGGCCCGCGACATGCCCGACATCGCCGAGGCGTTCGTCGCCGCGGCGGCCTCTTCCCGGTCACGTGAGGTGGCCGAGGTGCGCTCGGCGATCAGCCTCGATGCCGACACGGTGCGGCGCCTGGAGGAATCGCTGGGCCGGGCCACCGGCAAGGACGTGGAGGTCAAGGTCGTCGTCGACCCCTCCGTCATCGGCGGCATCGTCGCCCGGGTGGGCGACACCGTCATCGACGGGTCGGTGCGCCACCGGCTCGACTCGTTGCGCCAGGCGTTGAAAGCTAACTGAGGAGTTCAAGAACGTGGCTGAGCTGACCATCAGCGTCGATGACATCACCGCCGCTCTCAAGGCCAACCTACAGGGGTGGAGCCCGGAGCTGGAGCGGGAGACGGTGGGCTACGTGACGGCCATCGCCGACGGTGTGGCGCGCGTCAAGGGCCTTCCCAGCGTCATGGCCTCCGAGCTGCTCGAGTTCCCCGGGGACCTCATCGGCGTCACCCTCAACGTGGACGAAGAGGACCTCGGCGTCGTGCTCATGGGCGACGCCTCCCACATCGAGGAGGGCACCCCGGTCCGCCAGACCGGCAACGTGTTGTCGATCCCGGTGGGCGACGCCATGCTCGGCCGTGTCGTCGACCCGCTGGGAAACCCCATCGACGGCAAGGGCCCCATCAACGCCACCGAGCGCCGCCTCCTCGAGACGCAGGCGCCGTCGGTGGTGGAGCGCCAGCCGGTGAAGGAGCCGCTGCAGACCGGTATCAAGGTCATCGACGCCCTCACCCCCATCGGCCGCGGCCAGCGCCAGCTCATCATCGGAGACCGCCAGACCGGCAAGACGGCGATCGCAGTCGACACCATCATCAACCAGAAGACCGAGAACGTGAAGTGCGTCTACGTCGCCATCGGGCAGAAGGCGTCGACCGTGGCCGAGGTGGTGTCCTCCCTGGAGGAAGCCGGAGCGATGGACTACACGGTGGTGGTGCACGCGCCTGCCTCGGCATCGGCGGCTCTCCAGATGTACGCCCCGTACGCCGGCTCCGCCATCGGGCAGTACTGGATGTACAAGGGCGAGCACGCCCTGGTGATCTTCGACGACCTCACCAAGCAGGCCACCGCCTACCGCGAGATCTCGCTGCTGTTGCGCCGCCCCCCGGGCCGTGAGGCGTTCCCCGGCGACGTGTTCTACCTGCACAGCCGCCTCCTGGAGCGGGCCGCAAAGCTCTCCGACGAGCTCGGCGGCGGGTCGCTGACGGCACTGCCCGTCATCGAGACCAAGGCCAACGACATCTCGGCCTACATCCCCACCAACGTCATCTCCATCACCGACGGGCAGTGCTTCCTGGAGACCGACCTGTTCTTCCAGGGCATCCGGCCCGCCCTCAATGCCGGTACCTCGGTTTCCAGGGTGGGCGGCAACGCCCAGATCTCGGCCATGAAGAAGATCGCCGGACCGCTGCGCCTCAACCTGGCCCAGTTCCGCGAGCTGGAGGCCTTCGCCGAGTTCGGCTCCGAGCTCGACGCCGCCTCCCTGGCCCAGCTCGAGCGGGGCCGCCGCGTGGTGGAGACCCTCAAGCAGGGCCAGTTCCAGCCGGTCCCGGTGGAGGAGCAGGTGCTCGCCATCTACGCCGTCACCAACGGCAGGACCGACGACGTTCCCGTGGAGAAGGTGGGAGCCTTCGAGCGGGGTCTGCGCGCCTACGTCCGCACCCGCCACGCCGGCCTGCTCGACCACATCAAGGAGACCGGCAACCTTCCCGACGCCGCCGCCCTCGACGGCGCCATCGACGCCTTCAAGGAGCAGTTCGGCTCCGGGGACGAGGGGTGACGCCGCCCGATGGCAAGCGCTGAGCTCCGCGACACCCGGCGAAGGATCAAGTCGGTCCAGGCGACCGCCAAGATCACCCGCGCCATGGAGCTGATCGCCACCTCGCGTATCCCCAAGGCGCAAGCCCGTGTCAAGGCATCCAAGCCCTACACCGGCAAACTCGTCGAGGTGATCCGCAACGTGAGCGCCGCTTCCAGCGGCGCCAGCCACATGCTGCTGGAGAAACGAGAGGTGAGGACGGTCGGCGTCCTCGTCGTGTCGTCCGACCGCGGCCTCGCCGGGGCGTACGCCTCGTCGATCATCCGGCTGGCGGAGGCCGCCATTGTCCGGCACCGCCGCGCCGGCCGTGAGGTGCGGATCTTCGCCGTGGGCAAGAAGGCTCAGGCCTACTTCGAGTACCGTCGCTATTTCGTGGAACAGTCGTTCCTCGGGGTCACCGACACCCCCGGCTACGGCAATGCCCGGGCCATTTCCAACGTGCTCATGGATGCCTACGCCGAGGGCCGGGTCGACTCGGTGGAGGCCTACTACACCCGCTTCGACTCCGCCCTGGTGCAGACGCCGCTCACCTTCGAGCTGCTCCCGGTGGAGCCGCCGGCAGGCGACCAGGCGCCGACTTCGGTGGACTACGACTTCGAGCCGTCGCCGGAGGCGATCCTGGAGCGGCTGCTGCCCCGTTACGTCGAGGCCATCGTGTACAACATGTTGCTGGAGGCGTCGGCCTCGGAACACTCGGCACGGCGCCGGGCGATGAAGGCGGCGACCGACAACGCCGACGAGCTGATCCGGCTGCTGACCAACGTGGCCAACCGGGCCCGGCAGGCGGAGATCACCACCGAGATCTCCGAGATCGTCGGCGGCGCCGAGGCCCTCTCCAACCAGTGAACCTTTCCATCGAGCGTCATCCCCAAGGAGCACAGTCGTGGCAGAAGTGAAGAGCGTCGGGCGGATCACCAAGGTGGCCGGGCCGGTGGTGGACGTCGAGTTCGCCCCCGACGGGATGCCCGAGCTCAACCACGCCCTCGAGGTCGAGTTCGACCTGATGGGTGAGCACAAGAGGGTGATCTTTGAGGTGGCCCAGCACATCGGCCACTCCAAGGTGCGGGCCATCGCCATGGCACCCACCGACGGCCTGGTCCGCGGCGCCGAGGTGCGCAACACCGGCGCCCCCATCTCGGTGCCGGTGGGGGACCAGACCCTGGGCCACATCTTCAACGTTTGGGGAGACGCCCTCGACGCCCCCGGACTCGAGTTCGACGAGCGCTGGCCGATCCACCGCCAGCCGCCCGACTTCGAGGACGTCCAGCCCACCAAGCAGATGTTCGAGACCGGGATCAAGGTCATCGACCTGCTCTCGCCCTACCTGCAGGGCGGCAAGATCGGCCTGTTCGGCGGCGCCGGTGTGGGCAAGACGGTGCTCATCCAGGAGATGATCTACCGCGTCGCCAACAACCACAACGGTGTGTCGGTGTTCGCCGGTGTGGGCGAGCGCACGCGTGAGGGCAACGACCTCATCGCGGAGATGACCGAGTCGGGCGTCATCAAGCAGACCGCCCTGGTCTTTGGCCAGATGGACGAGCCGCCGGGCACGCGTCTGCGCGTGGCCCTGTCCGCGCTGACCATGGCGGAGTACTTCCGTGATGTGCAGAAGCAGGACGTGCTGCTGTTCATCGACAACATCTTCCGCTTCACGCAGG
>CAZOGW010000132.1:0-8018 GCA_964579415.1 uncultured Acidimicrobiaceae bacterium | reverse complement strand
TCACCGATCTGGCCCCGGCCCGGCGCAGCTTCATCCTCGGCGACCGCGACCAGTTCGTCGCCGTCCAGGATCTCGAGCAGTACGCCGAGAGCATCGGAGCCGAGGTCATCGTCCTCAAGGGCAGCGACCATTTCTTCTACTTCCGGGAGAGCAAGGTCGCGGAAGCGATCGACGTGGCGCTGACATGAACGTACTACGTATCACGTACTACGTACTACGTCTGGCGACCACCGGCATCCCCTTGGTCACCGACATGACAACACCCGGAGGGCTCCGGCCTTCTCGTAGTACGTAGTACGTAGTACGTAGTACGGTGGACTCAAGCTACTCCGCGATCGGCTTGAACCCTCGATTACGGGCTTCTTCCACCGTGTCCGGAGCAAACGCGCTCATCAAACGTCGATCCAAGAGATTCTCCTCCGCAACGCGCTGCTGGAGTTCCACGAACTGCGCTTCGTCGTCGCAGTCGTAGGCGAGCATGGTGTCGCGGAGACCTATCCAGCGGTGGCTCTCGAAGCGGCGCAACCTGCCCACGTCACACCCGGGGGGGCTCGCGGTAGCCGCCGAAGACGCTCTTGAGGGTGGTGACGATCTCGCCCAGGGTTGCCCGGGACCGGGCCGCCTCGATGAGTAGCGGCATGGTGTTGGCCTCGCCGCGGGCACCCTCTTCCAGTGCGGCCAGCGCCGCCGCCACCCGCTCCGGGTCCCGGTCGCCACGGATGTGTTCCAGCCGCCTCCGCTGCTCCTCCTCGACCTCGACGCCGATGCGCAGGATCTCCAGCGGCTCCTCCACGGTGCGGACATGTTTGTTGACCCCGACGATGACCCGCTCCCCCGAGGTCACCGCCTTCTCGAACTCGTAGGCGGAGTCGCCGATGGCTGCCTGGAACCAGCCCTCGTCGATGCCGACGAGCACGCCGTCGAGGATCGAGCCGCCTCCCATGCGGTCGATGGAGGCGAAGATCTCCTCCGCCTTGGCCTCGATGCGGTCGGTCATCTCCTCGACGAACCAGGACCCGCCCAGCGGGTCGATGGCGTCGGCTACCCCGGTCTCCTCGGCGATGACCTGCTGGGTGCGCAGGGCGATCTCGGCGTTACGCTCGGTGGGGAGGGCGAACACCTCGTCGAGGGCGTTGGTGTGCAGCGACTGGGTGCCGCCGAGGACTGCCGCCAGCGCCTCGATGGCGGTGCGGACGATGTTGTTCTCCGGCTGCTGCGCCGTCAGCGAGACACCGGCTGTCTGGGTATGGAAGCGCAGCTTGAGCGACCGCTCGTCCTCGGCCCCGTAGCGGTCCCGCATCCATCGGGACCAGATGCGCCGCGCCGCCCGGAACTTGGCGATCTCCTCGAAGAAATCGATGTGGGCGTCGAAGAAGAACGACAGCCGCGGGGCGAAGGCATCGACGTCGAGGCCGCGCCGCATCCCCGCCTCGACGTAGGCGAAGCCGTCGGCGAGGGTGAACGCCAACTCCTGGGCGGCGGTGGCTCCGGCCTCCCGGATGTGGTACCCGCTGATGGAGATGGTGTTCCAGCGGGGCACCTCGGCGGTGCAGAACTCGATCATGTCCACGATGAGCCGCAGGTGCGGCTGCGGCGGGAAGATCCATTCCTTCTGGGCTATGTACTCCTTGAGGATGTCGTTCTGGAGCGTCCCCTCCAGCCGGTCCCAGGCGACGCCCTGCTCCTCGGCGGCGACGAGGAGGAAGGCGAAGAGCACCTCGGCGGGACCGTTGATCGTCATCGACACCGACACCTCGTCCAGCGGGATGTCATCGAAGAGGTCGACCATGTCTTCAGAAGAGCTCACCGCCACGCCGCAGTGGCCCACCTCGCCCAGGGAGCGCGGGTCGTCGGCGTCGAGACCCATCAGCGTCGGCATGTCGAACGCCACCGACAGGCCGCCCTGCCCCTGCGACAGCAGGTGACGGAAACGCTGGTTGGTGTCGGCCACCGAAGCGAACCCGGCGAACTGGCGCATGGTCCACAGCCGCCCCCGGTACCCGCTGGGATGGACCCCGCGGGTGTAGGGGAAGGCGCCCGGGTAACCGATGCGCTCCGGTGGCTCACCGTCGCCGGGTGCACCCAGGGCGGGCACGTCCTCGAACGACATGGTGACGAACCGGTCCTTGCGCAGCCGGGAACCGTCGTAGGCGCGGCGCCACTCCGCTCCCGGCGAGGTCGCCTCTCCGTCGCTCATATTGCCTCCTCCTCGGCAGGGGTTACCTCTTCTCCGGCGAGGATGACACCTTCGGCGGCGGTGATCTCCGCCACCTCTTCGGCGGTCACCGGGTCGCCCACCGCGCCCAGCGTCGCCAGGTACGCCGCCTGCAACTCCAACACCTCGATGATGGCAGACGGCTCGTAGGGGTGCCCCTGCGCCATCGCCCGACGCTGGGCGTAGTCGGCGGCGTCCATGCCCCCGACAACGGCCACCTCGGAGTCCCGCAGCGACGGGTCCTGGAGGTATCTCATCTCCCATTCCAGGATGCGCCGGACGTCGGCCCTGCCCACCAGGGCGGCGGACTCGTCGCTGAGGCGGGCCATCACGAAGGCCAGGGCGTCCTCCACCCCGTAGATCACGGCGTCGTCACCGGGTGGTCTCCGCTCCTGCCAGGCGAAGGCCAGGGCGACGACCACCAGCACGATCACCAGGGCGCCGGCGAGGAGGACGGGTTGCATACGCACGATGGTACCGTGCCTCCAACTTCCCCCGGAGGTTGCGATTTCAACCTTGCCTGCCATGAGCTTGTTCTTCGCCACGCTGGCGATGCTGTCGCTCGTTGTTCTCCTGGTCGCGGTGGTGATCCTGGTGGGGAGCAGGTTCTCGCCGAGCCTGGCCGGCGTCCGCCGCAACATCTCCGAGTCGCTCTACGGCAAGGAACTGCCCTTCGCCTTCCTGGTGGCGGCCACGGCGACACTGGGAAGCCTCTACCTCTCCGAGATCGCCCACCTCGAGCCGTGCAAGTGGTGCTGGATCCAGCGCATCCTCATGTACCCGCAGTCGATCATCTTCGGGATCGCCGCCTGGCGGAAGGACCGCAAGGTGTGGTGGTACACCCTTCCCCTCGCCACCATCGGCATCCTCGCCAGCACCTACCACCGCATCATCGAGGAGTTCCCCAGCCTCGCCGGGGACTCGTGCAACCCCATGGTCCCCTGCACCACCAAGCTCATCGAGGAATACGGTTTCATCACGATCCCGACGATGGCGTTCGCCGCCTTCGGGCTTATCATCGTCTTGATGGTCGTGATGCGTGACAACGACCGCCACATCGAGCTCGAGGCTGAGTTCGCCGGCACGGAGGAGCCCGTGTGACCACTGCGAAGAACCCGAAGCGTCCCCAGGACAAGTCGCCGGCGGCGAAGCGCTCGTCGGCGCCGGCCAAGGCCGCCCCTGCGAAGAACGCCGGCGGCTCCAACAAGAAGAGCGGCTCGACCCCCATCTCCAAGGCCGCCGGCGGCAAGCCCGCCGCGGGCGCCGAGAAAAAGTCCGCCAAGAAGATCCCGTGGCTGGGGATCGTGTTCGGCGTGGTAGCGCTGGCACTGGTGGCAGCCATCGTGTTCAGCTCGGACAAGCCCATCGGCACCGAGGCCGGCGAGCCTGAACTCGCCGGGGAGTCGCTGCCGCCCTTCTCCGAGGGCGCCGCCGACCCCGCCATCGGCATGGCCGCCCCGGTCGTCCAGGGTGAGGACTTCGACGGCAACGCCGTGTCAATCGGCGGCGCCGGCACCCCGATGGGCGTCGTCTTCCTGGCCCACTGGTGCCCCCACTGCCAGGTCGAGGTTCCGCGGGTACAGCAATGGCTCGACGCCGGTGGCGGCGTCCCCGGTGTCGAGATCCGCTCCGTCGCAACCTCGATGAACTCAGCCCGCGAGAACTACCCGCCGTCGGCATGGCTGGAGCGTGAGGGCTGGACGTCGCCGGTAATGCGTGACAGCGCTTCCGACGATGCGCTTCTCGCCTACGGCGCCGGCGCGTTCCCCTACTGGGTGTTCCTCGACGCCGACGGCAACGTGGTGCGCCGCAGCGCCGGTGAGCTGAGCGTCGATCAGCTCGAGGCGTATTTGGAGGAAGCGGCTTCGTAGCGTACTACGTACTACGTACTACGCAAGAGGGCGCATGACTCTGCCTTGGCATTTTGAGGGGGGCGGGGCGCTGGTACGCAAGGTTTGCGTGGGGGCGTGGGAGACGAATGTCTATGTCGTCGCCTGTACCGCGACGGGTGCGGCGCTGGTGGTCGACGCCGGGGACGAGGCCGGGCGGGTACTGGCTGCGGCCGGTGACGTCTCACCGGTCGGCGTGGTGGCGACACATGGCCATCACGACCACGTCGATGCAGCGGCTGCCGTAGCCGAGGCCTTGGACGTTCCCTTCCTGGTCCATGCCGACGACGACGCCCGAGCCGGCATCGACGGAAGCCAGCCGCTGCGTGAGGGACCGCTCCGGGTCGGTGAGCTGACCGTCGAGGTGTTGCACACCCCGGGCCATACCCCGGGATCGGTGTGCCTGGTCCTGGACGGGGCCGTGCTCACCGGCGACACGCTGTTCCCCGGAGGCCCCGGCTCCACCGGCGACGGCTCGTTCCCGCGGATCATCGACAGTGTGGAGCGGAAGCTCTTCACTCTGGACCCGACGACGCTGGTGCTACCCGGCCACGGCCTCGACACCACGATCGGCACCGAAGCGCCCTCGCTGGAGCGCTGGCGAGCCCGGGGCTGGTGACGGCACCCCCGTCCGGGTAGGGGGCAGGGCATCGTTACAATCCGGCCCATGCCTTCCCACCCACTGCTCTCCATCGAGGACCTGCGCGTCAGCGCCGGCGACACCGAGATCGTCAAGGGCCTCGACCTCACCATCGACCGCGGCGAGGTCCACGCCCTCATGGGACCCAACGGCTCCGGCAAGAGCACCCTGGCCATGGTGCTGCTGGGCCACCCCGCCTACCGGGTCACCGGGGGGCGCATCCTCTACAAGGGTGAGAACATCGCCGAGTGGACCCCCAACGAGCGGGGCCGCGCCGGCATGTTCCTCGGCTTCCAGTACCCCGAGGAGGTGCCCGGGGTTTCGGTGGTCAACTTCCTCAGGGCGGCCCTTTCCAACCGTACCGGCACCGACTTCACCGTCCTCGAGCTGCGGCTCAAGGTCATGGACGCCATGAAGGAACTGGGCATGGAGGCGTCGTTCGCCGACCGCTACCTCAACGAGGGCTTCTCCGGCGGTGAACGTAAGCGCAACGAGATCCTGCAGATGGCAGTTCTCCAGCCCGAGCTGGCCGTTCTCGACGAGACCGACTCCGGGCTCGACATCGACGCCCTGCGCACCGTCGCCGAGGGGGTCGCCCGGGTCGCCGGCGACCACAACGGCTTCCTCATCATCACCCACTACCAGCGGATGCTCGACTACATCGACCCCACCCACGTGCACGTCTTCGTCGACGGCCGGGTTGTGGAAAGCGGCGGGCCCGACCTGGCCAAGCGGGTGGAGGAGGACGGCTACGAGGCGTTCCGCCCGGCGGGGTCGGCCGCCTGATGGACCTGCGCCACCTCCGTGGCGACTTCCCGCTCCTCGAGCGCGAGGAGAACGGGCACCCCATCGTCTACCTGGACTCGGCCGCCACCAGCCAGAAGCCCCACCAGGTCATCGACGCCATCTCCCACTTCTACCGCTCCAGCAACGCCAACGTCCACCGTGGCGCCTATGCGCTGTCGGAGGAGGCGACCAACGCCTACGAGGGTGCCCGGGCCAAGGTGGCCGCCTTCATCGGCGCCGCCTCGCCCTCGGAGCTGGTGTTCACCTCCGGGACCACCGGCGGTATCAACACCGTCGCCATCGGCTGGGGCCTCAACCGGCTCCGCCCCGGCGACCGGATCGTGATGTCGATCCTGGAGCACCACTCCAACATCGTTCCCTGGCAGCTCGCCGCCCGCCACACCGGCGCCGAACTGGCGTACCTCCCCATCGACGGGGACTACCAGATCGACCAGGACGCCGTAGACCGGGTCATCACCCCGGCGACCAGGGTCGTCGCCATCAGCGCCATGTCCAACGTGACCGGCACCATCGTGCCGCTGGACCGCATCGTCGCCGCGGCGCGGGCGGTGGGCGCCATCGTCGTGGTGGACGGCGCCCAGGCGGTACCCCATCTCCCCACCGACGTGAGCACCATGGGCGTCGACTTCCTCGCCTTCAGCTCCCACAAGATGCTCGGTCCCACCGGGCTGGGCGGGTTGTGGGGACGCCGTGACCTCCTCGAGGAGATGGAGCCGGCCTACGGCGGCGGTGAGATGATCTCCGACGTCCAGCTCTACGAGTCCCGCTGGGCCCCGGTGCCTCACAAGTTCGAGGCCGGCACCCCGCCCATCGCCCAGGCCGTCGGCATCGGCGCCGCGGTCGACTACCTCGACAAGATCGGCATGGCCGCGGTTCGCCAGCACGAGGTCGCCATCACCGGCTACGCCCTGGAGAGGCTCGCCGAAGTGCCCGGTCTCACCGTACACGGCCCGTCAGACCTGGCCGCCCGGGGCGGTGCCGTGAGCTTCACGCTGGGCGACGTCCACGCCCATGACATCGCCACCATCCTCGACGAGGAAGAGGGCGTCACCATCCGCGCCGGGCACCACTGCGCCAAACCGCTGATGCGCGACCTGGGCCTGGTGTCGACCGCCCGTGCGTCCTTCTACGTCTACACCGACGAGTCCGACGTCGACCGTCTGGTCAAGGGCCTCCACCGGGCCGGCGAGATCTTCGGGATCAGCGGGTAGCCCCGCAGCCGGTGTCTACCGGGTCGACTCGTCGACCTGGAACTCGCGGTCGGAACCGGCGTGCATCACCCACAGGGTGGACGCCGTGGCGGTGCGGCGGATCTCCCACCACGCCTCCTGGCTACGGGACTCCGGCTCGTGGTCGTTCCAGGCGTTGCGCATCACCTCACGGGCCAGGGTGAGGGAGTCGGCACGGGCGATGACCCGTTCCTGGCGGGCCGACGTGCTCAGCCACTGGATGATCTCCACCACCTCGAAGGTGGTTCCGGCATCGACACTGAGGTCGACGAGCCGGGACACCTTGGCCGCCGAACCCGTCGAGAGGGGCGGGGGCGCAGTGACGTGGTCGCCGGCGCGGTACGACATCTCGGCGGGCCGGGAATCGGCGGGATCGGCGGCGACAGCCTTCCCGCCCTTGAACACCACCTCGCCGGGGGCATCCGCCTCCCGGCGGCGGCGGCGCAGCACCGCGATGGCGGTGGCGATGGCGATGACCAGCGAGAGGGCGACTCCGGCAGCCGCCACCAGGACAGCGATCCCCACCGGCGGCGGCTCGACCGGTGGCGCCACGGCTGCGATGGTGGTCGGCGCAACGCTGGGAGGCGGCTCCTCGACCGCCTCCGGCGTCTCTTCCACCTCATCGTCGGCCAGGGTGCTCGAAAGGGCGGCGGAGAGGTCGATCCCGGTCGATTCGACCACCACCAGTGTGGCCAGGGGGACGGCACCGGCCGACCCCAGATCAAGGACCAGCGGGACGCCTCCGGTGGTGGCGTCGTCGGGAACCAGCACCTCGGCTTCAAACAGGCCCGCGGGAGACACCGTCACCGGCCCCAGGTCGACACCATCCAGCAACAGGCTGCCGGTCAGTTCGGTATCGATGCCGTGCAACTCACCGGTGACGCGCAGCGCCCTCCCCAGCCGGGCAGGCGCCGGCGTCACCTCGAAAGCGGCCACCTCGAACGCGCCCGACGTCGCGGGCGGCTGGTCCTGGGCGGCGGCAGCCACCGAGGGGGCAAGGGCCGCGAACATCACGGCGACGACGGCCAGCGCCGACAGCCGTGCCCGATGTCCCACCCTGCACTCCTCCGTTCGCGTACGGCCTCTGCCCGCGGGCGGAGCCATGCCACGACTCTAGGAGCGAGCCGGGTCGTAAGCGCCGGCCCGGGCTTCGTCTCACCCCGGATTTGCGGGGGCGGCTGCTTCGTCTCCCCCCGGGCTTTGACGGGGGCGGCTGCTTCGTCTCCCCCCGGGCTTTG
>CAZOGW010000131.1:0-8100 GCA_964579415.1 uncultured Acidimicrobiaceae bacterium | reverse complement strand
GGTCGGAGGGCACCAGCGGGTTGACCTTCTGCGCCGCGGCGGGGTCTCCGGTCATGCGGACGATGGCGTCCCGCATGGCGGCGAGGTCGACGACGGCGGGGACCCCGGTGAAGTCCTGGAGCACCACCCGTCCCGGGGTGAAGGCGATCTCGGTCTCCTCCACCTTGGATGCGTCGTAGTGAGCGAGAGCGGTGACGTCCCGGTCGGTGACGACATGGCCGTCGTGGTTACGCAGCACGGACTCCAGCAGGACCTTGATGCTGTAGGGCAGCGAGTCGATGTCGCCCAGGTCACGCAGCGCGTCGAGCCGGTACACCACCCTCTCCCCCAGCGGGGTGTCGATGGTGGCCCGGGCCTCGAAGGGGTCGTGTCCAGCTGTCATGTCGCGCCCTCGCTTTGCGATTTGGTCCTGCGCTCATTAACGCATGGTACCGACGCAAGATGCGCATCTTTCGGCGGAGAGCCGTCGCGAGTTGCGTTCCACGCCAACAAGCGCGGGACTTACCGCGTCGGGCCCGATCTCACCGGGAGGAAGGGGCAACATCTCAGGATCCTCACCGGGCTACCGTTCGGTTCGGTGAGACCTCACTGGGCACTCGGCATGGCGGCATCGGTCCTGGCCGCGGCGCTGGCGGCGTGTGGCGGCACCACGCCGGAAACGACGCCGACCACGACCCCGGCAGGCACGACCACCGTGGACGTGCCCCTGGCGACCTCGACCCTCCCCACCGCCACCGCGGCGCCCACGACGACTACGACCCTGCCCCCGACAGCGCCTCCCCAGCGTCTCGACAGGGGCGCCGACGCCACCGCCGAGCGGCTCCACAGCGATGTGGAGACGGTGGCCGGCATCTCGGTGCGGGTCGCCGGTTCCCCCGAGGAGGCGCAGCTCGCCGAATGGCTCGCCACCCAGGTCGACGTGGTGACCGGGTCGCCGGCGGCCACCGAGGATGTGCCCCTCCCCAACGGGAAGACCTCGATCAACGTCTGGGCCGAGCCGGTAGGCGACGGCGCCACCACCGTCCTGCTCGGTGCCCACATCGACACCGTCCCCGGCTCCCCCGGCCTCGACGACAACGGCAGCGGCACCGTGGTCCTGCTGGAGTTACTGCGCCGGCTGATCGACGACCCCGTGGAAGGTCTCACGGTGCAGGTGGCGTGGTTCGGCGCCGAGGAGGTGCTGGAAGGGATGACCGCATCCGACCACCACTACGGCTCGCGCCAGGCCGCGGCGCGCCTCGCCTCCGAAGGCGCCTCCCCCGATTGGATGCTGTCGGTGGACATGGTCGGCGTCGGCGAACGTCTCTTCGGCGTCGCCTACGAGGGTACCGACCCGGCGGCGGCAAGGGCGCTGGCGGAAGCAGGGGCCGCGGTCGGCGTCACCGTCGAGATCCTCGACCGCGGCGACATCTCCGACCATGAAGGGTTCGCCCAAGCGGGGAGTCGGGCCGCCATGTTGTGGCGGCCCGACAACCCCGCCTGGCACACCCCGGACGACAACCACGTCGACACGGCCCTGCTGCTGGAGAACATCGCCGTTCTCGAAGCGTTCCTCCAAGCAGGCGGAACCGGCTGAGCCAGGGTGAACGTCCCCGGCTACGCGTTGCAGGCCGGTGGGTCGCTTGCTACGTTGCCCGCCAAGAACGGACCGGGGCTCGATGGCGTGAGACCGGCTCGTCGATCCGCTGAACCGTGAGGGGACGACATGGTGATTTTCAATCTTCGACCATCATCGGGCGCGCTCGGTCGGAGGCGTACCGCCCGCCGGTCTCGCAACACCTTGCTGGTCGCGGCGTCGCTGCTCCTGGTGGCGTCGCTGACGCCAACCGGTGCCGTCGCCCAGGATGCCGGGTCACCGGAGGTCGGCATCGCCGAACTGGCTGCGGCGGTTGCCCAGGTCGACCCGAGTGACGGGCAGTGGAAGCTGCGCCGGTTCGTCGATCGCATCGGCCGCGAGATTGCAGCGGGTGACACGCCCGCCGCCTGCCGTGCGGTGTACGGCTACCTCGCCGAGATCGACCGGCTCGCCGCGCTCCGCGACGAGGAGAGCCGGCTTGCCCCCGGCGACGCGGCGCTGCTGCGGGGAGCGGCTGAGGGCATCCGGGACGCGCTGGCGTGCGACGTCCCCGTCAAGGGCTGCGACGAGATCGAGCCCACCATCGTGGGAACCTCAGGCAACGACGTCCTGCTGGGCACGCCCGGCGACGATGTCATCTTCGGGCTCGACGGCGACGACGTCCTCATCGGCCAGGGAGGCAACGACGTCATCTGCGGCGGTAAGGGGACCGACCTCCTCATCGGTGGGGACGGCCACGACCGGCTCCACGGCGAGCGCGGCGACGACACACTGATCGGAGGCTCCGGCGACGACCTGCTCGACGGTGGCGACGGTGCCGATGTGCTCTACGGCACCCAGGGCGACGACCGGGCCGAGGGCATGGCCGGAGACGACATGCTCGGCGGCGGGTCCGGATCGGATGAGCTGTCCGGGGGCCCGGGAGAGGACCGCATCGTCGGCGGATTCGACGAGGACACGGCCGACGGTGGCAGAGGCCGCGACGAGTGCGAGGCCGAGACGACCCTGGGATGCGAAACGGTTGCCGATGAGCAGGCCCCGATGCTCCAGGTTGCCGCCGAGCCCGTCGTCGAAGGTGCCGTTTGGGATTCCTTCCAGGTGGCCGTCACGGGCACCTCCTCACACGGGGTGGCGTTCGTCGGCCTGCATGTCAACGACTCGCTGGTCGGTTACCGGCTGTACGAGGACGCTCCCGGCGCCATCGCGGAGACCTTCCAGGTGGACGCCACCGGCCTCGACAACGGCGGCTCGCAGGTCGCGGCGACCGTCGTGGACGTGGAAGGCAACGAAGCCACCGGCGAACCGGCCTTCGTGACGGTCCAGAACCACCTCGACGCCGAGGGGCCTTCACTCCTTGTCGAACTCACCCAGCCGATGCCGCTGTTCGACCTCGAGCCGGCGCTGTACGCCGCCGGCGCGCAGGTGATCGAGTTCCGCCACACCGCCCAGCTCGAGTCGCCCCGCCCGGTGCCCGACCGGGTCCGCGACCTCGCCGACGCCGAAGACATAGAAGTCG
This sequence comes from uncultured Acidimicrobiaceae bacterium, assembly GCA_964579415.1. GTDB lineage: Bacteria > Actinomycetota > Acidimicrobiia > Spongiisociales > UBA5794 > CAZOGW01. Next base: position 5,008 of record CAZOGW010000131.1, on the reverse strand, counting down.
TGGAAGGGCCCACCGAGATCACCGGCGGCTTCTACGGGCGCGGCATGTCCCTCGACGACCAGCTCGCCACCTATCGCGGATCGTACGGCGACGAGGAGCCGCTGATCACCTGGATCCGGCTCGAGCACCCGGTCCCGCCGGCTGCGCTGACGATACTGGGCGACACCGTGGCACAGGTGTACGAGCTTCCCGGCCGTGACGGCTACGAGCCCGCCCTCGACGCCGTCGGGCGCAACCCTGCGGGGAGTAACGCGCCGGCGGCAGGCTTCGACCCCGTCGACCCGACGCCGAAGGCGAGCCGGTCGCCGTCGAGCCTCGTCGACGGGTCCCTCCTGCAACCGGTCGACGACGACCGGGTGTTCTGGCCGTCGATCGGACAGTTGGACACCACCGAGTTCGACATCCGCATCGTCCGCCGCTGGTGGTTCGATACCACCAAACATCGCGTCTCGTTCACCCACGACCTGGTGTGGGCCGACGGAGTCCTCGACGGCTTCGCCGGCCCGGGAAGGGCCTACGAGCACGACCTGAAGATCGACGGCAGCGGCGGGATCGTGGGTACCCGGCCGGTCTGCCTGTCCCTGCCCTGGGTGGGATTCGACGACGTGTTCTACGCCTACCGGGAGGACGGGGTCGTCTGGGACACCAATGTCCCCGCAGACGCCTGGCCGTACTTCGACACCGACGTGAGCGACGAGTGCGGCGTCGAGGATCTCAGCGTGGGCATCGTCCGACCCGAGCGCATGGACCAGGATCTGGAGCCGGGCCAGGCGTCGTCGTACTTCTTCACAGTCGAGGCGGGCCGGGGCAAGCAGGAGACAGGCGACTTCACGCTGACCGCGCAGCGCCTGAGCCGCTCGCCCGACCTGGTGTGCACCGTCATCGGGCACCACAACTGCACGGGCCTCGTCGGTGACGGCGACGGCGGGTTCATCCTGCGCACGGGAGGCGAGACGATCCCGGGCATCACGCTCCCAGCCTGTTTCTCATGGCAGTGGCCCCCGAACGGAGACCAGCCGGTCAATGAGCGGGCCTGGCGGTGCACCGGCGACTCCGACGGCGACGGCTGGGACGATACGGTCGACTGCGCTCCGTTCGACCCGACCATCCATCCCGGCGCCGTCGAGATACCGAACGACGGGATCGACCAGGACTGTGACGGCGTCGACCTGGTGGTGGGCACGGGGGTCGTCCAGGTGACGCTGATATGGGACAACGACAACGACCTCGACCTGCACCTGATCGAGCCCAACGGGACCCGCATCTGGTACGGGAGCCGCGGGCCGACGGCGACCGGTGGCCTCCTCGACCGCGACGACAACGTGTTCGTGTGCGGCAACGACCCGACGCCGGGCGGCGTGGAGAACATATTCTGGCCCGTGGAGGCGCATCCGGACGCGGGCACGTACCGTGCCATCGTGGACGTCTACGCCAGTTGCGGGACTGCCGCCAACTGGACGATGGAGGTGAGGATCGGGAACCAGCTGGTGCTGAGGGAGACCGGCACCACCGAGGAGGCGTTCGATTTCACCTACCCGTAGCAATCTCCGATCGCCATGCCGGTGAACCACCGGCGCCGGCAGCGGCCGGTGCTGCTCGCCATCGTGCTGGTGGCGGGCGGCCTCGCTGCCGGCGCGGTGGGGCTCATCGCCGCCGGTCACTACGTCGACGACCTCTGCACGCGGGACCTGGCCGGCCATGAAGGGTACGCGGCCTACCGCAGCGAGACCGGCCTATGGCCACCGGAGTTCACCTGCCACCTGACCGGTCCCGACACGGACCCGCTCGTGGTGAAGCACCGGTTTGTGGCTCTCGCCCGTACCGGCGCCGTCCTGGTCGTCCCCCTGGTCGTGGTGTTCCTGGCGGCGGCCCTCCTCATGCGCCCTCCGGGGCGTGCGCCTGAGCGCACGCCCCGGAACGGGTAGGCGCCGGCACGGCGCCCGCCCTCACAGATCGAATTCGGTGGCTACCGGTCCGGCCGACTCGAGAATCCCGACGAGGTCGAGCGTGTCGGCGCCGGGCAGCTCGACGACCTCGGTGCCGGCGGATTCCAGGTCGATCACGTAGACCGTGGTGGGCGGGAACGCCGGCTCCATCGGCTCCACCGACACGACCACACGGCGGCCGTCGAAGTCGTGGAGCCGCACCCAGGGCTGCTGCTCGCTGCCCATCTCGATGCGGGCCAACTCCGCGCCCGAGGCGTCACTGACGACCAACTCGGGGAGGTCGAAGGGCCAGATGAGGGCACCGGTCTCGTCGCGCTCTGCGTCGGCGTTCTCCGGGTACTCGACGCGCACGGTGCGGCCCTGGGAACCGAGCTGGAGGCCCCACTCTTCGAAGTACTCCACCCTGGTCGGGTCGCCGTCGACGGCATCTCCGGTCTCGACGTCGACCCAGGCGGCCTCGCCACCCCAGGAGCGCAGCGCCGCCACCGGGCGGCCGTCGATCAGGACCACGTCGTCGACGCTGCCGATCTCACCGCCGAGGACGTCGAGGGGAACGGTGGTGTCCGCCTCGGGCCTCAGCCAGCGCAGCTCACCGGCCTCGGTGAGCAGCACCACACCGTCGCCACCGTCCCAGGCGACGATCTTCAGGTTGGTGAGCTGCTGGGGGAGGTCGACCAGGGTGCTGCCGTCCGAGGCGACGACCGTCTGGGCGGCGGCATCGCTGCGGACCCAGGTGAGCCCGGACAGGTCGATCAGGTTGAGCGGGGCCTCGGTGGTCGGGGCCTCGGTGTCGGGCACCGCCGTCGTCTCCGGGGCCTGGCTGGTGACCGGGGCTTCGGTGGTGTCGGCGGGGGCTTGCGTCGTGGTGGCCGCCACCAGATCGTCGTCGCCGCCCAGGCTGAGCAGCGCCGGAATCCCGATGGCGACGAGGACGATGGCGGCGGCGATTGCGGCCCACACGTAGGCGGGCCGGCGCGGCGGCGGGGTCGGGGTGAGCTGTGTCACGGGTTCCTCCGGGAAAGGTGGTGCCGGCGGCGCCATACGCACCAGGCGGTACGTCAGCTCCCGCATGCGGGCGTCGTCTCGGTCAGGCATCGAGCTCCCCCCTCAGTCGGGTGCGGGCACGGTTGAGATGTCTCTTGACAGACCCCTCGGAGATCTCCAGCCGCGACGCCACCTCGGACGGCGGCAGGTCTTCCCAGTAGGTGAGGATCACCACGGCACGCTGCCGGACGCTGAGGCGGTCCACCGCCTCCAGGACGTCGACGTCGACGTCGGGCGCCCATGTCGCCTCCGGTGGCGCAACCCTCATCTCCCGCACCCGGCGCCGCATCGTGGAACGGTGGTGCGACCGGGCGTGGTTGAGGACCGCCCGGTACAGGTAGGCACGGTGGTTGGACACCGCCTTCCATCCCGGGGTGGAGAAGCTGCGCAGGCAGGCGTCGGTCACCACATCGGGTGCGTCGAACGGCCCCACCAGCCCGGTGGCGAACCGGACCAGATCGTCGGCGTACTTCCGGTAGATCTCCTCGTCGGTCATGTCACCCTTATGACGTCACCGATACCACGGTTGGGTGACAGGGACCAGAGGCATCGGTCAGTTCGTCCGGCGAGGGCATCGCGGAGGTCCTTACGTAGTACGTAGTACGTAGTACCTATCTCAACTCCGCCAGTAGCGCTGCTCTTTGAACGGATCTCCATACATGTGGTAACCGTTGGACTCCCAGAAGCCGGGGGCGTCGCGGTCCATCACGGTGAATCCGCGCACCCACTTCACCGACTTCCAGAAGTAGAGGTGGGGTACTACCAGGCGGAGCGGCCAGCCGTGGTCGAGCTCGAGCGGTTCGCCGCCGTAGTGGGTGGCGAACAGGTTCTCCTCCCTCAGGAAGTCGGCGAGGGGCAGGTTGGCGGTGAACCCGTGGTAGGCGTCGACCATGACGTGGGTGGCGGAGGGATCGGGGTCGATCTGGTCCCAGATGTGCCGCACCGGAACACCCTCCCACTCGGTGTCGAGCTTGGACCACTTGGTCACGCAGTGGATGTCGGCGCTGTGCCGCTCCCGTGGCATGGCCCGGAACTCGTCCCAGGTCCAGCGCCGCGGCGCCCCCACCAGGCCCTTGACGGTGAAGTCCCATGCGTCCAGGTCGACGTCGGGGACCACCCCGGCGTGCAGCACCGGGAAGCGATCGGTGAGGTACTGCCCCGGCGGTACCCGGTCCGGGTCGATCCCGGCCTCGATCAGCTCGGCCCGTTTGCGATCGAAGAAGCCCACGCAGGAATCGTACAAGCGTCGACCGGTGTCACGGAGCGAAGCAGCTATGCCCTATTTCCCGGCTCCTCGTAGCATTGCGGGCGATGGCGATGGAAACCAACGAGCTGGACCTCGATCCCGTGGAGGAGCCGGCCGTCCCCTGGTGGCGCCGGCCCCGGGTGTGGCTGGTCGGCGCCGTGGTGGCGGCACTGGCTGCGGTGCTGATGTACGACGCTTTGGCCACCTCGGATACGAACTCCGACGACGAAACACAGCTCTCGTCCGTCCGCGACCTCGCCGAGCTCTCCGAGGAGACCCCGGGGGCCAGCGATCCCGCTCCCGACTTCGGTGTCGTCACCCTCGACGGCGGCTCCTTCGTGCTCTCCGACCACCTCGCCGGCGACGGTCGTCCGGTGATCCTCAACCTGTGGGCGTCGTGGTGTCTCCCGTGCCGTACCGAGATGCCCGCCATCGACGCCTTCGCCGCCGCCCACCCCGAAGTGAAGGTGGTCGGGGTCGCGGTGCAGGACGACTTCGCCGCCGCCGCCGCCTTCGCCGAGGAGATCGGCGTCGGCTACACCCTGGGATTCGATCAGCGCGAGGAGGTCTCCATCGGGTACCAGCCGCTGGGACTCCCCGCCACGTTCCTCATCACCGCCGACGGCACCATCGCCAGGCGCATCTTCGGCATCGTCGACGAGGAGTCGCTCACCGCCGACCTCCCCCTGCTCCTCGGCAGTTAGCCCCGCCCCTCCTGCGAACCCAGGGTTCCCGACGACGCTCAGCGACCTCCACAGCCCAAAGTTCACGG
>CAZOGW010000130.1:6659-8117 GCA_964579415.1 uncultured Acidimicrobiaceae bacterium | reverse complement strand
CCACTGCGAGCGGCTCTCGTCGGCGGTCACCACCACCTCGTCGCGTCCCAGGGCAACTACCAGGCGCTCCCGCAGTGACGGGTCCATAGAGGGCGACCCGGCGACGTCGAATCGCAACTCGGCGCGTGTCGCCGACCGGTTGGCGTGCTGCCCGCCTGGCCCACCCGACGTGGTGAAGGTCCAGCGCAGCTCGCCCTCGGGGATCGTGAGCCGGTCGTTCACCCGCAGGTCCATGGGGGAGAGTATCCAGTATCCAGTAGCCAGTATCCAGTACCGGGGGTGGGGTGCTGGGTACTCAGCGCCGGGGCGGGGTCTCCGTGGCTCCGAGGATCTCGTCGAGGCGCAGCTCGATGACGCGCCAGGCGAAGGCAGCCCGTGCCAGTGCCGTCACCCGCGGCGGCACCCGATGCATGGTGCGGGAAGGCGTCCCCATATCGACGATCTGATGGCGCCGGGATCGGGTGCAGGGATCCGTGGTCATACCAGGTTCACCACCACGCCCAGGTCGGCGACCCGGTACTTGCGGTAGTCGTACACCACGTTCTTCGCCGCCTGCTGCGCCGTCGCCTTCGACCCCAGGCTCTGCAACTCGTCTGCGATCGCCGCCGCCACCTTGGGAGCGGCGAACGACGTGCCGCTCCACTGGGCGAAGCCGCGGTAGTCGTCGGGGTCGAAGCCGGTACCGAAATCTCCGGCGCCGAAGTTGCGCTCGAAGAAGGTGGACACGACGTCGACACCGGGGGCGCAAGCGTCGACCCAGCCGCCGTAGTTGGAGAACCACGCCTTTCCGGCGCTGTCGAGCGCCCCTACGCCGATGACGTCGGGCAGTGCCGCCGGCCACAGCTTGCGGGCGGAGTTGTCGTTGCCGGCGGCGGCGACGAACACCACGCCGCGCTCGACGAGACGGTCGATCGCGGCTGTGAGGACCGGCGGGGGTTCGTCGTTGTCCGTGTAGCCGCCGAACGACAGGTTGATGATGAGCCTGCTCAGCGAGGCGCCCTGCTTCCTGAGGCGGTCGATGAGCTGGTCGAGGCTGCGCGTCACCGAGAAGTCGTCTCCGTCTCCGAAGCTGGTGAGGACGCCCTCGATGTGGACGGCAGCGTGCGGCGCCAGGCGGCGCACGATCCCGGCGATGAACGTGCCGTGTCCCGCCTGTCGGTCGAGGAAGTCGTCGGTGTTGTCGTCGGGGATATCCTCGTCGGCGCCGGCGACGACGAACATCTCGCCGGTGACGGGGTCCACTTCGATGGTGTCGGTCTCGTCCCAGTCGTCGTGGACCTCCACCTTCTGCAGGCGATGGTGCTGGGCGCGGCGGTCACCGCGGTGACCGTGAGTGGCGAGCCCGGTGTCGAGGACTGCGACCACGGCACCGTCCTTGGCGGGGTCAAAGTCATCCCACTCGACCGGCTCCGGGGCCGGGATGGCGGTGGAGATGTTGGGGTTTCCGGCGTATGCCGG
>CAZOGW010000130.1:0-6559 GCA_964579415.1 uncultured Acidimicrobiaceae bacterium | reverse complement strand
GGTTGCCGGCATATGCGGGGTTGCCGGCGTAGGCGGGGTTGCCGGCGTAGGCGGGTTGGCCGAAGAGAACGGTGTTGAAGGCGGCGGGGACGCCGCCGCCGCGCAGGAGGGTGATCGCTAGCTGTGCAGGATCGGTACCGTCGTCGGTGCCGCCTCGGATCTCGAGAAGGGTGAAGCCTCCACGATCGTCACGGTCCTTGGTCCCGTTCTCGATGCCGTTTCGGTTGAGGATCTCCTGGGCGCGGGCCAGATCCCGGTCGTGGACCACGACCTGTCCCGACCGGAAGGCGGACGCCGAACCTTCACCGGCGAAGCGAATGCGATGGCGGTCGAGCTCCCAACGGAACAGCTTCTGGTGGTATTCGGTCCATTCCTCGGGGTTGGAGCCGTCGGGCTTGCGGGGGGCTGGCGGCGTCCACTTGCGTGCCCCGCCGTTCTCGTGGCTCATGTTGCTCCTTCGCAGCGTCCGGTCGACGAGAGCGCGTCGAGCGCTCCGGGATACATGCGCGTCGGCGCCGGGGAATCGTACGGGATCGATCGGCCGTGTGCGGTCACGTCACCACCACGCCCAGATCGGGGACCCGGTGGCGGCGCCGATCGGCGACGATGGCGGCAGCCGCCTCGGCGGCGGAGGCACCGGTCCGGCTGACCTCGTTGACGATGGCGGCCGCCACCTGGGGAGCGGCGAACGAGGTGCCACTCCAGCTTGCGTAGCCACGGAACCCGGTGCTGTCGGGGCTGCCATCTCCCGGTCCACCGAAGAACGTCGACACCACGTCGACGGCGGGGGCACAGGCGTCGACCCAGCCGCCGTAATTGGAAAACGCCGCCTTGCGGGTGCCGTCGAGGGCGCCGGCCGCGATCACGCCGGGAAGGGCGGCGGGCCACAAGGGCCGCGCCGTGTTGTCGTTCCCGGCAGCAGCCACGAAGACGACGCCCCTCGACACCAGCTCGGCGATGGCGGCGGCGAGCAGCGGAGGAGGCTGGTCCCTCTCGCTGTAGCCGCCGAACGAGAGGTTGACCACGAGACGGTCCAGGTCGACTGTGCCCCTGAGACGATCGACGAGCTGGTCGAGGCTGCGCGTCACCGACTCGTCGTCGCCGTCACCGAAGCTGGTGAGACAGCCATCCACATGGATCGCCGCGGTGGGAGCAAGGCGGCGTACCAATCCGGCGATGAACGTGCCGTGGCCGGCCTGGCGATCGAGGCGGTCGTCGCCGTTCTCGTCCCAGCGGTCCTCGTCGGCGCACTTGATGACCACGGCACCTTCCCGGGTGTGGACGAGAACATCGTCGAGGTCCCAGCTCTCGTCGTGAACGGCGACAGCTCCGCGGAGCCTGGGGTGCGCCGGGACGCGGCCACCCGCGCCCGGCGCTGTGGTCAGGCCGGTGTCGAGGATGGCGACGGCGGGGGCACCGCTGGAGGGAAGGGCATCACTCCACGGACCCGGCGCAGGGGCCGGCGCTGCGGTGGAGGCGTTGGGGTCGGCCGCCGGGGAGCGGGCCGGGTGCGTCAGCGAGCCCGGCAACGCCTGGCCGAAGTAGACGGTGGCGTAGCGGGCATCGACCGACTCTCCTCTCAGGGCCCGCACCGCGTTGCGGGTGGCCTTCCGGGGGGTCTCGGCGTCGGTGATGTCGACGACCGTGAATTCGCCCCGGGTCACGGGGCGCCGGCAAAGTGATCGCGCCCTTTCCGTGGCAGGTTCCGTGTCGGCAGACTCGGACTCCGCCCATTTGGCGGCGCGGCCGATGCGGTCAGCCGCGTCGGCGACCCTGATGCCCATCGGATCGAGGACGCTCGCAGCACGGTGGTCGGGATCCCGCAGGATCACCCTTCGGCCCCTGTAGGCGGCTCCGCTGCCGGTGAAGTAGATCGATCGCTTCTGCATCTCGTCCAGGAAGCGCTCCGCCGACGGATCGCGCCCGACGGTTTGCTGTTCTGATCCGGTACTCCCGCCGGTCATTGCGGCTCCCCCGTGGTGACTTGTCTGGGCCGGCGTCGAGGTGAGCGCGAGGCCCCTGCCATGGATACACCTCTAGCATCGCAGACGCGATGTCTCCCCACGGCGCGCTCTCCCCCCAGGATGCGCTGGCTGTCGCCCTCGGGCTCGTGGAGCGTACCCACGCCGAGCCGGGCGCGGTCGAGAATGAAGCGCGGGCGCTGCTGGAACACGTGGCGCCGTCGGAGGCCCGGGTGGTGGCGCACTGGGCCGCGGGTCTGGCGCTGCGGGAGGTAGGACGGCTGAAGGAGTCCCGTGACGAATTGGATGCGGGTCGTGCGCTCGCCGCCAGGCTGGGCTTGAAGGAGAGGTCGGCAGAGATACGGGAGAGTCTGGCGCTGACCCTCTTCCTCCTCGGTGACCATCGCGCCGCGTTGCGACAGACCGCCCTGGCGGCGCCATATCTGGATGGCGGCCGGGCGGCACGGCTCCAGATGCAGCGGGGCCTGATTCTCCAGAGGATCGGTCGAGCCGATGAGGCACTGGGGGCGTTCCGCAGCGCCCTCCCGGGGATGGCCAAGGTCGGGGATCGTCTCGGCGAGGCCAGGCTGCGCATCAATCGCAGCAACGTCTTCACCTACCGGGGTGAGCTCTCCGCAGCGCGCGCCGATCTGGAGCGTGCTCACCAGTTGGCCGTCGAACTCGACCAGGAGGCGCTCGCCGCCATGTGCGCCCACAACCTCGGCTTCGTCGAAGGCAGAGCCGGCGATGTGCCCGCCGCATTGCGTTGGTACGACGACGCCAGCGCCAAGTACAGCAACAGCGGGGTCAAGGGCGGGAACGCGGTGGTCCTGCTGGTGGATCGGGCGGAGCTGTTGCTGGAGGCAGGACTTGCCCCCGAGGCGACGCGCCTGGCGTCGCAGGCGGTGACGATGCTCGACGAGAGTGCCGACGCGGCCGATGTCGCCGAGGCCCGGCTCCTGTTGGGACGTGCCCTGCTCTCCGACGGTCGACCCGACGAGTCGCTCGCCGTGATCGACTCCGCTATCTCAGCCTTCCGCTCGCAACGGCGGAGGGCCTGGGCCGACCTGGCGCGCTACGTGCTCCTGCAGGCACGGTTCACTGTGGCGGTCCGCTCCGGTGAGGTGGAGCCCGGATCGCTGACGCTGGCGCGCCGGGTGGCCCGTGACCTCGCCGCCACCGGGTGGAAGACCGAGAGCCTCCATGCCTCGGTCATCGCGGGGCGAATCGCGCTGGCATCGGGACGGCGGCGCCTCGCCGGTGAGATCCTCGATGCCGCCCAGAAGGCGAGGCGCACCGGGGCGGCCTCGGCGCGTGCTCAGGCGTGGCACGCCGCGGCGTTCGCCCGGTGGGCGGAAGGAGATCGGCGCGGCGCCCGGCGAGCCGTCGAGGCGGGTATGCGCGTCGTCGAGGATTACCGCTCCGGCATGGGGGCCACCGAGCTGCGAGCGCAGGTGGGGATCCACGGGGCCGAGTTGGCCGAGATGGGCCTTCGCATCGCGCTCGAGGACGGCCGGCCTCTCGGGATACTGCGCTGGGCGGATCGCTACCGCGCCGTCACCATGTCGACTCCGGAGGTGCGCCCTGCTGCGACGCCGCGCCTCTCCGAGTTGCTCTCCGAGCTGCGACGGATGAGCCGGTCGGCGGCCGAGGCGACCCTCCAGGGAGCGCCGGACCGCCGGCTCGAGGCGCAGCGTGCACGCATCGAAGAGGAGGTGCGCACGCTGACGCTGCGCCAGGGGGGAGCGGGCTCCACTCGGGAGGCAGGCCGTCTCGACGGGTTGGCGCCGGCGCTGGGTGATCGGCTGCTGGTTGAGTTCTTCGCTGCCGGGGACGAGTTCGGTGCGGTGGTGGTGGGGGCAGGAAGGGCGACGCTGCACACGTTGGTGCTGCCGCCGGAGCTGGCCGGCTGGATCGACCACGTCCGCTTCGACCTCCACCGCCTCGCCACCGGCCGCGGATCGGCGATGGCGCAGGCTGCCGCCGTCGGATCACTGGCCGATGTGGGGCGCCGCATCGAGGGGGCGCTGCTGGGTCCGCTGGAACTCGGTGATGCCGACCTCGTCGTCGTCCCCACCGGGGCGTTGCACGGCCTGCCCTGGCGGGTGCTGCCGTCGCTGGTTGATCGGGCCTTCGTGGTGGCCCCGTCGGCGGCGTCGTGGCTCGCGGCCCATGGTCGGGCGGGGAGGCGCGGTCACAGCGTATTCATCGCCGGGCCGGATCTCCCCGATGCGCGGGCCGAGGTGGAGAGCCTGGCCCGCGCCCGCGGCGGGGGGCGCCTCACCGGCCGGTCGGCCAACGTGGCCGCGGTGCTGGAGGCGATCGAGGCGTCGGAAGTGGTCCACCTGGCGGCCCACGGGTCGTTCCGTCAGGACAACCCGATGTTCTCCTCGCTCCGGCTCGCCGACGGCCCGCTCACCGTCTACGAGTTGGAGCAGCTCGCCCGTGTCCCCTCGCTGTTCGTGCTGCCCGCCTGTGATGCCGCCGTGTCCGGCGTGCGCAGCGGCGACGAACTGCTCGGCCTGTCGGCGGCGCTGCTGCGGCTCGGCGTTCCCACTCTGGTGGCCCCCATCGTCCCGGTGAGCGACTCCGCCACCCGGGATCTCATGCTGGCGTTCCACCGCGCCGTCGCCCGCGGGGAGCCCGCCGACTCGGCCCTCGCCGCCGCCGGCGCCTCCCTCGACGACGAGAACCCCACACAGCACGCCGTCAGAAGGTCGTTCCTGGTACTGGGGAGTAGCCAGTAGCCAGCCGGCCCCGCAGCGACGCGGCCCCTTTGCGGACGTCAGTCTTCGTACTTAGTACCTAGTACTTAGTACCTGCTAGACACTCCGTCTGGAAGCTGCACCAGTTGCAGAGGGGGCCGGGACGGGCGGGGAAGGTGCCTGTCGTGATGGCACGGTCGATGGTACGCCACAGAGCGTCGAGCTGGCGCTCCATGGCGTCGAGTTGCGGGTCGGTGACGGGGATCTCGTAGACGGTGGGCCCGTTGAGGTAGAGGAGGCGGAGCCGGGACGGGGTGCGGCCGGTGCGGCGCCGGATGAGCAGGGCGTAGATCTTGAGTGCGAAGAAGGCGGGGAGGGCGTAGCGCTCCGACGGTGCCCGGCCGGTCTTGTAGTCGGTGATGACCAGGTCGTCGCCGTCCTCCTCGATGCGGTCGAGGATGCCGTGGATGGTCATCGCTCCCAGCGCCTCCACCATGTCGAGCTCACGGTCGAGCGGATCGAAACGGCTCGGGTCCTCCACTGCGAAGTAGTTGGCCAGGATCTCCAGGCTCTCGATGCCCCAGGCGCGCTCGGTGGCGGTGTCGGCGAACAGGTCGGCGTACTCGGTGCCGCGCAGCTCGCCCCAGGCCTCCCGGAACAGGTCGAAGAGGCGCTGCGGGGTTCGCTCCGGACCGGGGTGGTCGAAGAGCCGTTGCAGCGCCAGGTGCGCCGTTGTGCCCCGCGCCTGGTACACCGTGGCCGGCTCGGGGAGCTTGTCGATGGCACGGAACTTGAAGAGCTGCGGGCACCTCTTGAAGTCGCCGGCACGGGAGGGCGACAGCGAGCGCAGCAACCGGGGCGGGGCCACCTCGGCAGGGGCGATCTCGGGTGCCAGGGTCATGGCGCTGACTATAAGCCGCCGCTGCGACAGAATTACAGGTGTGTAGTTCCGGAGCGCGAAACTTCCGGACGACACGCGAAAACGAACCACCGGTTTCCGGTTGACGGACCCGGGGGAACTGGGATAGGTTCTGCCTCGCTCAACGGGTTCGCCCGGCGGGCACCGACCGGGAGACCGGCGCCGGGAAACCGGCAACGGACGAACGGTCAGGATCAGCGAAGTCGGTTTCGGCCGGTGGAGCTGGTCCATCCGAAGGGCTTCGGCCCCGAGGAAACCGTGAGAAGGGCTCCGGCCCGGACCGCGGTGCCGGGAGGGCTTCGGCTCTCCGGGCAACCCGACCGGTCGCAGGGTCCCCGGACCAGGCGAGCGGTCACTCGAAGGGCTTCGGCCCGGAGAGACTCCCGGAAGGGGCCCTCGGGCTCCGGATGGGTGAGGGCGGAGGCGTCGACCTCCGAAGGGGCTTCGGCTCCGGAGGAGCGGCAGTCCAAAGTCCTCGGCGGCGGAAGCGATCCCCTCGGGGGTCCCGGGCTCCGGCCCGGATGCGGATGCCGCAACCGCCAAGGCGGTCGGTTTCGGCCGAACGTCTCGGTGGCTCGAGTTGGGGCCTTCGGGCATCGCTCGAGAACGGAAAGCCCCGAGAGGGTGAGGCTTCGGTCGAACTCCCTCGGGGTTTTTCCGCGTTTGGTACGTACTACGTAGAACGTACTACGTACTACGTCTGGCGAATGAACTCCCTGTCGCGTTCCTCGGGCCCTTCGGCGATGCGATCCCTCACAATCCCGACGACAGCTTTCGTGGAGTTCTTGCGTAGTACGTAGTACTTAGTACGTAGTACGTTCCTCAGACCAGTCCCGCCTCGTACGCAGCGATGACTACCTGGGCGCGGTCGCGCAACTCGAGTTTCGTCAGGATGTTGCTGACGTGGGTCTTCACGGTTTGCTCGGAGATGAAGAGGGCCTCGGCAATCTCGGCGTTGGACTTGCCGCGGGCTA
>CAZOGW010000129.1:5850-8213 GCA_964579415.1 uncultured Acidimicrobiaceae bacterium | reverse complement strand
CTGCAGACGACGCTGAGCGGCGTCGGGAACCCAGGGTACGACACCCCACCCCAACTTCGGGCTGCAGACGACGCTGAGCGGCGTCGGGAACCCAGGGTACGACACCCCACCCCAACATCGGGCTGCAGACGACGCTGAGCGGCGTCGGGAACCCAGGGTTCGACGCGTTGCCTCCGGGCACGATCCTGGCTACACCGCGCACTATGGTCCCCCTATGCGCCGGATCCAGACGGGTGTGCTGGTCGTCGGCGGAGGGGCCACCGGGACCGGGGTTCTCCGCGACCTGGCGATGCGCGGTTTCGACTGCCTGCTCGTCGAACAGCGCGACCTGAGCCACGGGACCACCGGGCGCTACCACGGGCTGCTCCACTCCGGCGGCCGCTACGTCGTCAAGGACCCCAAGGCGGCGGTGGAGTGCATCGAGGAGAACCTGGTGCTGCGCCGCATCATGCCCCACTGCATCGAGGACACCTCAGGCTTCTTCGTGGTCACCCCGTGGGACGACCCCGACTACATCCCCAGGTTCGTCGAGGGCTGCCGGGTGGCCGGGATCGAATGCGACGACGTGCCGGTCTCCCAGGCCCTCAAAGAGGAGCCGCTGCTCAACCCGGACATCTCCCACGTCTTCCGGGTGCCTGATGCGTCGGCCGATTCTTTCCTCTCCGCCGAGTCCACCGTCGCCTCCGCCCGCGAGTACGGCGGCGACATGCTCACCTACCACCGCGTCGACGAACTGGTACGAGAGGGTGACCGTGTCGTCGGTGCCCGCTGCCACGACCTGGTCACCGGCGAGGATGTCGAGATCGCCGCCGACCTGGTGGTGAACGCCTCCGGCGCCTGGGCGGGCCGCATCGCTGCCACCGCCGGCATCCACTTCGAGGTCCTCGCCGGCAAGGGCACCATGGTCGCCGTCAATCACCGGGTGGTGAACACGGTGGTCAACCGCTGCAAGATGCCCGACGACGGCGACATCATCGTGCCGGTCCACACCGTCGCCATCATCGGCACCACCGACGAGCGGGTTTCCGACCCGGAGCGGTTCGCCATCGAGCCGTGGGAGGTCGACCTGATGCTGCAGGAGGGCGAGAAGCTCGTCCCCGGCATCTCCAAGATGCGCATGCTGCGCGCCTGGGCCGGGGTGCGGCCGCTCTACCAGGAGACAGCCACCGACGAGACCCGGGACGTGACCCGGGCCTACGCCCTCCTCGACCACACCGTCCGTGACGGCGTCGAGGGAGTGCTCACCATCACCGGCGGCAAGTGGACCACGTTCCGGCAGATGGCCCAGGTGTGCGTCGACGAGGTGTGCCGCAAGCTCGGCGTCGAAGCGGAGTGCCGCACCCACCTCGAGCCCGTCCCCAACCCGCACGCCGGGCCGCGCTACATCAACGGCAACCGGCTCGACACCGCAGACCTGGACCACGAGGCCGAATACCACCGTCTCGGGCAGCGCCTGCACCAGGTCGAGGAGACCGAGGGGTACGGTGCCCTCGTCTGCGAATGTGAGCTGGCCACCCGCGCCGACGTGGTCGAGTCCATCACCTCCAGCGATCCCAAGACCATCGACGACGTGCGCCGCGACGTCCGCATCGGCATGGGGCCGTGCCAGGGTGGCTGGTGCACCGCCCGGGTCGCCGGCCTGTGGCACGAGTTGCGCTCCCACGATGTCACCGATTCCAACGTGGCGCTGCGGGACTTCCTCCAGGAGCGCTGGAAGGGACTGCTCCCGGTGCTGTGGGGCGACCAGCTCCGCCAGGAACGCCTCGACGAATTGGTGCACCTCTCCGTCTTCAACGTCAACGACCTCCCCGGGCCGGCATCGTCGGTGCTGGCGCCGGTGATGTACGAGGCTCCCCCCGAGGAGGCGTCGTGACCCACCAGGTGGTCGTCATCGGCGCCGGTCCCGCCGGACTCATGGCCGCCCTGGCGGCAGCCCGCGCCGGGGCCCGCCCCCGCGTCATCGCCAAAGGCTGGGGGGTACTGCACTGGCACGCCGGCTGCATCGACGTCCTCGCCCGCCATCCCGTCACCGGCGAGGCGGTCGACTCCCCGGCCGAAGCCCTCACTGCCCTCCCCGACAGCCACCCGTACTCGGTCGTGGGCGCCGAGGCGGTGGCCGACGCCCTGGCCGCCGTCACCGACGTCACCGCCGCCGCCGGCTACCGACTGGTGGGCACCCTGGAGCGCAACCGGCGCATCGTCACCGGCGTCGGCAGCGCCCGCCCCACCTGCCTGGTCCCCGAGACCATGGCCGCCGGGGACGCGGACCGCACCGACCCCGCCGTCATCGTCGGTTTCGACAACTTCATGGACCTGGCGCCCAAGCTGGTGGCCGACAACCTGGAACAGCGCGGCGTGCCCGC
>CAZOGW010000129.1:0-5750 GCA_964579415.1 uncultured Acidimicrobiaceae bacterium | reverse complement strand
GCCGAGATCGTCGACGGCCGCATCGCCGCGGTGCTGTCGGAGGCCGCCGCCGACCGCCCGCACCGCACCCGGGGTGACGCTTTCGTGCTCGCCACCGGCGGCATCCTCGGCGGCGGCATCGTCGGCGAATACGAGGGGAACCTGCGCGAAGTCGTCCTCGGGCTCCCGGTGCAGGGACCCACCGAGCGCGCCGCCTGGCTGTCCCGGGACTTCACCGATCCCGCCGGGCATCCGGTGTTCCGCTCCGGAATCGCCGTCGACACCGACCTGCGGCCCCGGGGCGGTCCGGCGGTGAGCAACCTGTTCGCCGCCGGAGCGCTTCTCGCCGGCACCGACGCGGTGCGGGAAGGCGCCGTAGAGGGGGTCGCCCTCGCCACCGGATGGAAGGCGGGGCGCCTCGCCGCCGGCGAACGCCACTCCGAGGCGGTGGCGTCGTGACCGGCCTCCCCGTCCACCATCCCGTCGAGACCACCCTCGACTCGTGTATCAAGTGCAACATCTGCGTCACGGTGTGCCCGGTCGCCGCGGTCACCGACGCCTTCCCCGGCCCCAAATACGAGGGCCCGCAGGCGGCCCGGTTCCGGCACGGCGGTCAGCCCGCTCCCGACCACTCCGTCGACTACTGCTCGGGGTGCCGCGCCTGCAACATGGCCTGCCCCACCGGGGTCAAGATCGCCGAGATCAACGCCCGCGCCCGCGCCGCTCTCGTCGAAGACGGCAAGCTGGGCGGGGTGCGCCGGTGGCGTAACAACATGCTGGCCCGCCCGGCGCTGATGGGCCGCCTCGGCGGCGCCCTGGGGCCGGTCGCCAACTTCCTCTTCACCTTCTCCCCCACCCGCTGGGTCGCCGAGAGGGCGCTCCACATCCACCGCGACGCCCCCCTTCCGGTGTTCGCCGGGGAGCGCTTCTCCCGCTGGGTGAAGGACCGACCCCGCCCGGCGGCGGCCACCCAGGGCAAGGTCGCCTACTTCACCGGCTGCTCCGCCGAGTACTTCGAGCCCCGGGTGACCCGCATCACGGTGCTGGTGCTGGAGCGGCTCGGCTTCGAGGTGGTCATCCCCGACCAGGGCTGCTGCGGCCTGCCGCTGCTCTCCAATGGCGAGTTCGACGCCGCCCGCGATTACCACGCCCGCAACGTCAAGTCGCTGGTGTCGCTGGCGCGGGCCGGGGTCCCCATCGTCGGGTCGTCGACGTCGTGCACCCTCACGCTGAAGGAGGAGGCGCCCGAACTGCTCGACCAGTTCACCGAGGAGGACCGCACCGTGGCCCAGGCGACCTGGGACATCCACGAGTTCCTCCTCCGCCTCGCCGGGGAGGGCCGCTTTCCCGAGATGCTGCGACCGGTGCCGCTGCGGCTGCTGTACCACCCGCCCTGCCAGTACCGGGCGCACCGCACCGGCATCCCCACCTCCGAGATGCTCGACCTGGTTCCCGGGCTCGAGGTGGTCGAGTCGGGATCGGTGTGCTGCGGGGTCGCAGGCACCTACGGCTACAAGGAGGAGAAGTACCAGATCGCCATGGACGTCGGTGCCCACCTCTTCTCCCGCGTTGCCGAGGTGGGCGGCCCGGTGGCACTGTGCGACTCGGAAACCTGCCGCTGGCAGATCACCCACGGCACCGGCGTCCCCGCCATCCACCCCATCGAGATCATCGCCTACAGCCTCGGCCTCGATGCCGAAGGTGCGCTGGCCGAAGCTCTCGGCGGGGCCAGATAGCGTCGGAGGAAGAATCTCCCTTTGGGCGTGGCAGCCGGGAGGGCCGACAGAGGGGGAACTTGCATCGCGACGCGAGAACTTGCCACGAGTCTTCGTACCACTGCACGCGCCCCCTCCCCCCTGCCTCCGCAAAGCCTCCGGCAGGGGTACTCCCCCCGCAAGCGGGGGGAGATGATCAAGCGCAGGTGACCGCGATAGTGCCGGGGACGAAGCCCGCTTCTCCGATGACGTCGTTGAGCTCGGCTTGGACCGAGAAGCCGGAGTCGGTGATGGTGATCTCCGGGTCGGCGCCGGGTGGGACATCGCTCGTCAGCACGTACATGAGGTCGTCGACGCCGTCGTGGACCATGGCGTTGCCGGCCACCACTTCGGCCTGGCCCTCGCCTTCGGGGGTGATGCTGAGGTCGACCCAGGTGACGTCGGCTTCGGGGGTGAAGCGCCAGGTCCCGTCGTGGACGACACACTCGCCGTCGGACTCGAAGCGGTGCCCCGCCACCTCGGCCACCGCCGATCCCTCACTCACCGACGAGCCGGCGTAGCGCTCCCGCTCCTCGGCGGGATCGGCGGCAGTGAAGAGCATCTGTACCTGCACCGCCTCCTCGTAGACGCAGTCTCCGCCCGCCACCGGCATCTCGGCGAACTGGCCGGGCGCCACCGACACCTTCACCAGCCATCCCAGCTCGGCATGGAGCGCCACCACGGCGTCGGCGGAATGGGGAACGAAGCCGGGATACGACAGGATCTCCCATCCTGCACCGGCCAGCCCGTCGTGGAGGCCGGCGGCGATCTGGTCGGCGTCGCCCCCGGCGACCACCCCGGTCAGGGTGTCCACCTCACCGGCGGCGTCGATGTGGCGGATGGAGAGCCCCTCGGGCAAGGGAGCGTCCCCCGGCAGCCATGACGGGACCGGTAGGTCGAGACCCGAGCTGATCCCATCCTGCGACGACATCGGCGGGCAATCGACGAGGTCTTCGGCGGCGGAGTTCCCGCTGCAACCGGCCAGGAAGATGGCGGCGACAAGAGCCGCCGCTCCCCCGGCTCTCACGCGCCGATCAGCCGCTCGCTGCGGAACCAGTCGACCAATCGCTGCACCGTGTCGGTCGCCGGCGTGTAGTCGAGCCCCAACTCGCGGGTGGCCCTCGACCCGTCGTACCGGTGCCCGTGCAACATGGTGCGCACCATCTCACGGCACACCTTGGGCTTCTTCTTCTGCACCCGGCCCGCCGCCTCCATGGCGGCGGCTCCGGCAGACGCCACCCAGCCCGGTGCGTAGCGGACCGACAGCTCGCGTCCCAGCGCGCCCTCCAGCAAGCCCAC
The DNA here is from genome assembly GCA_964579415.1 of uncultured Acidimicrobiaceae bacterium. Lineage (GTDB taxonomy): Bacteria > Actinomycetota > Acidimicrobiia > Spongiisociales > UBA5794 > CAZOGW01. The sequence goes on along the minus strand of CAZOGW010000129.1, from coordinate 2,718 downwards.
GGCCTCCTCCATCGTCACGGTGAACCCGTTGAGTACATATCGCTCCCCGGCGACGCCGCGGTTCTCGGCGAGGAGGTGTCCCCGGGCGCAGTCCTCGATGTCGACGATGGAGAGCCTGGTGTGGACCACGGCGGGAAGCTTGCCGTTGATGATGTCGAGGATGATCTTCCCGGTCCCGGTGGCCCGGCCCGGACCCTGCACCGATGACGGGTTGACCGCCACCACCTCGAGGTCCCCGGCGGCGGCGAACACCGCCTTCTCCGCCAGGTGCTTGGACTTCTCGTAGTTGGACAGGTAGCTGCCCCGGTGCGGCGAGTCCTCGCGGCCCACCGTCCCCTCGGGCTCACCCAGCGCCGCAGCCGACGACGTGTACACCAGACGGCGCACCCCGGCGCCACGGGCCGCCTCGACCACCTTGCGGGAACCGTCGATGTTGGCCCGCAGCATCGGCCCAGGGTCGGCCACGCAGAAGCTGTTCACGCCGGCAAGGTGGTACACCACATCGACGCCTTCGAGCGCCGCCGCCAGCGAGGCGTCGTCGAGGACATCGCCGCGCACCGGCTCGGCCCCCAGCCCGGCGACTGCGGTGTCGCCCTCATCGCTGCGGGACAGGCCCCTGACGGAACGCCCCGCCGCCACCAGGTGGCGCACCACGGCGCCTCCGACCACCCCGGTCCCCCCGGTGACGAGGACGGTCACGCCGCCGGCCCGGCCTGCCCGGGAGTGGACGCAGCCTTCGACCCGGACACCTCGCCCCGCACCACGCTCCAGAAGGCCGTCATGTACCCCCAGAACGAGCCGATGGTGGCGATCACCGCCAGCAGCATCACCCACTCGTCGAGGTAGAAGGGCCCCCACGGCTCGGGGAGGCGCAGCAGCGCCAGGAAGATGGCCACGAACTGTGCCGCCGCCTTGATCTTGCCCCACTGCGACGGCTTCACCACCGCCCCGGTGACGGCGACGATGCCGCGCAGACCCATCACCGCGATCTCCCGGAAGATGATCACCAGCGCCGCCCACACCCAGACCCGGTCGACGGCGACCAGACCCACCAGCGACCCGATGACCAGCACCTTGTCGGCCGTGGTGTCGAGGAATGCGCCCAGCACCGTCTCGATGTGCCAGCGGCGTGCCAGGTAGCCGTCGACGAAGTCTGTGAGCGCGGCCAACCCGAAGATCACGGCGGCGATGCGCATGTTCGCCTCGGTCCCGCCGCCGGCGATGGTGAACCCCACCACGACCGGGACGGCGAGGAGCCGCGCCAGGGCGAGAGCGTCGGGAACTGAGATGGGGACCGCCTCTCGTGGGAACCGCCTCCCATGATAACGTTCACCGCCGTACCCACCCGAGGAGTCTGGGAGCCGGACCGTGGGAGCCGTGTTCGCCATCGTCCTCGCCTACCTGATCGGCAGTTTCGACTTCGCCGTGCCGGTGGCCCGTGCCCGCGGCGTCGATATCCACACCACGGGGAGCGGCAACCCCGGCGCCGCCAACGTGATGCGCAACCTCGGCTTCCGCGCCGCGGCCCCGGTCATGCTGGGCGACATGGCCAAGGGAGCCCTCGCCGCCGCCCTCGGCACCTGGATGGGCGGCAGCGACCCGGTGGCGTGGTGGGCCGGTCTGGCCGCCGTCGTCGGGCACTGCTGGCCCGTCTGGCACCGCTTCAAGGGAGGCAAGGGCGTCGCCACCGCCTTCGGGGTGGTGCTGTGGATCGAACCGCTGCTCGGCCTGGCCATGGTGGCGGTGTGGCTGGTCCTCCTGGCCACCACCCGCATCTCGTCCATCGGCTCCCTCACCGCTGTCGCCATCCTGGTCCCGGCGCTGGCCCTCATGGGACGGCCATGGTCCGTCCTCGCCCCGGCGGGCATTTTGACCCTGGTGGTGGTGGCGCGCCATGCAGAGAATATCCGGAGCCTGGCGACGGGAAGGGAACGCAAAATACTCGACCAACCCCCTCCTTGATCGCTAAGTTACCTACGAACGTGAGAGGGAGAGAGTCCGACGAGGTGTATGGCCCTGCCGTGCGAACAACACCTCATCTTCCTGGGTCGCGCGTTGACGGGACGACGACGGACGCAGGCCGAGTCGGCCGACCTGCGAGCCTGCCACCGGGAAAACCGGGGAAGGAGCGCTAGTGGACAAGATATTCCTATGGGAGATGCTGGGCACAGCCGTGCTCGTCCTTTTGGGTGACGGCGTTGTAGCCAACGTCCTGCTCAAGGACACCAAAGGCAACAATTCCGGCTGGATCGTCATCACCACCGGGTGGGCCTTCGCCGTCATGGCGGGCGTCTTCGTAGCCTGGCAGACCGGGGCCCACATCAACCCTGCGGTGACCATCGCCCAAGCCACGATCGGCAACACCGAATGGAGCAATGTACCGCAGTACATCGGCGGACAGTTCGTCGGCGCCTTCATCGGTGCGGTCCTGGTGTGGCTGTCGTACTCGAACCACTGGGCAGACACCGAGGACGCCGGCCTCAAGCTGGCGGTGTTCTCCACCGGCCCGGCCAAGCGCAACACGGTCGCCAACCTCATCACCGAGGCCATCGGCACCGCCATGCTGGTCATCGGCGTGCTCGCCATCTTCGCCGGCCCGGTGTCGGACGGTCTGGGCCCGGTGCTCGTCGGCTTCCTGGTGTGGGGTATCGGCCTCTCCCTGGGTGGCCCCACCGGCTACGCCATCAACCCGGCCCGCGACCTGGGCCCGAGAATCGC
>CAZOGW010000128.1:0-8444 GCA_964579415.1 uncultured Acidimicrobiaceae bacterium | reverse complement strand
GAACTCGTTGTTGGTGCCGTACGTGATGTCGGCGGCGTACTGGGGTCGCCGCTCCTGAGGCTTCATCTCCGCCTGGATCAGGCCGACATGGAGCCCGAGGAACCGGTGGATGCGGCCCATCCACTCGGCGTCGCGGCTAGCCAGGTAGTCGTTGACGGTGACGATGTGGACACCCTCCCCGCCGAGGGCGTTGAGGTATGACGGCATGGTGGACACCAGCGTCTTGCCCTCACCGGTGCGCATCTCGGCGATGGAGCCGCGGTGCAGCGCCCCGCCGCCGACGATCTGCACGTCATAGGGCCGTTGGCCCAGCACCCGCCAGGCGGCCTCCCGCACGACGGCGAAGGCTTCCGCCTCGATGTCGTCGAGGGTCTCGCCGTCGGCGAGACGGGATCGGAACTCGACGGTCTTGGCCGCCAGTTCGTCGTCGGTGAGAGCTTCGATGCCCGGCTCGAAGGCGTTGACCGCGTCGACGAGCCGGTAGAGCTCCTTGAGCTTCTTGCCCTCACCGGCGTGAAGGACTTTCGTGAAGACAGACATAAGGGTCTCGATGATAGGTACCGGAGGAATCAACGCCTCCGTTGGGCGGGTTGGTACTTGGTACTTGGTACTACGTGATACGTGATACGTGATACGTAATACGCTACGACGGCTGGATCAGTCCGAGGGTCCCGTCCTTGCGGTGGTAGAGGACGGAGTGATCGCCGCTGTCGGCGTGGAGGAAGAAGAAGAAGTCGTGGCCCAGCATCTCCATCTGGAGCACGGCTTCCTCGACCGACATGGGGCGCAGCTCGAAGCGCTTGGTGCGGGTGACGGTGCGGGGCGCCTCGCCGTCCGTCTCGTCCTCGTCTCCGAGATCGGTGAGGCTGCCGTTGAGATCGGGGACCAGCGTGGTCTCGGCGGCGGCAGCGGCGGCAGCGGCGGCCTCGGCGCGCTGGTTGCGGTTGCGCTGGATGAGGCGTTCCTTGAGCTTGCGCAGGCGGCGCTCGAACTTGTCGACGGCGATGTCGAGAGCGGCCCGCTCGTCGACGGCGGTGGCCTCCACCCTCACCGTCCGGCCCTTCATCAGCGTCGTTATCTCGACGCGGTAGCGCTCGTCGGCCTGGCGGGGGTTGTTCGCCTCGGAGAACTCGACGTCGGCCCATCCACCGTCGTCGAAGATCCTGCCCGAGTGACGCACCTTCTCGTCGGCAAGGGCGCGGACCCCGTCGGCGACCTGCATGTTCTTACCGTGTACCCGGATCTCCACCGGTTCTCCTCTCATCGGACTTGCGACATGCCGCCCTTGGCGCGGCGGCGCCGGCCCGATCGATGTGGTGTTGGCGCGCGGACGTGGTCGTGAACGTCCCCGGGGGGAACGTCTTGGCTCTGACCACGAAACCTCCAGCTCCCGGGCGCCAGCCCTAGCGGGCACCCGCGGCATCAGCTCTTCCCATGATTGTACCCGGTGCCGTGGCCACCACGGCGAGCCGGACACCGCTCAGCGTCGCCGCGGCCGCCTCCAGAGTGGCGCCGCTGGTGGTGACGTCGTCGACGAGCACCCAGCCCTGCCGTGCCCGGCCCAGGGCCGCCAGCCGCACCGGCGAGCGGGGCCGCCCTCCCCTCCCGGCGTGATGAGGCCACCACAGCCCGGGACGGAGAGCCTCGACCACGGGGATCCCGGTGCGCTGCGACAGCGCCCGGGCGATGGCGAGTGCCGGGTCGACACCGTGACGCCACCGCCGCACCACCGCCCGTGGTACCGGCACCAGCGCCACCGCGCCCTCGGGCACCCCGGGAGTGATGACCTCGGCGAGCAGGTCGGCGACACCCGGCAGCGCCCGGTACTTGAGCCGGTGCACCAGCAGCCGCGCCGCTCCGGTATGCCGCAGCGCGGCGGTGACCCGGACCCCACCGGTGGACACCCACGATCCCCCCGTTCGCAGCGAAGCCCGGCAGGGCTGGCACAACCGGTCCCCGCAATAATCGCCACAAGCAAGGCAGAACATGGCGCGGCAAGCTATCGCAGGAGTACGACGCTTTCTGGCAGCAGGGGGTACTTGGTACTCGGTACTTGGTACGCGGAGACACCAAGTACCAAGTACCAAGTACCTCCCCACGCCGAGATCTGCGTAGTACGTAGTACTTAGTACGTAGTACTTAGTACTTAGTACGTAGTACTTAGTACGTATCAGGTTCCGTGTTCCCACCCTGACAGGTACTTCACCTGCTCTTCGGTGAGGATCTCGAGGCCGCCGCCCATGGCTTCCAGCTTGAGGCGGGCGACCTCGTTGTCCAGGTCCTTGGGAAGCACGTAGACCTTGGGCTCGAGGTCGGCGTGGGTCGTCACCAGCCACTCGGCGGCGAGTGCCTGGTCGGCGAAGGACATGTCCATGACATCGGCGGGGTGGCCCTCGGCGGCCCCCAGGTTGACCAGGCGGCCCTCGGCCACAATCAGGAGGCGGCGCCCGTCGGGCAGGACGTACTCCCGCAGGTTGTTACGCAGCTCACGGCTCGACTCGGCGAGCTCTTCGAGGCGGGCCAGGTCGATCTCGACGTCGAAGTGGCCGGCGTTGGCCAGGATGGCCCCGTCCTTCATCTTGACGAAGTGCTCCTCGCGGAAGACGTGGATGTTGCCGGTGGCGGTGATGAACACGTCTCCCACCTCGGCGGCCTCATGGCTGGTCATGACGCGGTGGCCGGACATGGCAGCCGACACCGCCCGTACCGGGTCGACCTCGACAACCACGGTGTGCGCGCCGAGGCCGGAAGCCCGCTCGGCGATGCCCCACCCGCAGTCGCCGTAACCGGCGACGACGACGGTGAGCCCGGCGTAGAGGATGTTGGCGGCGCGCAGGATGCCGTCGAGCGACGATTGGCCGGTGCCGTGGCGGTTGTCGAAGAGGTGCTTGGTGTCGGAGTCGTTGACGGCGATGACCGGGTAGCGCAGCACCCCGTCGGCGGCCATGGCACGGAGGCGGATCACACCGGTGGTGGTCTCCTCGAGACCGCCGATGACCTCCTGGTCGGCCCGTTCCTTGTGCAGCACCGTGGTGGTGTCGGCACCGTCGTCGAAGACGATGTGGGGGCGGGTGTCGAGGACGGCGTTGATGTGCTCGTAGAAGGTCGCCGAGTCCTCACCGCGAACGGCGTACACGGGGATGCCCCGCGCCACCAGGGAGGCGGCGACGTCGTCCTGTGTCGACAGCGGGTTGGAGGCGCACAGCGCCACCTCGGCGCCGCCGGCCACCAGCGTCAACATGAGGTTGGCGGTCTCGGAGGTCACGTGCATGCACGCCCCGACGCGAATCCCGGCGAAGGGCTGCTCCTTCTCGAAGCGCTCCGTGATGGCGGCCAGGACCGGCATGCGGCGCGCCGCCCACTCGATGCGGCGGTCGCCCTTGTCCTTGAGGCCGATATCGGCGATGTCGAATTGCACGGGGTGAGCTCCTTATTCGGGTTTCTTGCAGGTTCTCTTGGCTCGGGGAGGTACTTGGTAATTGGTACTTGGTCGTCGCGGATACCAAGTACCAAGTACCAAGTACTAAGTACCCATCGCTGGCAGGGACCGTTTGAATCCTTCGAGGACCTCTACCGGCGTGGCGTCGACACCGGCTGCATCGGCCAGGGCCACGGAGGTCACATCTCCTACCGCGATGAGGGACATGGTACGGGCCAAGACGCCGGTTCCGGAAGCCAGCACCTCGCCGGCGAGGGGGACGCGTTCGCCCAGGGTGCGCAGGGTAAGGGTGATGCGCTCCTCGTTGCGGGCGTTGCCGGCGGGGTCGCGTAGGGCGACGACGCCGAGGCGGCCCGGCTCGCTACCGGGGGTGGCCCACGCCTCCAGGGCGTTGTGGTTCATCTCGGGCACCTCCTCCGATGAGGCGACCCGCTTGGCGTTCTCGTTGATCTGGCGCACCCAGCGCACCGCGGCCAGCCCGGCGGGGCCGGCGCCCCCGATGACGATGGGGATACGGTCGCCCAGGGCGGCGGCCAGGTCGACACCGAGCAGATACCCGGCCCCCTCTCCCCCACCGAGGGATTCCTCGACGACGGCGGCGGCCTCGGAGAGGATGCCGTCTACACCGCTGACGGCGCCGGCGCCCTCCAGCAACCGCAGCACCGCTCCCACCTGGTAGCCGAGGGCGGCGCGGGGTTGTATGCCGCCGGGGACGGTGAGGAAAGGATGCCCGTGGGCGGCGGCGTTGTCGCCGATGCGGCCGCCCGAGGCGACAGCGGCGACCTCGAGGCCGAGGTCGCCGGCCTCGGCGAGGCCGGACAGAGTCTCCTCGGTGTTGCCTGAATAGCTGACGGCGAGGACGAGGGGTCGCGCCTGGGTCGCCCAGGCGGGCAGCCCGTAGCCCTGGTGGATGGTGACGCGGGCGCCGCCCTCGGAGACGGCCAGGGCGGCGACCCGCCCCGCCATCGCCGAGCCGCCCATCCCGAGGATGAGGATGTCGCGGGACGGCGCCACGTCGGGTACCGCGACATCCAGACCCCAGCGGAGCTGGTCCGGCGCGGCCAGCACCAGGTCCATCATCGGCTGGGTCACCCGTCGCCCTCCCCGGGCGTGGTGGCCTCCTCGACCAGCATCACCGGGATGCCGTCCTCCACCGGGTAGCGCAGGCCGCAACCGGAGCAGGTGAGGGAGGGCGGCTGGGACGACTCGACGAGACCGCCGCCGCAGGCGGGGCACTGCATGATGTCGAGGAGCAGCCGGGGTACTCCGCTTTCCGTCACACGTCTCCTCCTGCGGAGCTGTCGAATGGCGGGCCGAGTCTACCGGCGCCCGGGACCGGTGCCGCAGCACAGGCATCCCGCCTCGGGGCTAGGCGGCCCGGCGCCCCTACAATTCCGCCGCCATGCCCCCCCGCACCACCGTTTCGGTTGTCATCCCGGTCCACAACGAGGCCGCCTACCTGCCCGGGGCGGTCGAGCGGCTCTTCGCTGAACTCGACACGGTCGACGCCGACGTCACCGTGCTCCTCGCCGAGAACGGCTCCACCGACGGCACCGCAGACGCGGGTAGGCGGCTCGCCGCCGACCGTCCCCGGCTGTCGGTGCTGGAACTTCCCGAACCCGACTACGGGGCGGCGATGCGGGCCGGGTTCCTCGCCACCGAGGGCGACTGGGTGGTCAACTTCGACATCGACTACTTCTCCGGGGAGTTCCTGGCGACGGCGCTCTCGCACCAGGAAGCCGATGTGGTGCTGGCCTCGAAGCGGGCGCCCGGGTCGGACGACCGCCGCACCTGGTTCCGGCGCACCGCCACCTGGGGCTTCAACCTCATGCTACGCACCCTGCTCGGTTCGAAGGTCTCCGACACCCATGGGATGAAGGCGATCCGCCGTAAGGTGATCGACGACATCGCCCCCCAGGTGCGCTCCACCAAGGACCTGTTCGACACCGAGTTGGTGGTCAGGGCGGAGCGGGCCGGTTACCGCATCGCCGAGGTGCCGGTGGTGGTGGAGGAGGAACGGGCCAGCAAGTCGAGCCTGCTACGCCGAGTGCCGCGAACCCTCTCCGGCATGTGGGCCATCCGCAAGAATCTCTGAGGAGGGCCCCGCCGGCGCCGACTCGGCTGCGGCGGAGCGGAGCGCACGGCGGAACACGACGTCGCGGTAGCTGGCGAACTTGGGGATCAGGATGAGGATGGCCGCAGCCAGTTTGGCGACGTTCTCGCCGAGCACGGTGAGCGGCCCGAACCAGACGTCGGCCAGGTTGACGACAGCCACGGTGACAGCCCAGGCGACGATGTTGACCAGGAAGAAGATCGACGTCTCGCGGACCCCACTCATGTTGGAGGTGAGCCCGAACGTCCAACGACGGTTGAGCACGTACGACAGCAGGGTGGCGATGCCGAAGGCGACCGTGATCGACGCAGTGCGGGGCATGTCGAGCACGAGGCGGGCGATGTTGAACAACAGGTAGTCGACGATGGTGTTGATCACCCCGATGATGCCGAGCCTGGCGATCTGGACGCCGGACTGGCGGGTGGTGAACGAGCGCAGGTAGCTCCTCATTGCGCCGGCACCTGCGGTGGCTCCGCCCGGCGGCGCCGCCGCCGTATCACGATCCAGGCACCGAGGCCGATGATGGAGACGACGGTGAGGATGCTGCCCACGTTCTCGGGCACGCCGTTGCGGAACTCGATGACGACGTCCTCCTGGGTAGGCACCACGATCATGATCGAGGGCGCGGCCCGGTAGGGCCCGTCGGCGCCCGAAGCGGCCCAGGCGGGGAAGTAGGAGACCTTGACGATGTGGGGCTGACCCACCGCGGTGGTGTGGAACGAGATCCGCTCGTGGTCCACCACGATGTCGGAGACGGCGCCGCCGGGGAGCGGCTCGCCGATGTTGAAGGGCCCGTCGATGTCGTCGATGCGGGGCCATTCCTCCGGGCCCCGCTCCACCATCGGGTGGTTGGTGGTTTCGTACAGGTCGTACCAGGAGAGGGTGGCGTCGAGGAAGGGCTCGTCACCGTCCCAAACCGTGGGCTCGAATCCGGCCACCTCCACCAGTTCGGTGTGGGGTACCTCGAAGAACGTGACCGGGCCCGACACCGCCAGCTCCTCCAGCCCGTACTCGCGGGCCATCTCGACGGTGGTCTGCGGCGCCTCCTCGTCCGCCACTTCCTCGCCGGTGTCGGGGCTGGTCCAGGCGGCGTAGTAGTCGACGCCGTACAGCTTGAGGTGGGTGATGCCGCGGTCGAAGTCCTGGTTGTGGTAGTTGAGGCCCCGGACCGGGTTGGAGGGCCGGGCGCTCAGCTCGGCGGCGTTGAGGAAGTGGAACGGGGTCGTCAGCGACGACTCGAAGAACAGGCCCTCCATCGAGGGGTGGCTGCCGAAGGTCCAGTACGGGTAGAGCATGAACGCCAGCGGCGTGCCGTACTTGCCCATCTCGGGGCTGTTGGCCTCCCACATGATCCGGCCCGCTGGCAGCGAGTCGGCCGTTTCCATGATCGCCTCGTACTCGGGCCACGCCTCTTTCATCTCGAACCCGGCGAAGTTCCAGCGCACCCAGCCGGGGACGTCGTGGATGCCTGCCAGTGTGACGTTGGTTACGAAGATGGCGGCGATGGCGGTTCCGTACACCAGGTTGCGGCCCCGTTCGGGGAAGTAACGGGCCACCGCCCGCACCGTGAGGCCGATGGTGAGGCCGGCGAAGATATACACGCCCAGGTACCAGTAGGGCAGGAAGCGGGCGTTGTAAACCTTGGTGAAGTCGATGCCGTCGAGCTGGAGCACCCAGTAGGCGACGAAGGGAACCACCGTCATGGTGACCAGGACCAGCACCCGGTCGCCGCGCAGAGTGGTCCACAGCAGCCCGATGACGGCCAGCACCGCGAACGGGATCAGCTCGTTGGGCAGCGGTGTGGAAACCTGAGAGGCGAAGCCGTCGCCGAGGAGGCCGCGCACCGGGGACCAGTGCATGTCCGACGTCATACCCTGGAACACCCGCACCGCCATCGGCAACGCCCAGAACGCCGCCAGGGCGAACCCGACCACCCAGGAACTGATGACGACGCGGGGGCCGTTGCGCCGCGCCAGCAGAGGCAGCGATACCACCACCGCCACCATGGTGGTGACCACGTGGGTCAGCGCCGTCAGCGCCAGCAGCACCCCGGCCCACGGGCTGAACCCCTTGCCCCGGTCGACCTGGCGCATCAGCAGGCCCAGGTAGAACAGCGAGAGGGCGAACGACCAGCCGAACGAGTACTCGCCGGCCATGGTCGACTTCACGTTGGCGCCGAAGATGGAGAAGCTCTCCATGAACACGTAGCCCGAGGCGGTGGCGGCGGTGAGGCCGGAGACGACCCGGTCGAACCCCATGGAGCGGGTGAAGTAGTAGACGGCCGAGGGCAGCAGGAGCAGCCCGAGGATGGTGGTGAGCTTGAAGGCCACCCCGTAGGGGATGACCACGTCGAGCAGCACGGTGAACAGGGCGGGGATGGGGAAGTAGAAGTAGAGGGCGGGGAACCCGGCGTACCAGTCCTGGCTCCAGCCGATGATCTTGCCTGCGGGGAGCAGTGTCTCCTTGAGGAACTGGGGCAGGTAGACGTGGGCGCCCATGTCGCCGCCGGTCGGGGTGCTGGCCACCAGCAGCGCCGGGGTCTCCCAGTTGATGTCGACGAAGGGGAACTCGGCGATGGCGCGCACCGACGCCACCGCACCCGACATCACCAGCAGGATGACCAGGGTCGGGAGCCCCACGCAGATCAGGGCGAGGATCCTCCCCGTACGATCACGATCTACCGGGCGGGTGGTCGGCGGCGGAGCGCTCTCCGGGCGAGTAAGCGTGCTCGTCGACACGGGGGGAGGATACCTGGGTCTGTGCTCATCCGGGAGACCGGATGAGGCCATCTTTCGTCTCCCCCTGCTTTTCGGGGGGAGTGACCCGCCCTCCGCAAAGGCCTCCGGGCGGGTCACTTCTTCATCTCCCCCCGGCTTTGCGGGGGGAGTGGCC
>CAZOGW010000127.1:0-8510 GCA_964579415.1 uncultured Acidimicrobiaceae bacterium | reverse complement strand
CGGCGTTGATGCGGAAGTACGCCTGGAGCGGCTGATCGACGTGCACCCCGGGGGGCACGTAGATGAACGACCCCCCGGACCAGACTGCCGAGTTGAGCGCGGCGAACTTGTTGTCGTTGGGCGGGATGATCGTCCCGAAGTACTCCTGGACGATCTCGGGGTACTCCCGCACCGCGGTGTCCATGTCGGTGAACAGGACCCCCAACCCCTCCAGGTCCTCCCGGTTGCGGTGGTAGACAACTTCTGACTCATACTGAGCGGTAACCCCGGCAAGGTACTTTCGTTCTGCCTCGGGTATCCCCAACTTCTCGTAGGTCTCCTTGATGGAGTCGGGGACCATGTCCCAATCCTTGGCCTGGCCCTCCATCGGCTTGACGTAGTAGTAGATGTCGTCGAAGTCGATCTCGTCGAGGGTGCCGCCGCCGCCCCAGGTGGGGACGGGCTTGCGCAGGAACCGCTGGTACGCCCGGAGGCGGAACTCCAGCATCCACTCCGGCTCCTTCTTGATCCGCGACATCTCGCGGATGATCTCCTCGTTGAGGCCCTTCTGGGGCTTGAAGACGTAGTCCTCCTCGGTGTCCGACCAGCCGAGGGCGTATTTGCCGAGATCGATGTCAACGGTTGTCATCAGGGGATCAACTCCTCGGGCGGTCCTGTACCGCCGGTTTCCACTACCGCAGTAGGCATATTGTCGCACACGGGGGTGACAGGTCCAACGTCGGGAGATCGGGGCGGATTCCTGGGCGTCGGTATCCAGTTTCCAGTATCAGTGGTGGCGCGACAAGGTCGTACTTGATACCGCTGTTATTGCGTCAATCGCGGTTGGCGGTGAGATCGATGTCAACGGGGAGGGCTGCCTCGTCGGGCTTGGGGGGCAGGGCCCGCAGCATCCAGAACTGCTGGGAGGCGTTGCGCCAGTCCTCCAGGATGTCCCGGGCAACCACGCTCCGGGTCATCGCCTCGTGTTCGGCGATGAGGGCCTTGAGCTGTGCCTCCCCCTCGGGGTCGAGCCGCTCCGCGGCGGGCGCCGAGGTGGCGAAGTGGCCCCGGGCGGAGTGGTCGGGGTCCCAGACGAAGAGGATCCCCCCGGTCATCCCGGCGGCCACGTTGCGTCCCACCGGCCCCAGCGCCGCCACGGTGCCGCCCGTCATGTATTCGACGAGGTGGTCGCTGGCACCCTCCACCACCGCGGTGGCACCCGAGTTGCGCACCGCGAAACGCTGGCCGACCGTGCCGGCGATGTGGACTCGACCCCCGGTGGCCCCGTACAGGCAGGCGTTGCCGGCGCCGTGGGCACGCACCCGCGGGTCACGGACCGTCGGGACGACGACGATGGTGCCGCCGCCCATGCCCTTCCCCACGTAGTCGTTGGCGGCTCCGTCGAGGTGCAGCGACACCCCGGCGGTGAGGAAGGCGCCGAAGCTCTGCCCCGCGGTACCCGAGAACCGGGCTTCGACGGAGCCGGTGGGGTGGGCGTCGCCGATGACCGAGGCGATCTCGCCGGCGAGGCGGGTCCCCACCGCCCGGTCGGTGTTCTCGATGGGGTAGGCGAGCCGCACACTGTCGCCGACCGCGGCCCGGGCCCCCTCCACGGCGAGCTGGTCGCCCACCGGTGAGCGGCCCACGGTGCGGAAGGAGAGGCCGGTGTTGGCGGCGGCGCTCCCGGCGAAGTCGGCTCGGGCCAGCAGCGATGCGAACTCGCCGGCGACCCGGTCGCCGGGGTCCCGGGGCACCAGCAGGTCGCCGCGGCCGATGATCTCGTCGAGGGAGAAGGCACCGATGGCGGCGAGGTGGCGGCGCACGTCTTCGGCGATGGCGCGGAACAGGGTGATGAGCTGATCGACGCTCCCGGTGTACTTGGCCCGCAGGTCCTCACGCTGGGTGGCGATCCCCACCGGGCAGGTGTTCTCGTGGCACTGGCGCACCATCTTGCAGCCCAGCGCCAGCAGCGGCACGGTGCCGAACCCGTAGCGGTCGGCGCCGAGGAGGGCGGCGACGACGACGTCGCGACCGGTGCGCATCCCCCCGTCGGTCTCGACGGTGATGGTGTGGCGCAGACCGTTGCCCACCAGTGCCTGGTGCGCCTCTGCAAGGCCCAGCTCCCACGGTGAGCCGGCGTGCTTGATCGATGTGAGCGGCGAGGCGCCGGTGCCTCCGCCGTTTCCGGAGACGGTGACCACATCCGCCAGGGCCTTGGCCACGCCCACGGCGATGGTCCCCACCCCGGGGCCGGAGACCAGCTTCACCGACACCCGTGCCAGTGGCTTGAACACCTTGAGGTCGTGGATGAGCTGGGCCAGGTCCTCGATGGAGTAGATGTCGTGGTGCGGGGGCGGCGAGATCAGCGTCACCCCCGGCTCGGTGTGGCGCAGCCGGGCGATCTCGGCGGACACCTTGTGGCCGGGGAGCTGGCCGCCCTCGCCGGGCTTGGCACCCTGGGCCATCTTGATCTGGAATTCCTCGGCAGACGACAGGTAGCCGGGCGTCACGCCGAAGCGGCCACTGGCGACCTGCTTGATGGGCGAGTTGCGGGGCGTGCCGAACCGCACCGGGTCCTCGCCACCCTCACCGGAGTTGGAGAGCCCGCCGAGGTAGTTCATCGCCTCGGCGAGGGTCTCGTGCGCCTCCTTGGAGAGAGCGCCGAGCGACATGGCGGCGGTGCTGAACCTGGTGACGATGCGGTCCACCGACTCCACGTTGTGCACCGACACCGGGTCGCCGATGGGGCGGATCTCCAGCAGGTCGCGCAGCTCGAGGGCGGGCCGATCCGCCTCCACCACCTTGAGGTACTTGTCCCACTCCGCCGGGTCGCCGGTCCTCGCCACCTTCTGGATCGCCAGCACCGCCAGCGGCGAGTTGACGTGCGGCATGCCGCCGCTGCGGTGCTTGTAAAACCCTCCCGGCTCCTCGGCACCCTCCTCGTAGCGGCCGTGGCGCTCCGCCACGTCGGCCGCCAGCCGATCGAACCCGAACCCGCCCACCCGCCGCGAGGCGTTGCGGAAGGCGAGGTCGCACACCTCGGCGTCGAGCCCGATAGCCTCGAACAGCTCGCTCCCCCGGTACGAGGATATGGTGCAGATGCCCATCTTGGACATGATCTTGAGCAGGCCCTTCTCCAGGGCGATGCGGTAGTTCTCCTGCGCCTCGACCGCTCCGGCGGCGACGTCGCCGCGCTCGGCCAGGGCCCGCACCTCCTCGATGGCCATGTACGGATAGGCCGCCGAGGCGCCGAAACCGATGAGGCAGGCCAGGTCGTGGGCGTCACGGGTGTCGCCGGAGACGGCGATGATCGAGGCGTTGAGCCGTACCCCGGCGTCGATGAGGCGGTGGTGCACCGCCCCCACCGCCAGCAGCATGGGGATCGGCGCCCGCGCCGCATCGACCTCGCGGTCGGAGAGGATGACGATGGTGGCGCCGGCCTCGACAGCGTCGACCGCCCTACCGGCAAGCTCCTCGACCGCCCGGCACAGGCCTTCGCCGCCTCCGGCCGGGTCCCACAGCGCCTCCAGCCACACCGAGGCGAATCGGGGATCGTCCGAGGAGCGGAGCCGCTCCACCTCGGCGTCGCTGAGGACAGCCGACGACAGCTCCATCAGGTGCGCCTGCTGCGACGTTTCTTCCAGGATCGAGCCGCGGCGACCCACGTAGGTGCGCAGCGACATCACCAGGTCCTCACGGATCGGGTCCATCGGCGGGTTGGTCACCTGGGCGAAGGCCTGGTGGAAGAACCGGCTGAGGCGTTGCGGGAAGGCGGACAGAGCCGCCAACCCGGTGTCGTGTCCCATCGACAGGATGGGAAGGACGCCCTCGGTCATCTGCTGGAGGATGAGGCGCCGCTCCTCGGCGGTGTAGCCGAAGACCCGGGCCAACTTCTCCGGGTCGAACCGCTCGTCCTGGAGCGGGTCGAAGGGGTTGCGCACGTAGTTGGTCTCGGTGCCGATCCACTCGCCGTAGGGCTGGAGCCGAGCCAGTTCCGCCTTGACGTCCCCGGAGTGGGAGACCTCCCCGGTGCGCAGGTCGACCCGGATCAGCTCCCCGGGCCCGAGCTGGCCGGTGGCGATGGCGTCGATCTCGTCGGCCGGAGCGATGCCGGCCTCCGAAGCCACGATGACCACCTCGGGTGTGATGGCCCACCGCGCCGGGCGCAGGCCGTTGCGGTCGAGCCCGGCGATGACGTGCCTGCCGTCCGATGCGGCGATGGCGGCCGGGCCGTCCCAGGGCTCGGTGAGGAAGGCGTGGTACTCGTAGAAAGCCCGCAGCGTCTCAGAGAGGTCGGTGACGTTCTCCCAGGCGGCCGGGATCAGCATCTCCTTGACGTGTGCCAGCGAGCGCCCGCTGCGCACCAGCACCTCGAAGGCGTCGTCGAGGCTCTTCGAGTCACTGCCGGAGAGGTCCACCAGCGGCTTGATCTCGTCGGTGCGGTCCCCCCACACCGCGTTGGACAGGTTCTGGCTGCGGGCCGCCATCCAGGAGCGGTTCGAGTTGACGGTGTTGATCTCGCCGTTGTGGCCCAGCATGCGGAAGGGCTGTGCCAGTGACCAGGCCGGCTCGGTGTTGGTCGAGTAGCGCTGATGGAAGATGGCAAAATCGGTCTCGAAGGTGGGGTCGTTGAGGTCCCAGTAGAACAGCTCGATGCTGGAGGCTGTGAACAACCCCTTGTAGACGACCGTCTGCGCCGACGACGACGCCACGAACAACCCGGCAGCCTCCTCGGGGAGGGTGCGCTCGACGCGGCGGCGCGCCAGGAAGAGGCGACGCTCGAAGGCGGCGCCCTCCTCCCCGGGGCGGGCCGCCAGCAGAGCCTGCTCGATGACCGGCATGGTGCGGCGGGCGTTCTGCGACAACGTCATCGGCCCCACCGGCACCCGGCGCCACATGAGCCGCTCGATGCCCTCGCCGGACAGCACGGCGTCGACATGGCGCCGACCCGCCTCCTCCCGTCCGGGAGGCAGGAATACCATCAACACGCCCAGCTCCCCCGCCGGGGGCGCCGGGATCCCCCGTGCCTCCAGATCACGGGTGAGGAGGCGGTGCGGCACCCGGGTCATCATCCCGGCGCCGTCGCCGGTACCGTCGGCGGAGCGGGCGCCGCGGTGGTCCAGGTTGTGGAGGCAGGAAACGGCGGTGCGCAGGAGCCGGTGCGTCACCCGGCCGTCACGGTCGGCGATGAACCCCACTCCACATGCGTCGCGAACGTCGTCCGGGTCGTAGAGGGGCAGATCGTGCCGCACGTCGCTCCTTACGGGTGGGGTATGCGTATATAGGTATTTCTGGAGCGAATGAGTGTATACCCTCGGCTCCCCGGGCCAAAAAGGGGGGTGCACCACGTTTCAGGTGGCCGCGGGATACTGTGGAGGAATGCCAGTCATCGTCATCGGCGCCGATACCCGTCTCGGCGAGGTGGCCGTCGGCGCTCTGCTGGGGCGTGACGGTGAGGTACGCGCCTTCGTCTCTGACGCTGACGTAGCCGAGGGCTTGCGGGCACGGGGGGTCAAGGTGGCCATCGGCGACGTGTCCGACGGCTCCCACGTCGGCGGAGCGGCGCGGCGCTGCTTCTGCGCCGTGGTGATACCGACCGCGGCCGTCGACGCCAGAGAGCGCTCCTTCGCGACGACCCCGGAAGAGATCGTCGCCGGCTGGGCTTCGGGTCTACGCGACGCCGGCGTGACCAGGGTCCTCTGGTTGGAGGACGGCACCGGCCTTGACCACACCTCGGTCGACCGTGCCGTCCAAGAGGCCGTCGCCATCCAGGCCGTCGACCGCCCCGACGACGCCATCGCTGCCGACATCACCCGCCTCGACGCCACCGAGACGCTGTAGCGGCCGCCGAACCCTGGGTTCCCGACGACGCTCAGCGACGTCTACAGCCCAAACCTCGGTGCGGCCGCCGAACCCTGGGTTCCCGACGACGCTCAGCGACGTCTACAGCCCAATGTTCACGACAGCGGCACCAACGGGGTTCCGTTGGGCTTGATCAGCAGGCATTCTGTACGCATGACCATCCCCCATATCGTTATCGACCGTGCAAGCGGCCAAGGCGGCTACGTCACCCGAGATCAGCTTCTCGATATGGGCGTGTCCGAGCGCGCAATCGCCCGCCGTGTCAAGTCCGGTGCTCTTACCGTTGCGGGTTCGGCGGTCTATCAAGTCATCCCATCCACGGACCACATCGACTTGCTTCGCGGCGCTGTGATGGCCCTACCAGACCCAGTGGTCGTCTCACACGAGTCTGCGGCCCACCTGCTCCGTTTCCCCTGCCTACCCGTCCTCGAGCCGACCGTGACCGTCGTCAGCCGGACCACCCACACGTTCCGCGGAGTCACGGTGCGGCGGACCGACGACATCGCGAAGGGCGATGTAATCGCAATCGAAGGACTCCCCGTCACCAGCATCGTGCGCACGGTCTACGACCTGGCCGGAGTGCTCACGTTCAAGCGGTTCGACGCCATCGCCGAGGGCCTGGTCATCGACGGTCGCCTCACCCTGCGGGAAGTCGAGCGTGCCATTGCCCGACTGGGGCGGCGAGGCAAACGCGGGACCGTGGCGATGCGGACCTTCGCCGAAGCCCGGAGTGCCGGATCTGATCCCAACGCGACCGTCCTGGAACGCCGCGGAAGGTCGGCCCTGGCAAGGGCCGGACTGCCTGCCCCGGTCCCCCAATACCCGATCCCCTGGGCGGCCGGACGCCGTTTCGACGACGCCTACCCCGACGTGGCCCTCGCGATCGAATGGGACTCGCGAGCATGGCACTCACAACAGAAGGCAATCGGGGCGGACCGTCGCCGGGACCGCGACGCTGCGGTCCATGGTTGGCTCGTCGTCCGGTTTACGTGGCAGGACGTGACCGACGACCCCGACCGGGTGGCCACGACAGTCGGCGCGCTGCTCGACTCCCGCCGGTCCGACATCCCACGAACCCAGGGTTCGTGACGACGCTCAGCGTCGTCCGGAGCCCAAACCTCAGTAGGGCCTCCGAACCCTGGGTTCCAGACGACGCTCAGGGTCGTGTGGAACCCTGGGTTCAGAACACCTCGGGGACGAAGGGGGCGACGTTGGTGCGGAAGATGCGATCGACGACCGCGATCGCGGTGGGCGCCCCCGAGGCCCGCCCGGCGGCGGCGAGGGAAGACAGGGCGCGCCCGCCGAGGTAGAGGGCGCTCAGCTCGGCGATGCCCAGCGACACGTCGGGAGCTTCGGCGGTAGCCGCCACCTTCGCCTCTCCGCCGGTGACTTCGAGCAGCCAGCGCCCGGTGTTGTCCTCGAAGACCGGGTCCACCACGTCCACCACGACGCTGCCGTCCGCCTGGTAGCGGCGGGCAGAAAGAGCGGCCTCGACGTCGAGGATGCGCACCCACAACGTGTCGCCGACCTCGTGGGAGACC
This sequence comes from uncultured Acidimicrobiaceae bacterium, assembly GCA_964579415.1. GTDB lineage: Bacteria > Actinomycetota > Acidimicrobiia > Spongiisociales > UBA5794 > CAZOGW01. The sequence continues at coordinate 1,128 of CAZOGW010000127.1, read as the reverse complement.
AGACGGGGGTGGTCCACCTCCCAGCGCAGCGGGTCGTCGACCCGGCCGAACTCGAGCTTCACTTTGGGGAAGAGGTCGATGTGCGTCAGGTAGGCCCACATCGCCCGGCGGGCCCCGTCGTCGACGGCGAACGTCTCCTTGACGACCACGGTCCCGGTGGAGACGCCGCCATGGGTCCACTCCGACTTCTGGCGGTAGATGGCGTAGGCCACCGGCTCGCCGTCACGCGCCGCGACGGCGTAGCGCTGCGAGGAGGAGCCCTCCCGGAAGCGCTCCGGGTCCCAGAAGCGTCGATACGTCCACCAGGTCTCGTCGCGCGCCCACATCCCCGGGAGCGTGGGGAGCACGGCGTCGTAGACCCGGGGGAAGGCGGCTGCGGCGGTGTCGGCGTCGACCAGTTCCACGGTGACCCCGTCAGGCCCGGCGGGCACCGACACCAGGCGGGTGTCGAACTGGACCACCTCCCCGTCAGCGGCGCACCCGTACCCGAAGCGCCCGTAGATACCGGGGTCCGAGGCCCACAGGCCGGCGATCGGGTTCCCCCGCTCCCGCACCTCGACGAGGTGGCGGTTCATCATCCTGGTGAGGATGCCGCGGCGGCGGTGGGTGGGTCGGACGGTGACGACGGTGGTGCCCGCCATCGGCACTGCACCACCGGGCACGGTCAGGTCGAACCAGAACGAGCCGAGGGTGCCCACCAGTACGTCTTCGTCGAAGGCACCGATGAGCCCGTCGAGGGGGAAGATCCTGCGGAAGCGCTCCTCGGCGTCGTCGACGGCCCAGCCGTCCTCCCCGAAGCCGAGAGCGACGGCGTTGCGGAATGCGGGGACCTCGGTGTCGGCGACGGCGCGGATGGTGACAGACATGGCTTGCAGAGTACCAAGAGCCGGCCGTCCGGCGGCTCGGGCGTCCGGTCTACGCTCCCGCCATGACTGTACGCATCGCCATCCAACTCCAACCCCAGCACGCCGGGTATGCCGCCATCCATGACGCCGTCGCCGCTGCCGAGGATCTGGGCGCCGACATCGTGTTCAACTGGGACCACTTCTACCCTCTCGACGGGGAACCCGATGGGCTGCACTTCGAGTGCTGGACCATGCTGGGCGCCTGGGCCGAGCAGACCAGCCG
>CAZOGW010000126.1:0-8580 GCA_964579415.1 uncultured Acidimicrobiaceae bacterium | reverse complement strand
TGGACCAGCCCCCTCGGCCACACCTACACCACCCGATCCCGCGACCCCTGACCGGCCGCAGCGGAAGGCTCGACTCGGACGTGCCTATCACGCTCAGAGGTCTTCTCCGCGACCGTACCGGAAGGCAAGCTCGCTGCGGGAGCGGACACCGAGCTTGACGAAGATCTTGCGCAGGTGGTATTCGACGGTCTTGGTGCTGATGAACATGGCGGCGGCGACCTCGCGGTTCGTGGCCCCTTCCCCGACCAGTGCAGCCGCCCGCGACTCCTGGGGGGTGAGTCGTTGCGGTTCGTCGGCCGGCCTTGCCGGCAGGCGCAGGCCGGTGGCAGCCAGCTCACGACGTGCCCGCTCAGCCCAGAGCCGTGCCCCCGCCTCGTCGAAGGCCTCGATGGCGGAACCGAGCCGGGCACGGGCGTCGATCCGGCGACCGTCGCGACGCAACCGTTCGCCCCAGCACAGGTCCGTGCGGCCGCGCTCGAACGGACTCGGAGAGCGATCGTGCCATGACATCGCCTGGTTGAACTTGTCGTCGACGTCATCGGGAGGGGCCAGCAGGCCGCGGTACCGAGCCGCCGCCGCCTCGAGCCACACCGGCGCCGCCGTCCACGGACCGGCGGCCTCGAATCGCTCCAACGCCGCCTTTGCTTTGTCGAGCCGACCGGCACGGATGTAGGACTCGATGAGGTCCGGTGCCCACGGAACGGCATGGGGCTCGACGGCACCGTGGCGTGACATCATCGCGTCGACCGGCTCGATGGCTTCGATGGCGGCTTCCGGTCTTCCCAACGCCAGCTCCAGGGCCCCGAGCGCGGTTCCCGTGTAGGCGTGGATCGACTCGGTGCCGAATGCTGTGGCGAACTCGGCGGCTTCGGCGATGCACTGCCGGGCTGCGGCCTCGTCACCGGTGAGGGCCGCCGCCCATCCCAGCGTGGCGGTGGTCAGCGTGAGCCATCCGATCTGACCCGTAGCCTCGGCCAGCTCCTGGGATTCGTCGGCAGCAGACAGCGCAGACTCGACACGGCCCAGACGTATGTCGAGGTGGGCGCGGCAGGCCTGAAGGAATGCCATCGGCGGCACCTTCCCGCTGGCTCGCGCCTCGGCGATGGCGCGGCCGAGGAGGCGCTTCGCCGGCTCGTATTCCTCGGCCATGTACAGCGAGTACCAAACCTGCGTATACATGGCACCGAAGATGGGATCGATCTCGCAGAGCCGTTCGGCGATGCGAACATTGTCGGACTTGACGCGGCGCCCGTCGCCGCGCAGGGTGAGCGCCTGGCCGAGCGCAGCCTCGGCGGCGAGTCCCACCAACTCGTCCCCGCCGGCTGAAAGGGTGACTGCCCGCTGCGCCAGCTTCTCGGCGCGGCGCACGTCGGCGGACATGAAGCACGCCAGAGCAGCCTCGGTGCAGAGGAGAGATGCCTGCCCCGGTGCGGAGGGGGCGATGGTGTCGGCGAGCTCGGCGAGCGCCTGCGCGCCGTCAGATGGCCGTCCCTGCAGGACCTGGACACGGCCCCCCAGCTGAGCGATCCGGTGATCGAACTGCGGGTGCGCGCCGCCCGTGACGAGCCGGTCCGCTATCCGCGCTGTGTTCGGGCCGTCACCGGCGCCGAGGAAGGCCTCGGCGGCATCGAGGAGATACCGGTCCCTGGTGACGGGATCGGAGCAGAGCTGTGCGGCGCGCTCCAAGGCAGCCGCAGCAGCTCCGGGCGCACCGCGGGCAGTGGCGTGTTCCGCGGCTCTGAGCAGGGACGCCACGGCCGCGTCATCGGGTCCGTCGGCGGCTGTTGCCAGATGCCACGCCCGTTCCTCGACATGCGAATCGGGACCGAGAACGCTTGCCAGCGACCGATGGGCACGACGGCGCCCGGCGGGCGAACCGGAGCTGTAGGACGCCGATCTCAGCAGCGGGTGGCGGAACGTGATCCGACCGTGCCCAACATGGACGATGTCGCGTACCACCGCGGCGTCGAACGCCGTCGGCTTCAGCCCGGCGGCCTCCAGTGCCGGTGTCAGCACGGCGAGGTCGCCGTCCCGAGATGCCGCCGCCAGGAGTAGCGCCTCTTGGGTCGGTCGGGGCACGGCGCGCAGCACGGAGCCGAACGCTTCGGCCAGTGCTCCACCGATGGCCGGCGGAGCCGTCATGGTGGCCGTGCCGGTCCGCTGAACGTCATCCAGCCAGAAGGGAAGTTCGAGGAGTGCCAGCGGGTTGCCGGCGGCGTACTCGAGGATGAGCGACATCATCGTGGGCGTGACGTCGGCACCTGCTCGTTCCACCAGCAGACGGCTGTTCCCGTCGTCGAGGGGCCCGAGCGAGATCCGATCCAGTCCTCGTGCCGGGAACTCACGACCCTCCCCGGGCCGGGCCGCAAATAGGAGCGCCACCCCGTCCGCGCCGAACCGGCGCGCCGCGAACGTCAGGACCTCGGCCGACGCGGCATCGATCCAATGTGCGTCGTCAACCATCGCCAGGACGGGTCCTTCCCGCTCCGAGACCTCCGCCAGTAGGAGGAGGACGCCGATCGCCGGCGCGAACCGCTCGACCGGAGGCCGACCCGCCATACCCAGGGCGCCCTCGAGAGCGGCGAGGGCGGCATCGGGAAGAGCCTGCCTGTGGTGCAGCACGGGAGCCAACAACTCGTGCAGCGTGGCATAGGGCATCTCGGACTCCGCCTCGATGCCGACCGCTCGCAGGAGGACCATATCTCCAGCGTTCCCGGCGGCGTGATCAAGGAGCGCCGTCTTCCCGATGCCCGGTTCGCCGACGATGATCAGCGCCGCGCTCGCTCCCTCGCGCCCCCTGGCGATGGCACGTCCCATCGCCTCGATCTCGTAGTCTCTCCCGAGAAGATCGTTCGCCATCTCCCGCGTCGTGAGCATACCGAGCGAGAGCTGCCGGATGCGAGCCGCCCGGCGACTGTCGTCGCCGAGCCCTCATAGGCCGGTCGGCCACGCCGAGGATCACCGGGCATCCCAGGATGTACTTCACGACCGAGGCGGCCGGACGCGCAACTAGGGATTTCATCGTGGCGAGCGCGGTGCGCGTGGCATAGGTTTTCGGGCCGAGCCTCCGAGGCGGTCGGCCCAACCGGGCCGGCCGGGCCGGGTGGAGACCCGGCCGATGAGGCTCGGGTGCCCGAGCGGTGTGCTCGGGTGGGACCGCGCGAAGGAGGGGGCCCACCATGTCCAGACGTATCGTCTCGCTTCTCGTCATCGCCACCTTTGCCGCCGCCTGCCTTGCGCCGGCGGCGATGGCCGGTCCCGGGGATACCGGCGCGCAACGCCTCACCGACGGGCAGGCGCTCGAGCGTCTCGCCGGGCTCGCCTTGCCGTCGCCCCTCGCCGTCGCCGGGTCGGATCCCCACCTCGACCGGGCGCGGGGTGATAGCCTCGCGGCACGTCACCGGGTGATGATCCGGCTCAGCGCACCGTCGGTCTCCGAGCGTGCGGCCAATGCCGATGCGGCGGCGACGGCGCGGACGATCAAGGTGCAACAGGCCGCCATGATCGATCGTCTCCGACGCATCGACACCTCGGCGAAGGTCCTCGCGGCGACACAGGTCGCCCTCAACGCCGTCTTCGTCAAGGCGACCGGCGAGACCCTCGAGCAGTTGGCCGGGGATCCCGCCGTGGAGAGCATCGTGCCCCTGGGGGACTACCAGCTCATGCTCCCCGACACCGTCCCTCACGTCGGTGCGAGCGCCGTGCACGATCTCGGCCTCGACGGATCCGGGGTGCGGGTCGCGGTCATCGACACCGGCATCGACTACCACCATGCCGCCCTCGGCGGATCGGGTGATCCCGCAGACTACGCCGGTAACGACCCCACCGTCATCGAGCCGGGGACCTTCCCGACCGCCAAGGTGATCGGCGGGTACGACTTCGTCGGCTCCCAGTGGACCGGTGGCGCCGGCGCCCCGGCGGAGGCGCCGGACCCGGACCCGCTCGACGACTCCGGGCCGGCGGCCGGTCATGGCACTCACGTGGCTGACATCCTCGCCGGTGCGCAGGGTGTGGCTCCCGGCGCGTCGCTGTACGGCCTCAAGGTGTGCTCGTCGATCACTCCGTTCACGTGCTCCGGTATGGCGGTGATCCAGGCCATCGACTTCGCCCTGGACCCCGACAACGACGGGGACCCCTCCGACGCCGTCGACATCATCAACCTCTCGCTGGGACACGGCTTCGGCCAGCCTCTGGATGACGCCGTGATCCTGGCTGTCGAGAACGCCTCCGCCCTCGGGGCGCTGACGGTGGCTTCCGCCGGCAACGGGGGGCACCTGCCGTTCTACATCGTCGCCTCGCCCTCGGTGGCGCCGAGCGCCCTCTCGGTGGCCCAGACCCAGGCCCCGTACGCCGCCCTGCAGACCATCGATGTCGACGGGCAGGCCTACCTTGCCGTGGAGCAGACATGGGCGCCGCCCCTCACCGGGGCCATCAGCGCACCGGTGCAGTACGCGGACGGCGCCGGGGGCAACCTCCTCGGGTGCGAGGAGTTCGCACCCGGCTCACTCGGGGGGAGGATCGTCCTCGTCGACCGTGGCGTGTGCAACTTCACGCTCAAGGCTCGCAACGTGTCCCTCGCCGGAGGGCTGGCCACCATCATCGGGCTGAACGCACCCGGCCCACCCATCTCCGGCGGCGACGGCGGCGACCGACCCATCATCGCCCCGGCCTACATCATCAGCCAGGTCGACGCAGGCGCCATCAAGGCGGCGATCGCCTCGGGCGGCGGAGCCGGCGTCCTCGACCCGGGACGGCAGGCCTCGCTGGTGGGTCAGATGTTCAGCGGCTCGTCACGCGGGCCGTCGCAGCAGCTCAACGCCATCAAACCCGAGATCGGGGCCCCTGGCGTGTCCCGATCGGCTCGAGTCGGCACCGGTGTCGAGACTGAGCCCTTCGCCGGCACGTCGGGGGCAGCACCCATGGTCGCCGGCGCGGCCGCGCTGCTGCTGCAGGCCGAGCCGGGTCTGGCACCTCACGAGGTCAAGGCACGGCTGATGAACACCGCCACCACCGAGATCCTCGACGATCCGTTCTCGGGAAGGCTGGCACCGATCAGTCGCATCGGAGGCGGCGAGCTGCGCGTCGATCGTGCCGTGTCCACCCCGGCAGCGGCATGGGACGACGCCACCGGGGCGGGGGCGCTGAGCTTCGGCCTGGTCCCGATGGCGAGGCCCAGTCACACGGTGCGTAAGGACGTACGGGTGCGCAACTATTCCGCCACGCCCCGGGTGTACCAGGTGACGCCGACGTTCCGTTTCGCCGAAGACGCGGCCGATCCGGCGGTCACGGTGACGGCGCCGAGCCAGGTCTCCGTCCCTGCCGGGAGCGACGCAGTGGTCCGGGTGACGGTCACCATCCGCGGCGACCTGCTGCCGGGCAACCACATGAGCTCGGGCCCCGATGCGATCGATCCCGCCGCCCTCGATACCAACGAATACGACGGCTACATCGTGCTTGATGACGGCTCGGCGCCGATCCACCTGCCTTGGCACGTGCTGCCGAGGAAGGAGGCCTCCGTCTCCGCACCCGATGAGCTGGCCTTTCAGGGCATGGCTCACACCGAGGCGGTGCTCGACAACAAAGGTGTGGGGACGGGGCAGGTCGATGCTTTCGCCTTCCTGGCACGCAGTGGCAAGCGTCCCCCTGGACCGCCGGCAGGGTTGCGCCCGGTGCCTGATCTCCACGCGGTGGGGGTCAGCACCACCGAGGTCCCCGCCGGGTTCTGTTCTCCGAACCCCTCGTTCGTCTGGGCGTTCGCCTTCAGCCTGCACCGGCCCCTGAGCAACCTGGCGACCCTGCAGCACGAGGTGTGGCTCGACACCGACCGGGACGGGACCGATGACTTCAGGGTGCGCAACTTCGACTTCGCCGCCGGGGCGGGCTTCGACGGCCGCCAGGCCACCATCGTCACCAACCTGTCCACCGGTGGCCTCTCGGCGCTGTTCTTCGCCGAGCACGCCACCAATACCCGCAACACCGTGCTCCGCGTGTGTGCCGAGCAGGTGGGCCTGGGTGCCACCGACCTGGGGACGACCAGGGTCGATGCGGACTTCTTCGCACGCGACTTCTACGGGTATTACGAGTTCATGGAGGACGCCATGACCAACCTGAGCATCGTCCCCGGAGGAGAGCGTTATCGCGCCGGTTCGGTCGATGTCGGTCCGCAGTCGACGGCGAAGATGACCGTGAGCGACCACGGCCAGGTGGCGGGTGCCACCGCCGAATTGGGGCTACTTCTCTTCACCAACGCCGACCGGGGACCGGGGGCCCGCGGCGCCGCCACCCGGGAGACGGAGATGCTCATGCTGCGGGTCCGTCCCTGATCCGTCGCAGGATGACTGAGGGGAGGGGGAGCGCCGTCCCCCTCCCCCGGGCTGCCCCTTTCGACCGGGGCGAGAGCCTGTTACCGGATCACCATGAGGACGGCACCTGCCGACACGGTGTCTCCCGGCTGGACCCTGAGGTCGACGATCTCGCCCGAGGCCGGGGCGGTGATCTCGTTCTCCATCTTCATGGCTTCGAGCACGCAGAGGGCGTCGCCGGCGTTGACGCGGGCGCCGGCATGTTTGTGGACCTTGACGATGGTGCCCTGCATCGGGGCCGTGACCACGCCTGCTCCGGCGGCGCTGGGCTCGCGCTTCTCCAGCTTGGGGGGACGGCGGCGCGGGGCGAGGCGCTGGCCCCCGGCGGCGATCGGGGCCATGACGGGGGCCCAGTACTTGACGCCGAAGCGGCGGCCGCCCACCTCGACGGTGATGGATCGCTCCTCGCGCTCCTCGTCCTCGGGCAGCGTCGGCGATCCCATGAACTTGAGGTCGGAGAAGTCGAGGTCGTCCTCCACCGTCTTGGTGTGGTGGTCCACGGCGGCGAAGGCGTCGGTCTCGATGATGCGGGCGGCCGCCGGGATGGTGGTGGCCACGCCGGTGACGGTGAATTCGGAGAGGGCGCGGCGGCAGCGGGCCACGGCCTCCTCGCGGTCGGTGCCCCACACCACCAGCTTGGCGATGAGGTTGTCGTAGTACTGCGAGATGGTGCTGCCGGCGACGATCCCCGAGTCGACCCTCACTCCCGGCCCTGAAGGCTCGATGTAGTCGATGATCTTGCCCGGGTGGGGGAGGAACCCGGTGGCGGGATCCTCTGCGTTGACCCGGACCTCGATGGCGTGGCCCCGCACCGGCGCCTGGTCGAAGGAGAGCGGCTCGCCGCGTGCCACCCGGAACTGTTCCTTCACCAGGTCGAGGCCGGTCACCATCTCGGTGACGGTGTGCTCCACCTGGATGCGGGTGTTCATCTCCAGGAAGAAGAACTCCTCGCCGGAGAGGAGGAACTCCAGGGTCCCGGCGTTGACGTACCCGGCGGTCTTGGCCAGCGACACCGCCGCCTCGCCCAGCGCTGCCCGCACCTCGGTGGAAAGGCCGGGAGCGGGCGCCTCCTCGATGAGCTTCTGGTGGCGGCGCTGCACCGTGCAGTCACGATCGCCGACGAAGACCGTGTTGCCGTGGGTGTCGGCGAAGACCTGGGCCTCGATGTGGCGGGGACGGTCCAGGTAGCGCTCGACGTAGACCTCGGGGTTGCGGAAGTAGGCGTCGGCCTCCCGCTCGGCGGACGAGAAGGCGGACTCCAGTTCTTCCTCGCGGCGCACCACCTTGAGGCCCTTGCCGCCGCCCCCGTGGGCCGCCTTGATGGCGAGCGGGTAGCCGAACTCGCCGGCCCAGGCCTGTACCCCGGCCAGGTCGAGCGGGTCGAGGCTGCCCGGCACCGCAGCGACACCGGCGGCGTCGGCCGCCTTGCGGGCGGCGATCTTGTCGCCCATGGTGGCGATCACGTCGGCGGGGGGGCCGATCCACACCAGCCCGGCGTCGACGACGGCCCGGGCGAAGTTGGGGTTCTCGGCGAGGAAGCCGTAGCCGGGATGGATCGACTCGGCTCCCGAGGCGGTGGCCGCCCCCAGGATGCGCTCGATGCTGAGGTAGGACTCGGCGGCGGGGGCGGGCCCGATGTTCCACGCCTCGTCGGCGAGGGCGACATGGCGGGCGTCGCGGTCCAGCTCGGAATAGACCGCGATGGTGCGCAGGCCCAGCTCGCGGCCGGCGCGGATGACGCGCACGGCGATCTCGCCGCGGTTGGCTATCAGGACGGATTGCATCGGGTCAGCTTACGAGACAGTGCCGCCGGGCGCGGCATCGGCGGCACGGATGGAGCTCTTCACAACGGGATGTTGCCGTGCTTCTTCGGCGGCAGCGTCTCGCGCTTGGTGCGCAACATCTCCAGGGCGCGGATGAGCCGGGGGCGGGTCTCCCTGGGCTCGATGACGTCGTCGACGAGGCCCCTCTCGGCGGCCAGGTAGGGGTTGTTGAAGCGGTCCTCGTACTCGGCGATGAGCTCGGTGCGCCTGCCGTCGGGGTCCTCGGCGGCGGTGATGTCCCGGCGATGGATGACGTTGACCGCACCCTGGGCGCCCATCACCGCGATCTGCGCCGACGGCCAGGCGTACACCAGGTCGGCGCGCACCGCCCGGGAGTTCATCACCACGTAGGCGCCGCCGTAGGCCTTGCGCGTGATGACGGTGATCTTGGGGAC
>CAZOGW010000125.1:7482-8904 GCA_964579415.1 uncultured Acidimicrobiaceae bacterium | reverse complement strand
TGGAACCCCAGCTCCTCGCCAATCGCCACCTGGTCCTGTGGGAGCTTGCCCGCCTGCCCGACGGTCAGGCCTACGACGGCTCCGACGACTTCGTGACCTGGTTCGCCGACCGCTACGCGCCCATCGGTTACGCCGGCGACGCCCGGGAGTGCATCGCCGAGCTGGCACAGCTCGGCGTGGTCGCCACCGATCCGCTGTCTCTCACCGCGCTGGGCCGCGCCGTCCTCGACGCCCCCGGCTCGGTCGCCGCCAGCACCGGCAGCGACGCGGCGACGGTGGTGGTGCAGGCGGACCTGACGGTGATCGCACCACCCGACCTGCGGCACGACCTGGTGACCGATCTGGAGTCGATCGCGGTCACGGAGAGCACCTCGGCGGCCACGGTCTACCGCATCGACGCCGGCCGCATCACCCGCGCCGTGCAGGCAGGCAGGGAGGCGGCAGAGATCGTCGAGATGCTCGCCTCCATGTCCTCCACGGCCCTACCCGACGCCGTGGTCCGCCTGATCCACGATGCGGCCGCCAGGGCCGGATCGGTGCGGTTGATCACGGCTCCCACGGTGGTGGCGGTGACCGATCCCGCCGACATGACCGTGGCGTGCTCCATCAAGGCCCTCAAGCTCACCAGGTTGACGGACACGGTCGCCGTCACCGAGATTCCCCTGGCTCGGGTGCGCGCCGCATTGGAGCGCAAAGGATTGTTCCCCGAAACGGTGATGGGCGGCGGGGTACGAGACACCCGCTCCAGCCTCGATGAGGCAGCCGCCGCGGCCGGGCGCGCCGAACAGCTACGCACCGTGTACGGCGACGACGGCGCGCACGGCTTCATGGAACAGCAGATCCGGGCGCTGGCGGAGCGGGCCGAAACACTCGGAGACGTGGCCGGGCGTCTCGCCGTCGACGGCCCGTTGACGGTGACTCCGCGCATGCTGGAGGCTCTCGCCACGGGGACCGGCCGGTGACCGATCCCACCGGACCTCTCATCGTCCAGGGCGACATGACTGTGCTCGTCGAAGTGGCCTCGCCGCGTGCGGACGAGGCAAGAGGGTGGCTGGCCCGCTTCGCCGAGCTCGAGAAGGCGCCCGAGCACATCCACACCTACCGGATCACCCCGCTGTCGCTGTGGAACGCCGCCGTCGCCGGCATGTCCGTCGAGGACGTCGTCGGCACGCTCACCGGATTCGCCAAGTACGCCGTGTCCGAGACGGTGATCGGCGCCGTCATTGACCAGATGGAGCGCTACGGCAGGGTGTGGCTGGCCCGGGCTCCCGAAGGCCTCGTCCTGGTGTCCGATGACGATGTCCTCCTCGACGAGCTGGCCGGAGTTCGCCAGGTCGCCGACCTCCTCGAGCGCCGCCTCGATCCGCACCGGTTCTCGGTGCGCGAGCACGATCGCGGCGCCCTCAAGCAGGCGCTGCTGGC
>CAZOGW010000125.1:0-7382 GCA_964579415.1 uncultured Acidimicrobiaceae bacterium | reverse complement strand
CCTGGGCGAGTGGTCCGGTCACCGCAAGCAGCTCCGGCCGGTCACCTTCGTCACCTACCACTCGCTCACCTGGGCGGACCCGGCGGCCCCGCCCGACGCCGACATCTTCGAGCGCCATCCCCATCTCGGGTTGTTCAGCGAGCTCGGGTGGGGGCTGGTGATCTACGACGAGGTCCATTTGCTGCCGGCGCCGGTGTTCCGGGCCGCGGCCCGGGTGCAGGCGGTGAGGCGCCTCGGCCTCACCGCCACCCTGGTGCGGGAGGACAACCGGGAAGGCGACATCTTCAGCCTGATCGGGCCCAAACGCTACGACGCGCCGTGGGCCGAGTTGGAGGCGGCAGGATGGATCGCACCGGCGCGGTGCACCGAGGTGAGGGTCGCCATGACTCCCGAGAGCCGTGCCCGCTACGCCGCAACCGAGCCTCGGCTCCGTCACCGCGTGGCCGCCACCGCCCCGGAGAAGCTTCCCGTCGTGGAGGCCCTGGTGGCACGCCACCGCGGCGAGCAGATCCTGGTCATCGGCCAGTTCATCGAGCAGCTCCGCGAGATGGCGGCGCTCCTCGACGCTCCCCTGCTCACCGGGCAGACCTCCCAGGCCACGAGGGATCGCCTCTTCGGCGAGTTGCGCCGCGGTTCGCTGCGGGTGCTGGTCGTCTCCAAGATCGCCAACTTCTCGATCGATCTCCCCGACGTCTCGGTGGCGATCCAGGTGTCGGGCCAGTTCGGGAGCCGCCAGGAGGAGGCACAACGCCTGGGCCGCATCGTCCGCCCCAAGGCCGACGGGACCACCGCCAGCTTCTACAGCATCGTCACCGCCAACTCCGACGAGACCCGGTTCGCCCTCAACCGCCAGCGGTTCCTCGCCGAGCAGGGCTATTCCTACAGCATCGTCGACGCCGACGAGGTGACCGGAGGCGGCCCCTCCACGGCCTGACCAGGGTCGGCGGTCCCGCACCAGCCGATCCCCTCAGCTGGGGAACTCGGCCACACCGGTGAGCACGTTTGTTGAGGTCGCGGCGCTCGCTGATCGGCTCTGCGAGCTGGCGCAGTACGGGTGGCCGCGTATCGCCGGTGGTTAGGCATCCGACCTGATCGATCCTGTGGGAGAGCAATGTGTCCGGTTCGTGTCACACCCTCTCGGCATAATGGCGCCGTGATGGACCCCGACCTGGCAACCGCCATGGCCCGAGCCGACCGTGTCGTCCATGAAGAGCTGGTGCTGGATCTCCTTCTCGCCGACATGGTCACGACACCGGGGTAGCCTGCGTAGGGAATGAACCCGACTCCTGGCGAACCTCTCGTCCGTCCGTTCGAGCCCGGTGACATCGACCAGGTTCGCCGGCACTTCGCCCGCCATCGCGCCGAGTCGGGGCGCGGCGATGGGCACTTCATGCCGTTCGCGCCCGGCGATCCGGACGGCCCACGCGGCGCTGACCTTGAAGCCTGCGCGCGGGCGCTGACCGAGCCCGGCTGGGAGCGATGGATCGTGGCGGTAGTAGACGATCAGATCGTCGGTCACGTCAACCTGAAGGGTGACCGATTGAAGGTGGCGCGGCATCGCTGCGAGCTGGGCATCGGGATCGAGCGTGCCTATCGCGGTCGTGGCATCGGCGGCCGGCTGATGACGGCGGCGATCGAACTGGCAAGCGACGCGCCGACACTGGAGTGGATCGATCTGCGCGTGTTCGCCCCCAACACGGCGGCGCGGGCACTCTATCGGCGCTTCGGCTTCACTGAGATCGGCACGCTCGCCGACCGGTTTCGCATCGACGGTGAGCCGATCGACGACGTGATCATGACGCTGCTCCTGTAGGGGATGCCCTGCTCACTCGGCTGCCAGGGAAGGTAGCTCGCTGAGCGAGCAGGATGTCGTCGCCGTCGTCGAGCGGGACGAAGCTCGTGGCACACTTCGAGAGGCTCTCCTGACGGTTGATGCATTGATCGAGCACTGGAGCAGCGACCACGCTCATATCTCGGCGGCGCTCTCCGAGCCGGACAGTTGGTTCCTAGGCGGAGTCCGTGCGTTGCACGGATGACGACAAGCGGCGCAAGGTGCACTGTGACGGCAGCGGCTACGAAAGGAAAGAAGATGCCGTTGATCAATGTGAAGCTCATCGAGCGAGTGTTCTCCGACGCGGAGAAGAAGGAGATCATCGTCAGGCTCACCGATGCCATGGTGGGCATCGAGGGCGAGGCCATGCGTGACGTCACCTGGGTGGTCCTCGAGGACGTCCAGAGCGGCGACTGGGGAATCGGCGGCCGGGCGCTGACCACGGCCGACGTCAAGGCGCTGCAGGGCGCCGCCGTGCCGGCCTGATGCCACGGCCCTGACGAACGCCATTCACCCGACCGGCTCTGGTAGCCGGTCGGGTGTGCACCGTGGGCGGCTCCCCCCGCCCCGTTGGGCGTGCATCCGCAGAGTCGGTGGTGTCCACGGATGCGGGCACCGAGGGCTTCTCGTACCTTGCGTTGCGTGCATTTCCCCCAAACTGGAGCGAACCATACCCATCACTGCCACCCCTCGGCGATGCCGGCGACGCCGCGGGCGAGGCCCTCGGCGATGGTGGGTCGCCACCTATTGATGTCGGCGGCCAGCACATCGGGGACGTGGTCCGCCACCTCGGAGTCCTCGAGGACAGTGCTCAGGGCCCCCAGTACCAGGGCCGCCGAGCGGTGGTCACCGCCTGCCAAGTGCGCTTGCATCGTTCTCGACAGGGCCTGGACCTGGCGGGGGCGGTCGTTGGCGGCGGCGGAGGCGGACAACGCTCGCCGCAACATCGGGATCTGCTCGTCGGACGGCAGCGCGCCCGCAAGGTGAAGGTACCCCCGGCTGAGGCAGCGGAGGTCGCCGACCCGCCGGAAGGTGTCGAGAGCCGACGTCACCTGATCTTCCCAGTCGGGGGAGCGTTGCAGTTCCGCCAGCACGAGGAGGCCGTGGGCCCGTTCGTGCCGGTTGCCGCTGGCCTCGGCGTAGGCCACGCACTGTTGGGCCCAGGCAACGGCCTCCTCGCGGCGCCGGCCACTGTCGGCGGCAATCCGGGCCATGGCGTAGCGGACGTTGTTGACATGCATCGCATCCCCGGCCCGGGCGTAGGTATGCAGCGCCTGCTGGAGGGCCTCCAGCGCGGGCTCCGGGTCCTCGCCGTGACCGAGAGCGACCCCACGGGCGTGCCGGATGGCGGCGAGCTGCCACGTCCTGCCGAGGGAGGTTGCCAGGCGTTCTGCCTCGTCGAGACGGAACATGGCTTCGTCGACACGCTGCTGGTGGGCACGGCAGTAGCCGGTGAGATGTAGGGCGGCGAGGCGACCCGGTTCGTCGGTGGCCAGCAACATGGCCCGAGTCGCCAGCTCGTCGACGAGGTCCAGGTCTCCGTAGAGAAGGAAGTCACCGAGGACACCGAGATCGGACGGGGTGGCGTCGGCGAGGACTGCCGGGTCCCGCGCCGCCCGCGTGATCGCCGCCATGCTCATCACATCAGGCCCGACGTGTTCGCAGATCACCGCCAGTGCCCGGCTCAGTTCGAGGGCCCGCGGCGGATCGGCGTCGATGGCCCAGGCCAGCGCCGCAGCCGATCCCGCCACCAGGTCACGCACCTGATCGGTGGTGTGGCGGCGATCGTCGGTGCGGAGCCTGGTGGCGGCGTCCCCGGCGAGGTTGGCGTAGACAGCGGCATGAGCAGCGCGGACGTCATCGACGTGCTCAGCCCCGGCCTGGTCGAGGATGAAGGCGCGTAGGGAGCCCAACACTCGGTAGCTCCCTGTCTGCGGCGTGGTGACGGCGGGAGACAGCATCGACCGGTCGAGGAGCCGCAGCACAATCGGCCCTGCACCGGAGCGTGTCACCGCTTCCGCCAGCTCCAGGTCGAAGGTGCCCGGCAACGCGGCGAGTCTTGTCAGCACCCACTTCTCGTCGGGATCGAGGAGTTCCCAGGACCCGGAGAATGCCGCTTCCAGGGTGCGGTGGCGTTCGGGCCGGCCCGGCTCCTCCAGGATCCCGAGACGGTTCTCGAGCCGGGAGGCGAGCTCATCCGCCGACATGTGCCGCATGCGGGCCGCGGCAAGCTCGATGGCGAGGGGCAAGCCGTCGAGCCGGTCACAGATGCGCTGCACGGCACCCGGATCGGGACCGACGGCTCGGGGGGCGGCGGCACGGACGCGGTCGAGGAAGAGTTGAGCGGCGGCACCGGACCCGGTGTCGAGGGGGGCGAGTGGATGAACCGCCTCATCCGGAGCCCCCAAAGGGCTACGCGACGTGGCCAGGATGCGGAGGGTCGGCACTCTGGCGAGAAGGGCGCTCCCAACCGTGGCCGCCTCCGCCGCCACCCGGTCGCAATCGTCGAGGACCAGCATGTGGGAGTGCGTGTCGAGCGCCACGGCACAGGCCGACACCAAGTCCGACCGGGTGTCAGGCACGATGCCGATGGCGCCGGCGACCGCCAACGCCACCTCCCCGTCGCCGACGCGCTCCAGTGTCGCCACGATGGGCACCAGTGGATGGGCCACCGCCGTCTCCAGGGCGAGCCGGGTCTTGCCGGCCCCCGCAACGCCGGTGATGGTGACCAAGCGGAAACGGCCGAGGAGCAACGCCACGGCCTCCCGGTCCGCGTCCCGTCCCACGAATGAGTTCTGCGGCAGAGCGATCACCGAACCGCGGCGAGCATGGTTGGCCTCGGCGATCAGCTCGCTGCGGTTCTCCACCTCGAGCTTGCGGAGCAGCGCTGCCACGTGGCTCTCGACGGTACGCACCGAGATGAACAGCTCCGCGGCGATCTCCCGGTTACTGAGCCGGCGTCCGATGGCGCGTAGGACCTCGTCTTCGCGCGGGGTGAGCTGTTCGAATCGTGTCGGCATGACCCCGATCCTCGCAATCTGCCGAATCCGTGCTGCGCACGGATGACGCCGCAGCCCCCGCGGCGCATGGTGTCAGAGCATCGGGCCGAGTTCCTACCCGGTCCGGCTCCACTGTCACGGTCGGCGGGCCGACCGCGATCGTAGACGAGGCGGAGCAGGGCGGCGCAGATCCACGGCAGGCCGGTGCACACCGAACGCTCGAGAAGGGAGCAAACTCATGAACAGAAAGAGGTTGACGATGGCGGGGATCCTTGCCCTGGCGGTGGTCCTCACCGTCGGGGTGGCGGTGTTCCCGTCGGCGGCGCAGACGCCGCCGATCAGCGTGGAGGTGCTGACGGAGCGCGCCGAGTTCACCGACGACGTCGACTTGACGCTTCGCGTGCAGTTCGCAGACCAGCCCGGGCAGACCAGGCCGGCGAAGTCGATCAAGATCGGCATGACGGAACCGTCGCGGACCGTGGTGGCCAAGATCACGGTCCAACCCGGGGCACACTTCCCGTGGCACACCCACTCCGGCCCCGTCCTTGTCAACGTGGCCCAAGGCGAGCTGGTGTACGTCAACGCCAACGACTGCGTGGAGCGGCCCTACGCCACCGGCCATGCCTTCGTAGACCCAGGCCGAGGCAACGTCCACACCGCGTTCAACCGCACCGACGAGCCGACCGTGCTCCTCGCCACCTTCTTCGAGGTGCCCGAGACCGGCCCGCTCACGATCACCGAGGGAGTCGAGCCGCCGACACGCTGCCCGATCCCCGTGGGCGTCCACCACCACTGACAACCAGCGACGAGAACGAGGAGGGGCGGGTCGGAGCGACCTGCCCCTCCTGGATGAGTGCGACCTGGGCGCGCGCCGTGACAACACCGACGAGGAAGACGACGAGAAAGCTGCACCGGCCGGTCTACACCGCGAGGATGGCCGACCGTCCTCATGAGGATTGGGCGCTCTCGTGCCCACGTTGGCCTGGCGTCGCAGCCACTACCGAGCGTGAGAATGTACCGCACCGAACAAGTTCCGATACGTCGACCAAGGAGATCACGATGAGTCCACGCCCTCACTTCCTCGGCGAACCGGCGACCAGTGCGGAGGCGCAGGACATGTTCGACGAGGATCTCGAAAGTCTCGGGTTCGTCATGAACGCATCCCGCCTCTGGGCACACGGGCCTCACCTGCATGCGGCCCTCTTCGGCACGGTGAGTGCCGCCACGCGGGCTGCTGGTCTGAGCGTCCGGCAGCGAGGAGTCCTGGTGACCGCCGTGGCCGCGGCACTGGGTGACTCGTACTGCTCCCTGGCATGGGGTACGAAGCTGGCCGCCGAGGCGGACCCGGCTACCGCCGCCTCCGTGCTACGCGGCTCCGACACCGGGCTGACCGACGCCGAGAGGGCAATGGCGGCCTGGGCACGCACCGTGGCACAAGATGCCAACAGCACCGTTCCGCACGATGTGCAGGCTCTGCGCGACGTCGGCTTCACCGACGACCAGATCTTCGCCATCACGGTGTACGTCGCAATGCGCATCGCGTTCTCAACCGTCAACGACGCCCTCGGCACCGTCCCGGACCGGGATTATCGCGCTCTGGCTCCACCCCAGGTGCTCGAGGCCGTCAGCTACGGACGGCCCATGGACGCCCAAGCCGACGGCTCCGTGGACTGACCACGAACATCCGCCGGGACCGCGAGGTGGGGTGCGACAGCGTGGTCGTATCACGCGGGATGCTGGCGCGCCAGGAGGTGCCGTCGGGTTCGGCGTCCTCCATCCGGAAGATCCGGGCTCTGTCGAAATCAGGCAGTTCCGTCCACACGAGTCCGCACCAAATGGCTCCCAACTTGGCTCCCGGCTCCATGCACACATCGCCTGACGCGGGTTATCCGTCGACTGACCCCTCATGCGACTTGCTGCAGCCATCGCCCATGAGCCGCCCTGGTACATGGCCCGGTGGCTGGAGGTCGCAGTCACCAGCCACGCGAGACGGTCGAAGGACGGAGCGCTTGGTTTGGCCCCACTCCCGATCGTCGATTCCAGGTAGCTCATGTCTCGATCACTCCCAGCGTTGCCGGCGGCCCTGGCGGCGGCCGACGAGTTGGGATGCCGTTGACTCGGTGAACGACGTCAAACATGGTTCGAAGCACCGATCTCATCCACAGCCGAGCCGGCGGCTGAGCCGCCGAGCGAAGTTGACTGCTCCGGCTCTGGAGATTCGGTCGACAAGTCCGCATGCCGTCATCGACGGTCGGGTCCTGCGTGAAGCGAGCCGGACCACCGACTCTTGAACTGCCGTCGGTCGGCGGCGCAGCAACGCCACCAGGTACTCATCGACGGTGCGGACGTGCAAACCACGTCCGCACCGCGTTGGTCACCGAGCGTGCCGGCTCCGGTGTGCGGTGCCTCTCGCGGACGATCACGCGCTCCCACTCATCGAGCAACTCGTCGGTCCACATCCAATCGAACAGTCGATCCTCCGACAGAGTCAAGAGGACATCCATGATGGTGTACGGGAACAGCTCGCTGGTGTCGATGAACACCCGCTCGAC
>CAZOGW010000124.1:0-8913 GCA_964579415.1 uncultured Acidimicrobiaceae bacterium | reverse complement strand
TGGGCGGCAGGGTCGTAGTCGTGGTCGTCGTGGTGGGCGGCAGGGTCGTAGTCGTCGTGGTCGTGGTGGGCGGCAGGGTCGTAGTCGTCGTGGTCGGCGGCGGGCCGTCCGACGGATTCACGATCCTGTACACGGCGCCGGTGGTCCCGGTCGGCCCGGTGTTGCGGGTGCCCATCACGTACACCTCGCCGTGGCGGTCGATACCGAAGCCGGTGACGTACATGCCGGGCCGGGGCAGCTCGACGATGGTGTCGTCATCGGTGAGGTGGAAGACCCTGCCCTCGGTGGCGCCGCCGGGGGCGCGCCAGTCGCCGAATATGTAGCTGTCCTGCAGCCCGGGGATGAGGCGCGTCTCGTAGACGAACCCGCCGGTGATGGAGATTCCCTCACCGTGGTCGTACTGGGCGATGGGGTCGGTCAGGTGCGGCGGTTGCCCCGGGCTGTCGGCGACGAGGAACCCGGGCGACGTCCCGTTGCGGTTGTAGGTGAAGGTGCCCTCCTTGAGCGGCCACCCGTAGTTGCCGCCGGAATGAATGATGTTGACCTCTTCGATGTTCCCCTGGCCCACGTCGGCAGCCCACAGGTTCCAGTCGGCGTCGAAGCCGATGCGGAACGGGTTGCGCAACCCGTAGGCGTACACCTCGTCGGCGCCCGGTGTCGGGCCGACGAACGGGTTGTCCCGGGGGATGCCGTACTGCCCGTTGGCAGAGTTCGAGCCCAGCGGGTCGATGCGGAGGATCTTCCCCAGCACGTTGTTGGGACTCAGGTCCTGGCCGTTGCCCTGCGGGGCGTGGCCGCTACCCTCGTCGTCGGACCCCCCGCCGTCGCCCACCGAGATGTACAGGTAGCGGTCACGGTCGAAGACGATGGCGCCTCCGTTGTGGTTGAACTGGGGTTTGTCCCAGCGCAGCAGGATCCGGCTGCTGGTCGTGTCGACCGTCGCCTCCCCGCTGTTGTGATTGTTGACCCGCCACTCGCGGATGACCGACTGGCTGTTCGGGTTGGCCCCGGCGGGCACCGTGCTGAAGTCGGGGTTCGGGCGGGTCGGCTCGGTGGTGAAGGTGTACACCAGACCGTTGAGCGTGTAGTCGGGATGGAAGGCGAGACCCAGCAGGCCCCGCTCCTCGAAGCCTCCCATCGGGACCAGGAGATTGAGCCCCTGCGGACCCACGTCGAGGAAGAGGTGCCGGTCGGGCACCGGTGGGTCGTTGCGGCGGGCATGGATACCGAGGGCCCAGATCTTGCCGGTCTGGTCCACGACGTAGAGCTGCTGGCTGCTGCGAGGACGGGTGGTGCCCCACACCGGTGTGGTGAACCCGTCGGCGACGAGCTCGTAGGCGACGGGCACGTCGCTCTGCTCGATCGGTTCGGGAATGGGGTTGGCGATCTGGGCGATGGACATCGACGCCATCAGTGCGAGCATCGTCGCCAGCGCGACGCCAACGATCAGGAAACGACGGACGCGCATGCAATCTCTCCCTGTTGCGGTCGTTGCGCAGCCGCGCACGGCGACGCACGTTCAACAGGGCTATACGGCGATCTTGCTGCTCCGGTTCACCGCCCTGATCATCCTCCCCCTTTGGGGGAGGTGGCAGCCGGCAGCTTTGGGCCGGCTGTCGGAGGGGGGAGCAGTGGTGCGAAGACTTTGTTGGGGGAGGATGACTCAGCCTATTCGACGATGAGCGCCGTCACCATGCCGAACATGCCCTCCTCGCGCTCGACGTGGGTGAGGATGTGGCAGTGCCACACCCAGATGCCGGGGCGGTCGGCCTGAACGAGGACCGAGTACCTCTCACCGGGAGCGATGTTGATGGTGTCGGCGTAATACGGCTGCTCCAACGGGAAGCCGTCCTTGGCGAAGACGAGCTGGGGGAACTGGTGCAGGTGCATCGGGTGGTCGGTGAGCCCTTCGTTGTAGTAGTGGGTGACGAACCAGTCGCCCTCGCCGACGGCGAGCGGTTCCGTGGCTGGGAACGACTTGCCGTTGAGCGAGAAGCCGATGACACCGGCGTCGTTGAGCACCATGGGGATCTCGGCGGCGATCTCGAGATCCTCGGGGATGGTGACGCCGGAGACGGTGCGCCCGTACGGGATCGGCGTGTCGCCGATGATGAAGGTCCCGAACATCCCGTTGGGGACCTGCATCTGCCCGTGGTGGTGGGCGTGGTACATCCCGATAGCGGGCTTCTCGGCCTCGAACTCGTAGACGAACTCCCCTCCCGACTCGATGAGCTCCTGGGTGATGGGCGCCACGCCGTCCATCTCGAAGGGCAGCGACAGGCCGTGCATGTGTACGTCGGTGCCCATGGGCAGGTCGTTGCGCACCACCACGCGCACGTGATCGCCGACGTCGACGCGCAGCGCCGGACCGGGGACCATGGCGTTGTAGGCCCACGCCTGGACGATCTTGCCCGGCTCCACCTCCCAGTCGACGATGGAAGCGGTCAGCTCGAACTCCTTGCTGCCGTCGGCGAGCACGGTGGGCTCGAGGGGGACGTTGCCGGTGCCCTCCGTCTCGGCGGGGAAGGCCAGTATCGACTCCAGCATCGCCGCGTCGAGGGCTGCCCAGTCGGTGTCCTCCCCGCCGTGCCCGTCGTGGTCGGCGACGGTGTCGCCGGTGGCACCGGCCTCGGTGACCAGGAGGTTGGCGGTCATCCCGGCTGCCTCGTGGCCGGGGATGTCACAGATGATGGTGTAGGTGCCCGGCGCCAGGCTGCCGACGACCAGATCTTCGCTGGCGCCGGGTGCCACGTCGGAGGTGCGTGCGCCGTTGGCCGCCACCACGTTGTGGGCGATGGACCCGGTGTTGGTGACCCGCAGCGTCACCTCCCCGGCGGGTGCGATGAGGTCGCCGGTGATGGCGAACTCGGCGATCTCCACCTCGACCACGGATGCCACGGTCTCCGTCCCGGCAGCGACGGGGACACCCGCCTCTCCCCCGCCGCCTGCCGTGTCCGCCCTCATCCCGACGATGAGCCCGGCGACACCGGTGACGATGGCCACCGAGGCCAACACCAGGGCGAAGGCGGCGATGGGCAGAACGGGCGCGGCTTTCTCCGTGCTCGTGGTCATGGGCGGGCTCCTCCTGCGTGGTCTTTGCAGGGAACGCTCGCCGAGAAGGAGCGACGGGACTAGGGACCAAAGTCCCAAACGGGGCGGGCCACCCCGGGGGATACGGTCAGAGCCCGAGGGACCGCAGATGCTCGGCGGCGACCCGCTTCGGCACCACCATCGTCCAGGCGTCGATGACGATCTCGAACAGCTCGTTGTCTGCGAGGGCGTCGAGGCGGGCCACCACCCAGTTGTAGCGCATGTCCCCCCGCTCCGGCATCAGGAACTTGCCAGGCTCGGCGGCGACCAGTGCCTCCCGCTCCACCTTCGGGAAGGCGAAGCCCATGAGCGTCTCGTCCCGGGAGAATGCCAGGTAGACCAGCTTCCCCACCTGGAACTTGACCCGGTCCCGCACCAGCACCTCATAACTGCGGGGAAGGGTGAGCGCCACACTGCGGACGTGCTCGACGGCCGACACGCCCCCACGTTACGCGCCTTCGTGCTTCTCGCGGCCGAACCGCTCAGCTCGACTCCGGCAGCACTACGACCACTTTGCCCCGTGCCCGGCCCGATTCGAGGTGCCGGTAGGCGTCGGCGACCTGGTCGAGGCCGAAGCTGCGGTCGACGATGGGGCGGATGCGCCCGGTGTCGATGAGCCTCGCCAACTCGTCGAGGTCCCGGCGCCGGTTGGCCTTCCAGCCGAACACCCCGAGACGCCTGTCGCCGAACACGGAGATGGCGGCGCCGAGGATGGCGGCACCGGCGAACCCGCTCAGGTCTCTGGCGATGAGGGCGTAGCCACCCCCGGGTCGGAGGAGGCGCCGCCAGCGCAGCACCGAGCGGTTGCCGACGATGTCGAGGATGCGGTCGTAGCGCTCGGGGGAATCGGTGACGTCGGTCCGGGTGTGGTCGACGGTGTGATCGGCACCGGCGGCGCGGAGAAGGTCGAGCTTGTCGGTGTGGTCGACGGCGGTGACCTCGGCACCGTGGGCCTTGGCGATCTGGATGGCGAACGGCCCGACGCAGCCGCCGGCGCCGTTGATCAGGACGTGCTCGCCGGCGCGGAACGGACCCCGGCATAGGAGTCCCTGCATGGCGAGGACGCCGGAGTGTGGCACCGCCGCCGCTTCCTCGAACGTCGCCGTCGCCGGCTTGGGAGCCAGGGCCGCGGCGGGCACGTTGACGTATTCGGCGAGAGCGCCGGCGCCGTGGTCGAAGAGGTCGGCCCATACCTCGTCGCCGGGCCGCAACACCGCCACCCTGGGCCCGACGGCCTCCACCGTCCCGGCCACATCCGTACCCATCCGGCTGTGGCGGGGCCGTCGCATACCGCTGAAGAGTCGGATGAAGCGGGGCATGCCTCGCAGGTGCTCGCTGTCGGCGGTGTTGAGCGACGCCGCACGCACCCGCACCAGCGCCTCACCGGCGCCGGGCGCTGGTGCGGCGACCTCGTCCACACGGATCACCTCGGGCGGGCCGTAGCGGTCTCGGACGGCGGCTTTCAACGCCCCTCCCCGGCGGCGACGGGAACGTCGACCTTGTGGACCAGGAGGAACCGGTCGACGCCGTAGATCCGTACCGAGAGCCGATCCCTGGTGCCGAGGTACCTGACCGCCACCTCAGGCCCCACCACCTCCGGTTCACCCACCTGGTAGGCATGCCCGTCTGTCTCGATCCGAGCCTGCCCGGCGGCGACCACGTTCTTGAGCCAGTCGGCGCTGGTGCCGTAGGGGAGGACCACCACGAACCCGTCCTCGGTGGGTACCACGGCGATGGGAGTGCGGTAAGGCCGCGCCGTGTTGCGGCCGACGTGGTGGATGATCGAGGTTGACGCCCCCGGCTTCCCCGCCGTCCTCATCGCTCTCGGATTCCACAGGCGGCGGTTGAGGCGCCGGACTCCGGTGAGCATGGGCGGGTACTGGGTACGCAGCGTGACCACCAGCAGCAGCCACAACACGATTCCGGCGACGACCACGCCCCCGACTATCCACGCCATCCACATAGGTCACCCTCCATACACTGTAAGGTATACGTCGTAAGGTAGCGCCTACGCTGTAAGGCTGTCAAGGCGCTCCGGTCTACACTCGGCTCTGAAGCCTCACCGAAAGCACGCGATGACCACCCTGGACGCCGAACCGAGCACCGAGCCCCGGACGCCGCTGACCCGGTCCCGGGTGCTGACGACTGCGGTCGCCCTCGCCGACCGGGAGGGAATCGGTGCCGTGACGATGCGCAACCTGGCCCACGAGCTGGGCGTGGAGGCGATGTCGCTGTACCACCACGTCGCCAACAAGGACGACCTCCTCGACGGGATCGTCGACGCCGTGGCCGGTGAGATCGCCGCCGCGGTCGAAGGCATCGCTCCCCCGGACGTACCGGCGGGATGGAAGTCGGCGTTGCGGGAACGCATCCTGGCGGCCCGCACCGTCCTGATGCGCCACCGCTGGGCTCCCGAGGTCATCGAAACGCGAGTGAAGATGAGCCCCCACATCATCCGCCACTACGACGCCCTCCTCGGGTTGATGCGCCTCGGCGGCCTCTCCTGGGACCTGGCCCATCACGCCATGCACGCACTGGGCAGCCGCGCCCTCGGCTTCACCCAGGAACTCTTCGACCCCGGCGAGGGCGAGGACGACGGCGCCGCCGACTTCGAGGCGATGGCCGCCGAGCTGCCCAACATGGTCGGGATGATGATGGCGATCAGTCACGACGGGCCCGACGAGACGCTGGGTTGGTGTGATGACCAGACGGAGTTCGTGTTCGGCCTCGACCTCATCCTCGACGGCCTGGAGCG
Organism: uncultured Acidimicrobiaceae bacterium; assembly: GCA_964579415.1. Taxonomy (GTDB): domain Bacteria; phylum Actinomycetota; class Acidimicrobiia; order Spongiisociales; family UBA5794; genus CAZOGW01. The sequence goes on along the minus strand of CAZOGW010000124.1, from coordinate 3,068 downwards.
TCTCACCACCAGCGCCTGACCGGGAGCGGCGATCCGACATGGACGTCCTCGCTGGGGCGGTCAGGCCGGAGCGAAGCGGGCGGTGAAGTGCCGCAGCCAGGGCGCCTGTTCCACGATGCGGAGCCCGCTGAGGTCGCCGGCACCGGCGGCCACCGCGGCGACCACCTCGCCGACGTAGTCGACGTGGCTCTGGGTGTAGGTGCGGCGCGGGATGGCGAGGCGGACCAGTTCCATCGGGGCAGGAACCTCGGTGCCGTCGGGCTGAGGCTTGCCGAACATCACCGACCCGATCTCCACGCCGCGCACACCACCCTCCCGGTACAGCGCACAGGCCAGCACCTGTGCCGGGTACTGCTGTTGCGGGATGTGGGTGAGCAGGCGGGCGGCATCGAGATAGACGGCGTGCCCGCCGGCGGGACGGACGATGGGGACACCGGCACGCTCGACCTTCTCGGCCAGATATTCGGCCGAGCGTATGCGGTAGCGCAGGTAGTCCTCGTCGAGCACCTCCTCCAACCCCACGGCCACCGCCTCCAGGTCGCGACCGGCGAGGCCGCCGTAGGTGGGGAACCCTTCGGTGAGGATGAGCAGGTTGCGGCAGTCGGTGGCCAGGTCGGGATCGTTGAGCGCCAGGAAGCCGCCGATGTTGGCCAGACCGTCCTTCTTGGCCGACATGGTGCAGCCGTCGACGAGGGAGAACATCTCCCGGGCTATCTCCCGCGGCGACCTGTCTGCCTGGCCCGGCTCACGCAGCTTGATGAACCATGCGTTCTCGGCAAAACGGGCGGCATCGAGGAACAGCGGGACTCCGTGACGGTCACAAACCTGGCGGACGGCGCGCAGGTTCTCCAGCGAGACCGGCTGGCCGCCTCCCGAGTTGTTGGTGACGGTGACCATGACCAGCGGTACCGGCCGGTCGCCGGAGAGTGCCTGCTCGAGGGCGTCGATGTCCATGTTGCCCTTGAAGGGGTGCTCGGACGTGGGGTCGTGGCCTTCGGCGATGAGCAGGTCGAGAGCCTCGGCTCCCTGGTACTCGACGTTGGCCCGGGTGGTGTCGAAATGGGTGTTGTTGGGGACGACGTCCCCCTGCGACACCATCGCCGCGAAGAGGATGCGTTCCGCGGCGCGGCCCTGATGGGTGGGGATGATCTCGCTCAGGCCGGTGAGGTCCTCGACGGTGGTGCGGAAGCGGTGGAACGACCGGCTCCCGGCGTAGGCCTCGTCCCCCTCCATGATCCCGGCCCATTGCCGGGTCGACATGGCGCCGGTCCCCGAGTCGGTGAGCAGGTCGATGGTGACCTCGTCGGCGTCGAGCCCGAACAGGTTGAACCCCACCCGTTCCAGCGCCGCCTCCCGCTCCTCTCGTGTCGGGAAAGCGATCGGCTGCACCGAATGGATCCGGAACGGTTCGATGATGGTCTCGTATTGCATGGTCTCTCCTGACACCGTCGGCCTGCCGGCGATCCGCGGCCGGACCGGCCGCAAGCCTAGGTTGCGGCGCCGGGCCACGGCCGAGGTCGCCACCTCGGGATGCAGCCAAGCGCAGGGTTCAGCCGGGGAGGTGGAGCTCGTAGCTGCCCGGTGGTGGGTTCCAGATGGTGTGGCAGCGCCGGCACTCGGCCGCGGGCGGGTGGGTGCCCGGGTCGACGTGGATGCTGGTCGCTTCACCGAAGACGGGGACACCGCCCTCGGACTGCTCGTAGACGAGCCGCTCGGTCTCGACGATCTCGGCGAACAGGACGATCGTCGCCGGGTCGGTGTTGTGGCAGGCGGGGCACTCCAGGCTCTGGGGCGGCGGGGTCGGGGTCTCCGTCATCCACCGAAGGTAGCGGAGTTCGCCGGCCCGAGCCGTCACCCGCCGACTTCGGCTGCGCCGAAATGCTCGAAGACGCGACGTTGCAGCACCGCCACCGGCTCGTCGAAGCCCTCGCTGCGGGCGTAGGGGACGAACCCGTCGCCGGGCGCCCCGGAGTCCTTCTGGACGACGATGGCCGACAGTAGGCACCCGTCGCTCTTGCGGTTGAGGGACATGGCGAGCTGGGCGTACATGCTGTACCCGACCTTCATCCCCGTCGCCTTGAAGGCGGCCACCCGCAACTCGCCGTAGGTGAGGGTCCTCCCCTGGGCGGCCGCGGCGATGGCGACTACCCGGGCCGCCGACACGGCCTGGTCCCACTGATGCGGCGTCGATACCGGCCCGAGCCAGGCGACGGAGTCGTCCCGGTCGATCTCCTGGGCGGCCCGGCCGGCGCCGTCAGGCCCCAGGGCCAGGATCTCGGCAGCGCGCTCGGTGTCCTTCCTCGCCAGTTCCTCGGCCCTTACCGGCGCCGACTCGGCGGCCTTCTTCCGAGCCCAGACGATGCGTTCATCACGATTCACTCTCGATCACACCCCTACCCACCAGCGGGAAACCGCGCCGCGACACGCCACCGACCTGTCGATTGCCACATGGAGACAGTAGCGGGGCGTGGTGCGACTGCGCCGGGTGGGGTCATCGCCCCCTGCCGTGTCAGGTGACGGCCATCTCCGGCCAGGAGCGGATGGCGGTCACGAAGGCGGTCGGCGCCGCGGCCACGACGACGTGGGCGGTTTCGTCACTGGGATTGCGCAGAGCGACCTTCTCGTCCTTGCGGATCGCCAAAGCGTCCCCGACGCCGACGGAGAACGACTCGTCGCCCTTGCTGACCACGACGCTGCCGACGATGGGTACGAGCACCACATCGGAACCTCCGTGGTCGTGTTCGGGCATACCCGACCCGGGTGCGATGTCGACACGGACCAGCCCGACGTCGGGTCCGCTCTCGTCGCCACCGAAGAGCACCTCGACCACGGGGGCACCCGGCGCCGGCTGCCTGACCAACCCGTCACCTCGGGACCGTAGCTCCATCACGACCTCCTACGTCGACTGTCTCGCACGACCGCCCCAGGGCGGCACTGCGACGCTAGGCCCGTCCCTCACACCTCAGATAGGGCACTTCGACCCTGGCGGTTCCGTCCTCCCCCTCCGCTCGACCGGGTTCAATCCTCCCCTCCGCTCGACCGGGTTCAATCCTCCCCTCCGCTCGACC
>CAZOGW010000123.1:0-8930 GCA_964579415.1 uncultured Acidimicrobiaceae bacterium | reverse complement strand
CCCCCCAGCCGGGGCTCACCCCGGCGATGGCGGACCAGTTGCGCCAGGAGGCCGACGCCATCCGCGCCGCCATCCCCTGCTGACGCCATGCCGGCCCCCGTGCCCCGGCGGCACGGGGGTCGGCCACTTCATCTCCCCCCGGGCTTTGACGGGGGGAGTACACCTGCCGGAGGCTTTGCGGAGACAGGGGGAAGGTGGGAGGGGCGTGCTTTGTCTCCCCCCGGGCTTTGACGGGGGGGAGTACCCGGCCGGGCTTTGGCGGTCGGGGGAGGGGGGTCTTCATCGCGCTCCCTGTACAGCCTCGCGGCAAGCTCAACGCGGACCTCAGACGAAGACCCCCTCCGACCGATCGGCCTGCTTCGAGTCTGTGCACGCGCTCCGGTTCTGTGCCGCCAGGCGAGCCGATCGGCCACCTCCCCCGCCGAAGCGGCGGGGGAGGATGAAACCCCACCCCTCCGACCGATCGACCTGCTTCGAGTCTGTGCACGCGCTCCGGTTCTGTGCCGCCGGGCGAGCCGATCGGCCACCACCCCCACCGAAGCGGCGGGGGAGGATGAAACCGACCCCACGAAGCGGCGGGGGAGGATGAAAACGGTCCACCGAAGCTGCGGGGGAGGATGACGATGGCTGCGACGGTCCGGGCATGGGACCGTTTAGGATTCCCGGCGTTCCCGCTCTCTGGAGGTTTCGGTGGACCCGGTGGTCCTCATTGCTCTGGTCGTCGCCGCGGTGGTGCTCGGCGCCGTCGCCTTCGTGCTCGTCCGACGAGCCCGGGCCGTCGAGGCGCCACCGCCGGTCGAGCCTGGCGAGATCACGCCGGCGGTCGCCGAGGTCGCTGAAGTCGTCGAGAAGCCTCCTGCCGCGCCGGAAGGGCTGCGGGGGCGCCTGGGGAAGACGCGCCAGGCCATTTCCGGCAGGCTGGCCGGGGTGCTGCGTCGCGGCGACCTCGACGCCGAGTTTTGGACGGACCTGGAGGACACGCTGGTGGCGTCCGACATGGGCGTGAAGGCGGCGACGAGCGTTGTGGAACGGGTGCGCAAGGTCGGGCCGGCCGACGCCGCCGCGGTACGCTCCGAACTGCAGCGACAGCTCGGAGGACTCCTCGAGGGCCGCTCGCGCACTCTTGAACGTACCACCAAGCCGGCGGTCGTCCTCGTCGTCGGCGTCAACGGGACCGGCAAGACCACGTCCATCGCCAAGCTGGCGCACCACCTCCAGGGAGAGGGCACCTCGGTCCTGCTCGGTGCCGCCGACACCTTCCGCGCCGCTGCCGGCGACCAGCTCAAGACATGGGGGAGCCGGGTGGGGGTGGACGTCGTCGGTGGGCAGTCGGGTGCCGACCCGGCGGCGGTGGCCTATGACGCCTATCACGCCGCCAAGGCGCGCGGCGTCGACGTCGTCATCGTCGATACCGCCGGCCGCCTCCACTCCAAGACGAACCTGATGGGTGAGCTCGACAAGGTGGCCCGGGTGCTGCGCCGGGAGGCGGGCGGGATCGACGAGGTGCTACTGGTCCTCGACGGGACCACCGGGCAGAATGCCGTCGACCAGGCCCGCACCTTCACCGAGGCGGTAGGTGTGACCGGCATCGTCATCACCAAGCTGGACGGCACAGCCCGCGGCGGCGTGGTGGTCGCCATCGAGGAGGAGTTGGGCATTCCGGTGAAGCTGATCGGGGTGGGGGAGGGGCTGGATGACCTGGTCCCGTTCGTCCCCTCCGAATTCGTCGACGCCCTGCTCGGATCATGACCGACCCGGGCGACCTTCTCGACGCTGCCCGTGTGGTCGCTTCCCGGGCCTACGCGCCCTACTCGGGTTTCCGGGTGGGGGCGGTGGTGGTCGCTGCCGACGGTTCGGTGTTCGAGGGCGCCAACGTCGAGAACGCCGCCTTCGGGTCCACCATCTGCGCCGAGGCCAACGCCATCTCCACCGCCGTCGCCGCCGGTCAGACGGACCTGCGCACCGTCGCCGTCGGCTGCCTCGACGCCGACGAGTGTTACCCCTGCGGCAACTGCCGCCAGCTCATGCGCGAGTTCGGTGTCGAACACGTGATAGTCCAGGGCCAGGGGGGCCGGACGAAGACGCATGCGTTGGATGACCTGCTCCCGCACGGCTTCGGCCCGGAGAGCCTGGCATAGGTATTTGGTATTCAGTATTTGGTATTACGCGCCGAATACCAAGTACCGAGTACCAAGTACCGCTCTAGGCAATCTCGACCGTGTCGCGGTAAGGATCCAATCTTCCATCTCCCGGATCCAGATCGGTCACCAGCAGGTCGAGCTCGGTGAGGGGGAACATGCGGGCGCGGCTACGGGTGCCCAGCTTGGAGTGGTCCACCGCCAGGATGATGCGGCTGGACGTGTCGGCGAAGGTCCGCTTCACCTCTGCCTCCGCCAGACTGGCCTCCGAAGAGCCGAGCACCGGGTCGAGAGCGGCCGCCGAGGTTATGAACACGTCGTAGAGCAGCGTCTCGGCGGACCGCACCGCCAGCGGACCCACCAGGCTGCCGGTCCGCGGCTCCCGGCCGCCGCCGGTGATGCCGACGGTGAAGCCGGGTTTGTGCTGCAGGGCGAGGAAGGTGTCGAGCCCGTTGGTGATGACCGAGAGGTCCCGGGCGGCCTCGAGCGCTCCGGCGAGGCGGTGGACGGTGGTGGAGGCGTCGAACGCCACGGCTCCCACGGTCGGAATCATCGGCACCAGCTTCTCGGCGATGCGGGCCTTGGCCCGGGCGTTGTGGCGGTGGCGTTCGGCGAACGCTTCCGGCCCGATGGCCATGGCGCCGCCGCGGACCCGCCGCACCACGCCGAGCGCCTCCAGCTCGTCGAGGTCGCGCCGGATGGTCATCTCGCTGACACCGAAGTCGGCCGCCAACTCGTCGATGCGGACGGCGCCCCGTTCGCTGATGAGGCTGCGCACCTTGCTGAGCCGTTCTTCGGGGCTGCCGAACGATCTGTTTGACACCGTCATCCTCCCTCTCTCTGGTTGCGGGGGGATGTGCCGCAGCACTGTACGCGGTTCACTGATCCACTCCCTCCTCCACCCAGCGGCGGGCGCCATCGACACCGGCGAAGCGGCCCAGCGCGATCCCCTGCGCCAGGGCGTTGCCGACCGTGGTGGCCTCCGGTGCGCCGGTGAGGACGGGGAGCCCGGTGCGCCGTGCCAGTGCCTGGCGCAGCAGGGTGTTCCGGGCGCCGCCTCCCACCAGGGCGAGCCGCCGCGGCGGCGCCCCCACGATGGCACCGATCTCGTCCACGACGCCGGCGACGCCGGCGGCGATCGACTCGACGATGCCTGCCACCACGACGCCGCGGGATGCTGTGGCCGCGATCCCCGACGCGGCGCGCACCTCCGCCTCCATGTCGGCGGGGGCCAGGAACCGGTCGCCCGAGGCATCGAAGGGCTCAACCGGCCCGGCCTCCGCGGCCTCCGCCAGGAGAGTCTCGATCGGCGGGTCGCCCCAACGCCGGCGGCACTCCTCCAGCATCCAGAAACCCATGACGTTCTTGAGGAACCGGTAGCCGCCGAACGCCCCTGCCTCGTTGGAGAAGTTGGCGATGGCGGCCTGCGCCGAGGTGTCGACGTCGGGACGCTCGACGCCGACGAGTACCCAGGTGCCGGAGGAAACGAACACCGTGTCCTCGCCCGATGCCGGCATGGCGAGGAACGCCGAGGCGGTGTCGTGACTCCCCACCAGGTGCACCGGGACGCCGTGCCACATGCCGGCCGGCGTTCCCGCCGCGGTCGCAGGGGGGAGGAGGTCGGGGTCGATCCCGGCGGCCTCGATCAGCTGGTGCGACCAGTCGCCGGTGCGGGCGTCGAGGAGCCCGGTGGTGGAGGCGTTGGACCGCTCGGCGGCGACGTGGCCGGTCAGTTCCCGCACCATCAGGTCGGGTAGGAGGAGCAGTTGTCGCGCCGCGTCGATCTCGCCGGGGAGGTGCGCGCCGAGCTGGAAGATGGTGTTGATGGCCATGAGCTGGATGCCGGTGAGCCGGTAGAGCCGCTCGGCCCCGATCCGTTCCGCCACTTCCCGCCACCCAGAGGTGCGGCGGTCCCGGTACGAGAAGGGCGGCGCCACCAGAGAGCCGTCGGCGCCCACCAGGCCGTAGTCGACCCCCCAGCCGTCGATCCCGATCGACGCCACCGGCCCCGCGGCGAGCCCGGCTCCCAGGCCGGTGAGTACGTGGCCGACGATCCCGTTCCAGTCCCAGCGCAACGAGCCGTCGCCGTGCCCGACCGGGCCGTGCTCCCAGCGATGGAGGACCTCCACCCGGGGCCTGGGGGCGTCGAGGTCGACGGCGGACACCCGCACCGATGTCGCTCCCAGGTCGACTGCCAGGACCTTCATTGCATCACAGGCCGGTGGCGACCGCGGTGGTGCCCCGCTCGGCGATCCGGGCGGCTCGGTACCCGGCGCGCCGGTAGGCGGCCAGCGGATCGACGGCGCCACCCTGGCGGCGGCGCGCCTCGGCCACCAGGGGCCGCACGTCGGTGCGGAACGCCGCCTGCAACGTCTCCTGCGCCAGCGCGGCGTCGTCGCAGTCCTGCGCCGCCGCCAGCGCCTCCCGGTCGACGAGGAGCGCCTGGGCGTACGCCAGCGAGACCGCCTCGGTGGACTGGATGAGGTCTTCGAGGGGATCTTTGAGGTTGTGGCTCTGGTCGATCATGTAGGCCAGGTCGGGGAGGGTCCCGTCACCGGCACGGATCAGCTCGCAGAAGATGAGGAAGAGCTGGAACGGCTTGATCGAGCCGGTGGTGAGGTCGTCGTCGCCGTATTTGGAGTCGTTGAAGTGGAAGCCGCCGAGACGGCCCACCATTGCCAGGCGGCTCACGATCTGCTCGATGTTGGCGTTGGGGAGGTGGTGGCCCAGGTCGACGAGGCACGACGCCCGCTCCCCGGCGGCCTGCGCCAGCAGCAGCGACGAGCCCCAGTCGTTGTTCACTGTGGCGTAGAACGCCGGCTCGTAGGGCTTGTGCTCGGTGTACATGCTCCACCCGGTGGGAAGGTGGTCGTGGATGGCACGCAGACCCTCGGCGACCCTCTCGAACTGTGCGCGGTGGTCTGCCTGCCCCGGATGGTTGGTGCCGTCGGCGAGCCACACCGTGAGCGCCTTCGATCCCAGTTGCACACCCAGGTCGATCACGTACCGGTTGTGGGCCACGGCTTCCGCGCGCACTGCCGGGTCGGCGTTGGCCAGGCTGCCGAACTTGTAGCTGATGGTGCCTCCGGCGGTGGTGGACGGGTTGTCCTGGAACGTGTTGGAGTTCATGGCGTCGAACCCGATGCCCCGCTTGTCGGCGTGGCGGCGCAGGGCGTCCGGGTCGGCGGGGTCGTCCCAGGGCACGTGCAACGACACGGTGGCGTTGGAGCGGGTCAGTGCGTGGAGGGCTGCGATGTCGTCGATCTTCTCTTCCGTGGTGCGCGGTTCACCGCCACCGGGGAACCGCCCGAACCGGGTGCCGCCGGTCCCCACCGCCCAGGAAGGTGCCGCCACCGAGAACCCCTCCAGTGCAGCAACGACCGACTCCCCATCGACCGGCCCATCGTCGAGCACTGCTCCCAAAGCCTCAAACCGCCGCCGATGCCCCGCCGCCTCGCCCTCGTTGATCTCCTCGATGACTTCTCTCTCGATCACCAGTCACCTCCATCCAGTACTTAGTACTTAGTGCTTAGTACCAAGTACTTAGTACCAAGTACTTAGTACCAAGTACCCGTCCTCCCGCCTCACCTAAGAAATGCCGCCACCACCCCACTGTCAACCGGAATAATCAACCCCGTCGTATGGCGCAGCGAGCCGCTCACCAGTGCCACGGCGGCATCGGCGACGTGCGCGGGGAGCACCTCCTGCTTGAGGACGGTCCGCCCGGCGTAATACCTGCCGAGGTCTTCTGGGGCGACGCCGTAGATGCGGGCGCGTTCCTCCCCCCACCCGGATGCGAATATCCCCGATCCCTGCACCACGCCGTCCGGGTTGATGCCGTTGACGCGGATGCCGTGCTCGCCCAGTTCTGCCGCCAGCAGCCTCACCTGGTGTGCCTGGCTCGCCTTGGCCGAGCCGTAGGCGACGTTGTTGGGGCCGGCGACGACGGCGTTCTTGCTCACTATGTAGATGATGTCGCCGCCGATGCCCTGGGCCACCATCGCCGCGGTGGCGTGTTTGGACACCAGGAACGAACCCTTCGCCATCACGTCGTGCTGGACGTCCCAGTCCTCGACGGTGGTCTCCAGCAGCGGTTTGGACGTGGAGAGCCCGGCATTGTTGACCGCGATGTCGATGCCGCCGAAGTGGGCAACCGTCGCGGCCACGGCCGCCTCGACCGCCTCCTCGTCGGTGACGTCCGCCGGCACCGGCACCGCGTCGTCGTCGGTCCCGATCATCGCCGCCGTCTCCTTGGCCGCCGCCTCGTTGACGTCGACCGCGGCCACCACCGCACCCTGGGCGGCGAAGGCGAGGGCGATGGCTCGACCGATCCCGGAGCCGGCTCCGGTGACCAGGGCCACCCTCCCGGTCAGAGGCTTTGGCCTGGGCCGCCGGCGAAGCTTCGCCTCCTCGAGCTGCCAGTACTCGATGCCGAACTTCTCCGCCTCGGAAACCGGCTCATAGCTGGAGAGCGCCTCGGCCCCGGTGATCACGTTGATGGCGTTGATGTAGAACTCGCCGGCGATGCGGGCGGTGTGGCTGTCGGTCCCGAAGGAGAACATACCAACGCCGGGCACGAGGAAGACGGCCGGGTCGGCACCGCGCATTGCCGGCGTGCCGGCGCCGGCGTAGCGGTCGTAGTAGGCGGCGTATTCCTGCCGGTATTCGGCATGCAGGGTGTGGAGGCGGGCAACCTGCTCCTCGAAGGGGGCGTCCACGGGCAGGTCGAGAAGCAGCGGTCGCACCTTGGTGCGGATGAAGTGGTCGGGGCAGGATGTGCCCAGGGGCACCACCCGGGGCGCCGCCTCCCTGCCGATGAAGTCCACGACCTGGTCGTCGCCGAAGTACCGGCCCACGGTGGCGGCGTCCGACGAGGCGAGGCCGCGCAGCACCGGAGCGATCTCGGTGGCGCGCCGGCGCCGCTCGTCGCCGTGCAGCGGCTCGAACCCGGGCCGCAGCGCCCCCAGCGGGTCGGGCCGGCCCTCGCTGCGGATGAACTCGGTAGCGCGGCGGATGGCGCCCAGCGTGATCTGCTCGCACTCGTCGGAGGTGTCGGCCCAGGTGGTGAGCCCGTGGCCGCCCATGACCACACCTTTCAGACCGGGGCGGTCCCGGCGGAGCTGTTCCACCTGCAGCGCCAGCTCGAAGCCGGGCCTCCGCCACGGCACCCACGCCAGGTCGTCGCCGAAACAGAGGCGGGTGAGCTCCTCGCCGTCGGCCGAGGCGGCGATGGCGATCACGGAATCCGGATGCAGGTGGTCGACATGATCCGCTCCCAGCAGGGCGTGCATCGTGGTGTCGATGCTGGGGGCGGCTGCTCCGCCGGCGAACGTGCAATGGTCGAGCAGTTCGTGCATCTCGTCCTCGTGGTCGGCGCCGCGGTAGACGCCCTGCAGTGCCCGCACCCGATCCAGGTGCAGCATCGACACTCCGGAACGCCGCAACGTGCCCAGGTCGCCGCCGGAACCCTTGACCCACAACACGGCGGTGTCTTCGCCGGTCACCGGGTCGGCGGCGGTTCCCTTGGCGGAGGTGTTGCCTCCTCCGAAGTTGGTGTTGCGCCGATCGGACCCGAGGCGGTTCGATCTGGCTATCAACTGTTCGACGGTCTCTGGCTCATCCGTCATTTGTGCCTTCTCGGTTTCGTTCTAGCTGGTCGTTCTAGCTGGTCGTTGCTGTGCTGACGGCCCGGCGCCCACCCGCCGGGAGCGCCGCCAGGCGGGGGCTGTGGAGCGCCCCGCCTGGCGGTCTGGGTGGGTCAGCCGCCGACGTTGTCGGCGTTGTACACGGAGAACGGTCCCATCAGGACCCGCAGCCCGGCGTCACGCGTCGGGTCGGCCTCGATGGTGTAGTCGCCCATGCGTCCGGCGGTGAAGGACTGGCCTTCGACGGCCTCGATCTGTCCGGTGGCCAGGCCGTACGCCACGTAGTACGACAGGTAGCCGAGGTCGACGAAGCTCCACAGGGCGAACTCGGGAGCGCAGCCGCTCTCGGTGTAGGTGCGCATCTCGTCGGGCAGGCCCAACCCGGAGACCTTCACCTGGTCGCAGAGCCCTTCCTGCGTCATCGCCTGTGCCGCAGCCACGATGCCGACGGTCGTCGGCGCCATGATGAGCCCCAGATCGGGATGTGAGTCCACCAGTGCCAGCGCCTGGTTGAGGGAGTCCTCCGCCACGTCGTTGCCGTAGACGGTGTCGACCAACTCCAGGTTGGCGTAGACAGGATCCTGCAGCGCCGCCTCCATGGCGGCGATCCAGGCGTTCTGGTTGGCCGCCTCCGGCGTCGCCGACAAGATGGCGAACTGGCCGCCGTCATCCCCCAGGATCGACAGCGCCATGTCGGCCATCACCTGTCCGGTCTCGTCGAAGTCGACCTGGGCGATGAACACGCTCTCGCCGGCCGCCGACGGGATGGGCGAGTCCCAGCTCACCACCGGGATGCCGGCGGCTGCCGCCGCCTCGGCCGACGGTGCCAGCTCGTCACCGGCGTTGTTCGACACCATGATGGCGTCGACACCCTGGGTCACCGCATTGGTGATGAACTCGATCTGCCCGGTGGCGTCACCACAGTCGGCCGGACCGACGAAGGCGGCCGGCTCGGAACCCAGCTCGGCTGCGGCCTCCTCGGCACCCTCGTTGGCCTGCGGGAAGACCGCGATGTTCGTGCACTTGGGCAGGAACGTCCCGGTGATCGAGCCCTGCCCGGCGATGGTGACCGAGTCACCGGCGGGTTGTGTCGTGTCCGGCGCCGCGGTGGTGTCGTCTCCCCCCTCGTCGTCGCCGCAAGCGGCCG
>CAZOGW010000122.1:0-9109 GCA_964579415.1 uncultured Acidimicrobiaceae bacterium | reverse complement strand
GGGGGGAGTGGGCCGCCCGGAGGCTTTGCGGAGGGCGGGTCGAGGGGGGTCTTCGTCCCACCCGTCCCATTCTGGCTGCTCGCGTTCTTCTGGCGAGGGCGAGCTCAGGCGACCACTGCTGGGAAGACCCCCTCCGACCGATCGGCCCATGACGAGTTCTGTGTGCGCGATGCGGTCCCGTCGCGCCAGGCGAGCCGATCGGCCACCTCCCCCACCGAGGCGGCGGGGGAGGATGGAAGAAGCCAGGCCTGCCGATGGCCACCTCCCCCACAGAAGCGGCAGGGGAGGATGACCAGGGTGGCGAAGAAGCCTCATCATCCGCGCATGAGGTCTGTCCATGCCTCGATCCAGGTTTCGCGGTTGGATTGGATGGCTGCGGGGTCTACGGAGACCGGGTTGTCGGTGAGGAGGGCGTGCTCGACGAAGATGTCGGGTAGCGGGGTGCCGGTGACGGCGGGGAAGACGAACATGTTGAGCGGGATGTCGGCTTGCACTTCGTCGGAGATGAGGAAGTCGATGAGCAGCCGCGCCGCCGCTTCGTGTTCGGTGCCACGCAGGATGCCGGCGTATTCGACCTGGCGGAAGCAGCCCTCCGTCATCGACCCGGTGGGGGCGGTGTCGGTGGGCGGGTCGGCGAACAGCACTTCGACGGGCGGCGACGACGCGTAGGAGACCACGAGCGGCCGGTCGCCCTCGCCGGTACCGCCGGAGAAGGCGCCGTAGTAGGCGGCCTCCCAGTCGGCGGCCACCGCGACGTCGTTGTCCTTGAGGTCCTCCCAGTAGGACTGCCAGGTGTAGTCGCCCTCCTCGCCGAAGGTGCCGATGGTGGCAAGGAGGAAAGCCAGGCCGGGCGACGACGTCGCCGGGTCCTGCACCACCAGGGTGCCGGCGTACTGCGGGCCGGCCAGATCCGCCAGGGCGGTGGGCACGGCAAGCCCGCGGTCGGCGAGTCCGGCGATGTCGTAGTTGACGCACACGTCGCCGAAGTCGACCGGCGTCACCTTCCCGTCGGTTCCGGCGCGCAACTCGGCGGCGATGCGGTCGAGGCCCTCCGGCTCGTAGGGAATGAAGATGTCCTCGTCGAGCGCCCGGGACAGGAAGGTGTTGTCGATCCCGTAGAGCACGTCGGCGACAGGGTTGTCGGCGGTGAGGATCGTCTGGCTCACCAGGGTGCCGGCGTCTCCGGCTTCCAGGTGCTGGACGGCGATCCCGGTTTCGGCGGTGAACGACTCCATCATGCCCTCGGAGAGGTTGAACGAGTCATGCGTCACCAGCACCAGCGTTGTCCCCTCCATGGGGGTGCTCCCGGTGGGTGACGTCGTGGTGGTGGCGCCACCGTCACCCGAGCCGCAGCCGGCGATCAGGGCGACGGCGAGTGTCAGTGCGGCCAGTGCCAGGCGGGCTCTCATGGGTTCCTCTCGTGGATGACCAGGACGGTGCCGGCCCCGGCCGTGACCGTGGCGACGGGCTCCGTCATCTCGTTGCTGATCCCACGTGTCGATCCGGATCCCAGCGTGGCGCCGGTGAGCCGCCAGCGCAGCCCGCCGGTGGTGACTCCGCCGGCGTCGCCCCCGACCGGCACCAGCGACACCAGGTCCCCCAGCTCGCCGGTGACGGTGACGGTGGCGCCGGGCCGGGCCACGTGCACGGTGGTGGCGTCGAAGTGCCAGGTGATGTCGACGCCGGCGTTGTCGGGGCGGGCCACCAGCATGGCGTTGCCCAGCAGGTGGCTGAGCCGCCCGCCGCTGCCGCCGACGACGACGATCCGTGACGGCGACTCCCTGCGGGCCGCCTCCAGCGCCAGCTCGAGGTCGGTGTAGTCCTTGTCGGTGTCATAGACATCGACGAGTGCCCCTTCGGCGCGGGCACGTGCCAGCGACGCGGGGGATACCGAGTCGAGGTCGCCGACCACACGGTGCGGCGCCAGCCCGAGGCGGTACACCTCGTCGAGCCCTGAGTCGGCGGCGATGACGTAGGCGTCGGCGGGGAGCAGCGGTGCCGTTGCCTCGCCGACGGGGTCGCCGCCGGTGAACACCAGCACCGGGCGCGACCGCACAGGGTCGTCGTCGCCGGGGACGTATCCGTCGCCTTCCACGCGCTTCCTCTCGCCGGTATTACCCGGATCAGGTTCCACGGGTCGGTGACGTCGTACGGGTCACCCTCTCAGCTCGGCCTTCCCGAGCTCCCCGGGGTGGGTCAGGTACCGAGTGTAGACGCCCCGGGAAGCCAGGCTGCCCGAAAGACGGCCCCCACGGCCGGGAGGCACGTTGATAGCTTCCCACCCATGGCAGCCGCCGCGGTCGTCGCGCGGGCCTGCGCATCGCGGGCCCGCTCATGTCGGGCCGGTCCTCGAGGTCGGGACGGGCGATGACCCGGCGCCGCCGTGTGCTCCGGTTGGTCCTGGCGCTGGCGTTCGTCGCGACGGGCGCGGTGCTCCCGATGGCTCCGGCATCGGCCGCCAATGTGATCGTCAGCCCGGACACCGCCGGCAACGTCGGCCAGCACTCGTCCCTGGTGCTCGACGCCGCCGGCAACCCGGTGGTGGCCTACTACGACGTCGGCAACGGCGACCTCAAGGTCCTGCGCTGCGGCGACCCCAGCTGCGCCAATCCATCCACCAACGTCATCAGCCGGCCTGACAGCAGCGGCAACGTCGGGCTCTACCCGTCCCTTGTGCTTGATGGCATAGGGAACCCGATGGTGGCCTATTACGACGCCACCCGTGGCGACCTCAGGTTCCTGCACTGCTACGACCCGAGCTGCTCCGATGACGAGACCAACGTGATCTCGGTTGTCTTCGACTTGCCACAGATCGACGAGGGCCTCTACCCATCTCTGGCCCTCACCTCAGCCGGCCTCCCCGCCATAGCCTTCTACGTGGCAACCCTGCCGTCGCTGAACGTCGCCTTTTGCACCGATGTTGACTGCGCCGGTCCGGCGTCGGGCCTCGGGCTACACAACGGCATCGAAATCGAGGACCTTTCGATGGTCCTGGAAGCCGGCGACCTGCCCGTCGTCGCTTACCGGGGCGCCTCCGCCAGTCAAGCTGCGCTCCACCTGGCCCGATGTGGCAACCCGAGCTGCAGCTTCTTCAGTCTGACCGTGGTCGACAACGACTTCAGGACGGGGTCGGGGGTGTCGCTGCGACTGGATGCCTCGGGCTTCCCGGTCATCAGCTACGGGACCCAGTTCAACACCTGGCTCAACTTGGTGCACTGCTATACCTTGTTCTGTTCTCCGTTGGAAGACAACGTCCGCTCCATCGTGGACGAGGGCGGCGCCGCGTTCGCCACCGAGACGTCGATGGTGCTCAACTCCGCAGGGAACCCGGTCATCGCCTACCGGACCTCCGGCAACTCCCGTCTCAAGGTCGTCACCTGCAACGACCCCAACTGTGCCGGCGGCGACGAGAAGTTCGCCGTGCCCGATCTCGGCAGCTCTGAGGTGGGCGAGTGGCCCTCGCTGGCACTTGACGGTTTCGGCAACCCGGTGGTCAGCTATCGGGATATCACCATGGGCGATCTCAAGGTGCTCCACTGCGTCACCGCCAACTGCCTCGACGAAGTCCCGCCGGTGACCGCCATCGAACTCGATCCACCGGAGCCCACCGGGAATGCCGGCTGGTACATCACTCCGGTGGGCCTCGATATCGCGAGCACCGACGACAACAGCGGCGTGGCGCAGACACGCTGCGTGGCCGACCCGGTGACGCCGCCATCGACGTACAACGACCTCCCCGCCGGTCAGTGCAGCCTGACGTCGGTCGGAAGCGACGGGGAGCACCAGGTGTACGCCGCGTCCATCGACCGCGAGGGCAACATGAGCGTGGTAGCGAGCCGGACGTTCCGCATCGACCGGACGCCGCCGATCACGGCGCTGTCGCGGTTCCCGGCGAACCCCACCGGGCTCGGTGACTGGTACTGGGAGCCGGTGACGATCCTGCTCGGCGGCGACGACATCCCGCCGGGCAGCGGCATCGCCGAGACCCGCTGCGCCCTCGACCCGCCGGTGGCGCCCGCCGACTTCCGCGACCTACCCGGCCCCTGCTCCACGGTCCCCGTGTCGACCGAGGGGCGTCACACCCTGTACGCCGCCAGCGACGACGTGGCGGGGAACTTCGACGCCCTCACCGTCAACACCTTCGGCATCGACATGACACCGCCCTCGGCGGCGGTGACGCTGGTCCCGCCCGCGCCGGACGGGGAGAACGGCTGGTACGTCAGCCCGGTGCAGGTCGGCGTCACCGGCACCGACAACGCCAGCGGCATCGGGCAGGTCCGGTGCGCCCTCGATCCGTCCCCCACCCCCGGGTCGGTGCAGGACCTGCCCCCGCCGCCGTGTTTCATGGGCGCCGTCGGCACCGACGGGGAACACCGCTACTTCGGCGGCACCATGGACGGCGCCGGCCACTTCAGCGTGCTGGCGAGCGCCGAGTTCAAGGTCGACAGGACCTTCCCGCAGAGCTTCGCCTCGCTCACGCCGTTCCAGCCCGACGGTGACAACGGCTGGTACCGGTCGCCGGTGGTGGTCAGCATGTTCGTCGACGACGGCTCGGCGGAGCTGCGCTGCGCCCTCGACCCGGCCTCCCCACCCGGCGGCTTCGGCGACCTCCCCGGACCGCCGTGTTCGGTGAGGCTGGTGCTCGACGACGGCGACCATGCCCTTTACTGGGCGGCGAAGGACCCGGCGGGCAACGCCGAGACCATGCGCCAGACGGCGTTCCGCATCGACACCACGGCCCCGACCACGGGGATCACCCTGGACCCGCCCCAACCCGACGGGGCCAACAACTGGTACGTGTCGCCGGTGACGGTGACGGTGGGCGGCATCTCCGACGACATCGTGGAGACCCGGTGCGTGCTCAACCCGCCCACCCAGCCCCTCAGCTTCACCGACCTCCCCGACGCCCCCTGCGACTCCGCCGTGGTGGAGGCCGAGGGCTCCCACGTCGTCTACGCCGCCAGCCGCGACGAGGCCGGCAACACCGAGGCCCCGGTGGCCCGCACCTTCCAGATCCAGCGCACCACCCCGATGACGACGGTGAGCTTCGACCCGCCCGAGCCCGACGGCGACAACGGCTGGTACAGCTCCGATGTCGCCGTGGTGGTGTCCGGTCCCGACGGCGCCGAGGTGCGTTGCGCGGTGAACCCGGACCCGGCGCCGCGTAGCTTCGACGACCTCCCCGACGAGGCCTGCTTCCTGCTCGACCCCGAGGACCCCGCCGCCATCGCCCGTGCCGGCTGGATCACCATCGGCAGGGTGGGCCCGCTGAGCCTCGAGGACGGTGTCAACGTGCTCTGGGTCGCCAGCCGCCACCCCTCCGGGATCAGCGAGGACCCCATCTCGCTGACCATCCGCATCGACCGGCAGGTGCCCACCCTCGTGGTGACCGTCGAGCCCGACGAGATAGTCGTCGGCGGGACCGCCGAGGTGAACATCGAGGCCTCCGACGCCTCTTCCGGTATCGCCGAGTCCGGCTGCGACCCGCTCGACACCACCGGGGTGGGGGAGAAGACCATCAACTGCACCGCCACCGACTACGCCGGCCACACCGTCACCGTGACCGTCACCTACGTCGTCGTCGCCGGACCGGACGACCCGCCCGACGGCTCCACGACGACCACCACCACCGACCCCGGAGGCACCACGACCACCACCAGCAGCACCACCAGCACCACGATCGCCGGCGGCGGCGGCGGAGACGACCTGCCTCAGTCCGGTATCGAGTCGTCCCGCCTGGTGGTCCTCGCCTTCACCTGGCTGATGGTGGGCGCCACCCTGGTCAACCTGGCCCGTACCCGCCGGCTGCGATGGCCTGCCGGCAGGTCGTAGCGGCCGAGGTCGCGTCTAGCCCAGCGCCGTCACTGTCACCGGGCCGCTGCTCTCCAGCACGCCGACCAGGTCGAACGAGTCGGGGCCGCCGGTCGAGATGGTGGTGGTGCAATCGGCGCACTCCAGGTCGACGATGTGGACGCCGCGGATGCCCGTCGCCGGCTCCATCGCCTCGACGGAGACGATGAGCCGGCGCCCGTCGAAGTCGTGCAGCATGGCGATGGGATTGTCGAAGTCGCCCAGCTCGAGGCGCAGCAGTTCCTCGCCGCCGTCGTCGGTGATCACCAACTCGGGCAGCGGGTAGGGAGGGACCGGGACCCCGTCGGCGCCGAACTCAACCTGGGACCAGTCGGGCTGGTCGATGCCGGCCCACCGTCCCTGGGCTCCGAAGCGGATGCCGAGCCACTCGGTCGAGGGGGTGTCCAGCACGCCCTCGACCGCAGGCACGTCCTCGCCCGTCTCCAGCGCCACCCAGCGCAGCCCGTCGGGCCCGGCGTCGGCCAGCGGATCGCGCAGGATCGCCACCGGGCCGTCGTCGGTCGTGGTCACGTCGACGAGCGCCCACAGGAAGTCCACGTCTGCCAGGTCGAGCACCGCTTCGGTGGCGGAGGGTCGTGCCCACCACAAGGTGCGATCGTCGCCCACGTAGGCGAAGCCGTCGCCGCCGTCCCACGCCGCCCGCTTGTCCCACGACAGCGAGAACGGGCTCTCCATCAGCACCCGCCCGTCCGAGCCGAGCACTCCGACACCGTCGACGGCCGTGATCCAGTCGAGCCCGTCCGTCCCGGCTGCCAGGGGCGGTGGCGGCTCCGTCGCCGGCGGTGTGCTCGGCGCCGGTGGGGCGGTGGTGGTCACGTCTCCCGCGGTGGCGCCGTTGGTGTCCCCGGAGTCGGCGGCGGGCCGGAGCGCCACGTAGAGACCAACGACGAGCACGAGGACGGCGCCGACGATGATGACCCAGCCCCACCTCGAAGTCCGCGCCGGATCCGGTTCTTCAGCAGTCATCCGCTCAGGCTAGGTCCGACTCGTACCGAATACTGAATACTGAGATGCTCAAAGGCTCAGCTTCTCCAGCACCCCGTTCACCAGCCGGGCGCTCTGCATCACGTAGAAGTGCACCGACGGCACCCCGGCTTCGAGCAGTTCCCTGGTCTGCTGGGTCGCCCACTCGACGCCGATGGCGGGTATCGCCTTGTCGTCGGCGGCGAGCACCTCGTCGGCCAACTCCGAGGGGATGTCGCAATGGAAGGTGCGGGGGAGGGCGGTGACCTGCCGCCTGGTCGACAGCACCTTGACACCGGGGATGATGGGCACCCCGATGCCCTGGGCACGGCACTCCTCGACGAAGCGGAAGTAGTGGGAGTTGTCGAAGAACATCTGGGTGACCACGTAGTCGGCGCCGGCGGCGACCTTGCGGGCCACGTTGGCGATGTCGGTCTTGAGGTTGGGCGCCTCGAAGTGTTTCTCCGGGTAGCCGGCGGCGCCGACGCAGAAGTCGGTGGCTTCGGCGTCGAGCAGGTCCTCCAGGTAGACGCCCTTGTTCATCTCGGTGATCTGGGCGATGAGGTCTGAGGCGTAGTCGTTGCGGCTGCGACCGTGCGTCAGCGGCTTGGTGTGGTCGACGGCGTCGCCGCGGATGGCGAGGACGTTGGAGATGCCCAGGTAGCGCAGCTCGATGAGGAAGTCCTCGGTCTCCTCCCGGGTGAATCCCTCGCAGAGGATGTGCGGCACCGCGTCGATGTCGAACTTGTTCTGGATGAGGGCGCACAGCCCCAGCGAGCCGGGCCGCTTGCGCTTGATGCGCTTCTGGTAGCCGGAGGGGGTCTCCACGTACTCCACCTCGGCGGTGTGGCTGGTGACGTCGATGAACGGCGGCTCCCAGCGGGCCAGGTCCTCGATCAGGGTCAGCAGGTTGGCGAGCACGCCGCCGCGCCGCGGCGGGATGATCTCGAAGCTGATGAGGGGCTCGGTGGCCCGGTCGAGATGCTCGATGACCTTCACGGACGGCCTCCCCTTGCGATGAAGTATTTGGCTTGCGGGTGGTGACAGATGATGGCCGACGTGGTCTGCTCCGGGTGGTACTGGTACCCGGTGTCGGCGCCGACGGTGATACCGAGGCGGTAGGCGCCGAGGAGGTCGGCGACGGTCTCGTTGTCCTCCAGATCGGGGCAGGCGGGGTAGCCCCACGAGT
This sequence comes from uncultured Acidimicrobiaceae bacterium, assembly GCA_964579415.1. Taxonomy (GTDB): domain Bacteria; phylum Actinomycetota; class Acidimicrobiia; order Spongiisociales; family UBA5794; genus CAZOGW01. Next base: position 1,086 of record CAZOGW010000122.1, on the reverse strand, counting down.
AGCGCCCGCCCCGGTACTTCTGGCGGAACAGCCCGCCCAGGGTGGGACCGTCCTCGCCGACGAACCCCCACTCGGTGCGGATGCGCTTGTGCCAGTACTCGGCAAGGGCCTCGGCCATCTCCGAGCCGAGCCCGTGGGTGTACAGGTAGTCCTGGTAGCGGTTCGCCTCGAACAAGGTGGCGGTCCGCTCCGAGACCCGGGGACCCATCGACACGATGTGGAAGGCGGCGTAGTCGACCTCGGGCCCGTCGGCGGGGCGGTGAAAGTCGGCGATGCACAGCCAGTCCGCCTCCTCCTGGCGGGGGAAGCTGAAACGGGCCCGCTCGGTGCTGCGGGTCTCGTCGGTGAACACCACCAGGTCGTCGCCGTCGGCGCCGACGGCGAAGTAGCCGTACACCACCTGGGGCACCAGCAACTCCTCGGCGACGGCGTCGGCGAGCATGCTGCGCAGCAGCGGGCGGACCCGGTCCTTGAACTCGATGTCGGTCTCGCCCTTCTCCGGCCGGTACTGCCACTGGTTGCGGAACAACGCCGTCTCGTTGACGAAGCCGGCGATCTCGTCGATGGAGAGGCCCTTCACCACCCTCGAGCCGAGGAACGGCGGCTTGAGCACGGGGTTGTCGGTGGCCACCGCCGGGGACCGCTTGGGGACGGCGGCGAGGTCAGGGGCAGGGCGGGGGGCGCGCTCGGGCAGCTTGCGCCCCGTCTCCTCCCGGCCGAAGGTGGGGTCCCACTCGCCGCTGCGTTTCATCTCGGCGAGCTTGTCCATCACCCCCAGCCCGGTGAAGGCATCTTTGCCGTACACCAGCGGTCCGTTGTAGACCTGGCGCAGGTCGCTCTCGACGTATTTGCGGGTGAGGGCGGCGCCGCCCAGCATCACCGGTGTCGTGCCCAGGCCGCGGCGGTTGAGCTCCTCGAGGTTCTCCCGCATGATGATGGTGCTCTTGACGAGCAGGCCGCTCATGCCGATGGCGTCGGCGGCGACCTCCTCGGCCTTGTCGATCATCTCTTGGATGCCGATCTTGATGCCCAGGTTGTGCACCTCGTAGCCGTTGTTGGTGAGGATGATGTCGACCAGGTTCTTGC
>CAZOGW010000121.1:0-9130 GCA_964579415.1 uncultured Acidimicrobiaceae bacterium | reverse complement strand
TCCGCCATCTTCTTGGTGAGCGTCGTCACCAGCACCCGCTGATCGTTCTCGGCCCTGATCTGCACCTCCTCCACCAGGTCGTCGATCTGGCCCTTGGTGGGGCGCACGATCACCTCGGGGTCGACCAGCCCGGTGGGGCGGATCACCTGCTGCACCACCTGGGTGGAGTGCTCGATCTCCCAGGACGCCGGCGTCGCCGAGAGCAGGACCGCCTGCGGGGTGCGCTGGTACCACTCCTCGAACGTGAGCGGCCGGTTGTCCCGGGCCGACGGCAGCCGGAACCCGTGCTCGACGAGGACGTCCTTGCGGCTGCGATCCCCGGCGAACTGCCCGTGGATCTGGGGGATGGTGACGTGACTTTCGTCGATCACCATCATGTAGTCCTCGGGGAAGTAGTCGAGCAGCGTGTAGGGAGGGTCGCCGAAGTTGCGCCCGTCGAGGAACACCGAGTAGTTCTCGATGCCGGCGCAGGTGCCGATCTCACGCATCATCTCCATGTCGTAGCTGGTGCGCATCCGCAAACGTTGGGCTTCAAGCAGCTTGCCCTGCTTCTCCAACTCGGCGAGTCGCTCCGCCAGTTCCACCTCGATGCGGACCAGCGCCTTCTCCATGCGTTCCCGATCTGTGACGTAGTGCGTCGCCGGGAGAACCCACAGCTCGGACAGCTCGCTGATCACCTCGCCGGTGACCGGGTTCATCTGCAGGATGCGCTCCACCTCGTCGCCGAAGTACTCCACCCGGTACACCGACTCCTCGTAGGAGGGGAACACCTCCAGGGTGTCGCCCTTGAGCCGGAACCGCCCCCGGATCAGGTTGACCTCGTTGCGCTCGTACTGGATGTCGACGAGACGCCGCACCGCGAACTCCAGCGGCAGCTCGACGCCGCGGATCAACCGGAGGACCTGCCCCTCGTACTGCTCGGGCGAGCCCAGCCCATAGATGGCGCTCACCGACGCCACGATCACCACGTCGCGCCGGGTGAGCAGGGCGGCGGTGGCCGAGTGGCGCAGCCGGTCGATCTCGTCGTTGATCGTCGATTCCTTCTCGATGTACGTGTCGGTCTGAGGCATGTACGCCTCAGGCTGGTAGTAGTCGTAGTAGGAGACGAAGTACTCCACCCGGTTCTGCGGGAAGAACTGGCGGAACTCGTTGGCGAGCTGGGCGGCCAGCGCCTTGTTGGGCGCCAGCACCAGCGTCGGCTTCTGCACCTGCTCGATGAGCCACGCCACCGTCGCCGACTTGCCCGAGCCGGTGATGCCCAGCAGCGTCTGGAACCGGTCGCCGCGGCGCACCCCCTCGGTTAGGCGGGCGATCGCCTCCGGCTGGTCCCCCGCCGGGGCGAAGTCGGAGATCACCTGGAAGGGCTGCATGGACATCGCCGCAGCGTACCCTCGGGCTGCGACAAGAAGTGCTGTGCGAACCAGCCAGTGCAGCCTTCAGCGTCCCGGCTGCCGACGCGTATCTGGGAGAAGCGGTACCCCGTGCGGCAGCGAAGGAGCCCGTGAGTAGAACAGTGGGTAGATCGACCACATCAATAGGGCGAAGGTGGCGAGCGCGATCCGATGGGCGCCTACCAATGTGACGATCCCGATGTGCAGCGCGAGGCCTGCGATCACCGCGATGCGGCGACTCGGCGGCCACCACAGCCCCGCGGCCAGCAGCAACTCGATGAAAACGACACCAGTAGCCAATGCGGCCAGTGCCGGCGGCGGCACCCCCCACATCGACAGCGGAGTAGCCACGGCAAGGACACCACCCGAGAGGAAGTCAGTGTTGAGCTTGCTCAACGCCGAGAACAGGTACACCGCGCTCAACGTTCCCATCAAGGCGACCCGGGACTGCTGATTGTCTCTTGGCGTCAGGGTGAGCACCAGCGCCATGAGCCCTGCAAGGTAGGCGTGGTTGCTGTAGAGCTGCTGATCGAGGCCGATCAACAGTACGAGGCAGACCAGGCACGCCGTCGCCCACCAGCGATGACCGCGTCCGACAACAAGTCCCACCCCCGAGGCGGCCATGACAGCCACGAACACCAGCACGACTGTGTCCGGAGGGAAAGGGACGCCGGGAACCATCGCCACGCGGACGTAGTCACCAGCGGCGATAGAGCGCATCACGCTAGTGCTTGCGACCGCCTCGACCGTCACAGCGATCCCGACGGCGATACGCATCCCCGACAACGGCCAGTTCAACACTGCTGCTCCACCACTCCTGACCTGGCGTCGACAATCACTGTCACCGCGTCGTCGTAGAAGTCACAGAGGGCGGCCGCCCAGGTCGCCGGCGTGATCTCGGCGCGTGGATTGGAGATGCTCCTGTAGTCCACCGGACGCGTAGCTCCGGTCGCGTCGGTCACCTCGACGACACGGATGTCCGCGCCCTCCGAGTACATCCTCCACTGGAAGAACCCGTGCGGCTGATTCCACAACACCAGGGGAATGGCGAACTGGAGTGCCACGAAAGCGATCGCCACCATCCATGCCCGACGTGTCATGACTGCGAGCCAGGCTACCGGACGGTCAGCCTGCGGGCCTTACATGGGTCGCCCACCAGCGGGCCACCTCGGCGGCGAGCTCGTCCCAGGTGCCGTCGTTACGTATCACAGAATCGGCGACGGCGAGCCACTCCCCTTCACCGGGCTGGACGGCGATCCGGGCGGCGACATCGTCGGGATCCATCCCGCGGGCGATGGCACGGGCGCGCCGCATCCCCTCACCGGCGAGCACGACGATGCGGTGCCATCCCGGACCGAGGATGTCGGCGGCGACGGGGAGTTCCACCGCCACCACCCCTTCGACACCCCTGATCATGGTGGCAATGCGCCCGGCGATGGCAGGATGGGTGATCTGCTCGAGGCGGCGCAGCCGCTCCGGCTCGGCGAACACCTCGGCGGCGAGGAGGCGGCGGTCGATGCGCCCGTCGACGACGGAGCCGGGGAACTCTGCGGAAACGGCGGCGAAGGCCTCCCCGCCGGGCTCCAGGACCTGATGCCCCACCCGGTCGGCCTCGACGACGCTGGCGCCATGGCCGACGAGGAGCGCCGCCACCGCCGACTTGCCGCTCCCGATGGGCCCGGACACCAGCACGCGGCGCTGCGGCCGGTGCCCCTCCGGGCCGTCCGAGGCGGAATCTGTCACTCACCGACATTACTCTCGCAACATGGAACGCAGTGAAGCCAGGGCATGGGAGGCGCGTCTCGACTGGACGTTGAGCGCCCTCATGATCGGGTCGTACGCCGTGGCGCTGTTCCTCACCGGCTACCTACGCCAGCGGGACGACCAGGCACTCTACGCCGCCCTCATCACCGGTGTCTACGTCCTGGTGATGCAGGCCATCCCGCGGCGGGTCCGCCTCGGCGGTGTGGCGGGTGAGGTGCTGGCCACCGCCGGCGTCGTGGTCACCCTGGTCGCTGTCGGCCTCACCAACGGCGCAAATCACGGTTACTTGATGATGGTGCTCGTCCCCATCTTCTTCGCCGCCTCGTTCCTCGGCACCAGGGTCGGACTGGAGGTTGCCGTGCTCGCCAGCCTCGGTCTGGTAGTCACATACTTGGCGATCGGCGATCTCGCTGCTCTCGTCACCAACCTGGTCTTCGTCGCCCTCTACCTGCTCTTCGGTGTCACCTTCAGCCAGGCGAGGCGCCTGCTCATCCTCGAGCAGGAGCGCTCGGAAGAGTTGCGTGCCTCCACCGAAATGCATGCGGGCCGGCTCGCCCGCCTCCACGAGGCGCACAACCTGCTCGTCGACCTGGCGTCGCTGGCCGCCACCAGCGAGCTGAGCGCGGTCACGGTGAGCCGGTCCACGCTCCTCGAGTTGGCGGCGACGGTGCCCATCGAGGCCGGGCAGATCAACCTGGCCACCCAAGAGGGGGCGCTGGCGACGTGGGGCCTTGTCCCCGCCGGGGCCGCACCGGAGGAGTACCCCATCGAGAGCGAGGAGGGCAACCTGGGGACGCTCTCGCTGTGGCCGCTCCCCGACAGCGACCTTGCCGAGCACGACGTCGCCGTCGAAGCAGCCGTCACCGGACTCGCCCTCGCCTTCGACAACATCACCCTCCTGCTCCGGGTGGCGCGCCGGGCTGTCCAGGACGAGCGGACCCGCGTCGCCCGCCAACTCCACGACGAAATCGGCCCCGGGCTGGCCTCGCTGGGCCTGGTGGTCGACATCATGATCGGCTCCAGCACCGAGCCCGCCACGACTGCGCAACTCGAGAGGGTGCGGCGGGACATCACCGGTCTGGTGGAGCGGGTCCGCGGTTCGGTGGCGCTGCTGCGACGTTCCGACGCACGCACCCTCACCGACTACGTGCACGCCGTTGTCACCGAGATGGGCGACGGCCCCCCACGGGTGGCGTCCTCGCTGGTGGAGCAGGAGGCCCCCGATGGATTCGTGGCCGCCGAGGTGGGAGCCATCGTCACCGAGGCGGTGCGCAACGCCGCCCACCACGCCAACGCCACACTGGTGCGCATCGAGGGACAGGTCGACGGTGGGGCCGGCACGGTACGGGTGGTGGACAACGGCACCGGGTTCGACCCGGGCGCCGACTACCCGGGCCACTTCGGGTTGGTGGGGATGCGCGAGAGAGCCGCCGCCGTCGGCGCCACCTTCGACATCGCCTCCCGGCCCGGACGGGGGACGACGTTGACGGTACAATGGGGTGGTCCACCCACAGGAGAGACATGATCGAGATCGTCATCGCCGACGACCACGTCCTGATGCTGGAGAGCCTGGAGGAGGCGTTCGCCAGCATTCCCGACATCAAGGTTGTCGGAACCGCCACCAATGGCGCCGAGTTGGTGGACCAGGCGCACCGGTTCCACCCCCAGGTGATGCTGGTCGACATCGACATGCCCCAGGTGACGGGATTGGCCGCCCTGCGGGAGATCCCGGGTGAAGGCGCCGCCATCGTGGTCACCATGCACACCGGCCAGGCGGAGCGGCGACAGGCGAAGGCGGCCGGCGCCGTCGGGTTCCTCTCCAAGTCGACGCCCCTCCCCGATCTGGCGGCGGCGGTGCGCGCCGCCTACGCCGGCGAGCGCTTCGTCGAACTGGAAGGCGAGGAGCTCACCACGGTCCTCGACTTCCACCGCGAGCCGCTCCTCGACGAGGGGGCGGCGTCGCTGACGGCGCGGGAGAAGGAGATCCTGCGGTTGCTCGCTTCCGGTGTCAGCGCCACCGACGAGCTCTCCGACCTCCTCTACATCTCGCAGAAGACCGTGAAGAACCACCTGGCGAACATCTACGAGAAGCTGGCCGTCTCCGATCGAGCCCAGGCGGCCGTGGAGGCGATCAGGTTGGGCCTGCACCGCAACAATTGACGATGCTGTGCAGCTTTGGCCGTGGCCTGCTCACCGTGCTGTAGCATGGCGGCGTTCAGATCAGACCACCGCCGCTACGCCGGAATTGGGTCGCCCGACCTATACCGCCGCGGGTAGTCAGGCGTGAAACTGAATGTGCGTCAGTTCTTGAGGAGGGTTCGACCATGTCCACCAGGCTCGTCGCCTACATACAATCCATGTCGGCGCGGGACGAGTCCGGCGCCAGCATCGTCGAGTACGCCATCCTGGTCGCGCTCATCGCGGTGGCTCTCATCGGTGTCATCACCGCGCTGACCGGCCGGATCGGTGAAACGTTCAACGACGTGGAGATCCCCACCTAAGACAGCTCGACCGAGAGAGTCGAAGCAACAAGATCAGCTGAAGATTGCGCCAGGCACTGGCGCAATCTTTTGCCGTGCCTTCAGAAGTTCAGGTTCTGCAGCACGTTGATCAGTGCAGGCACCAGCAACACGACGAAGATGGCAGGCAGGATGCAGAGGGCGAGCGGGAAGACCATCTTCACCGGCGCCCCGAAAGCGCGCTCCTGCGCCCGGAACCGCCGCCGGTTGCGCATCTCCTCCGCCTGGACCCGGAGCATGCGCCCGATGCTGACACCGAAGGTGTCCGCCTGGTTCATCGCCAGCACGAACGAGTTGAGGTCGTCCACATCGGTCCGGGCCGCCAGGTTCCGCATCGCCTCGTAGCGGCTCACCCCGACCCTGGTCTCCTGCAGCATCCGGGAGAACTCGTCGCTGAGTGGCCCCGGAACGTGGCGCACCACCCGGTCGAGGGCGGCCTCGAAGCCGAGCCCCGCCTCGATCGAGATCACCAGCAGGTCGATGATATCGGGCAGGTCGCTCTCGATGGCGCGCACCCTCTCCTCGGCACGGCGATTGAGGAGTTGGTCGGGGCCGGCGATACCGAGCAGCGCGAACAGCACGAAGAGCAGGATCTCCGAGAGGCCGCTGGTGATACGGCTCAGCAGGAAGAAGACCACGGCCGCGGAGACGATGGCGATGACCCTCACTGCCGCCCACGACACCTCGTCGATGTCGGGATGCCACCCGGCTCTGATGAGGCGGGTGCGGGTCCGCTGCCCCCACGCCGAGGGGGTGAGGCGCATCCCGGCCCGGCCCAGCGCCTGGAGTGCGGGAACGAAGAGCCGGTCGGTGAGGGTGCGGTCCATGACGTCGGGCTCGGCCTGGAGCCCCATCAGGCGCCGCGACGCCGACTGGCGGGACCGGGATACGTCGAGACCGATGACGAAGGCGAGGTATCCGACGGCAAGCGCCGCCAGGGTCATCGCCACGAATCCCATCACACCGGCAGGCATCGCTAGACCTCGATCTTCACGATCTGGTTGATCCACCACAGACCCAGCAGCAGCAGAAGAACTGCACCGACCATGAGGGCATTGCCCAGGGTGGTGTTGAGCAGCGGATCTAGGTAGCCGGGATTGACGAACCAGAGCAGGCCGAACAGGGCGAAGGGCAGGAGGCCGAGCACGACGGCCGAGATGCGCCCCTCGGTGGTGAGCGCCTTCACCTCGGAGCGGAGCCGGCCCCGGGCCAGGATCGTCTCCGCGGTGGTCTGCAGCACCTCGGCGAGGTTCCCGCCTACCTCGCGCTGGATGGTGAAGGCGAGGACGACCCAGTCGAAGTCCTCCGACTCCATGCGTCCCGCCGAGTCCTGCAGTGCCTCCCCCACGCTGCGCCCCAGCCTGATCTCGTTGAGGACCCGGCGGAATTCCCGCGATGTCGGCTCCGGGGACTCCTGGGTGGCGGCATCGAGTGCCTGCAGCATGGAGTAGCCGGCACGGAGGGAGGTCGCCAGCAGGTTCAGCGTGTCGGGGAGTTGCTGCTCGAACCGGCGCCGCTGGCGCGAGGCCACACCCGCCACCGCCATCCACGCCACCACCATGGCGACCACCCCGGCGAGAAGGCCCCAGATCGGGTCGCCGGTGATGACCAGGCCGAGCACGAAGACGATGATCGCCAGCAGCAGGGCGCCGGCGATCGCCTCTCCGGCCCTGACGTGGATGTTCGCCTGCTCCAGCGCCGTCTCGATCTGCGACAGCACGCCGCGCCGCTCGGCGATCCGTTCGGCGCGGGCGGCGAACCTGCGCAGCAGGCGAACCCGGGAGAGCATCGTCGTCGGCGCCTTCGTACCGCTGTAGGGCGAGAGCCGTGACTCCAGGTCGGCGCTGGCGATGCTGCGGGTGCCGAGGAGCAACACGATGAGCAGGAACAGGGCGACGGCGGTGCCGAGCACCGCCACCAGCACCAGCGCCCTCCCCAGCGGGCCGATGTCGCCCGATGCGGCGGCGAGCAGCGGTAGGAACGAGGCGATCACCGCGGGCGCACCGCGAAGGGCTCCCCGTCGAACAGCTCCGCCGGCAGGTTGATCCCGTGCTCCTCGAGCCTCTCCAGGAAGCCGGGGCGGAACCCGGTGGCCTTGAGCCGGCCCAGGTAGCGGCCCTCGTCGTCGAGGCCCATCCCGAAGTCGAAGCGGAACAGATCGTTGGTGGTGATCACCTCGCCCTCCATCCCCATCACCTCGGTGACGTGGGTGACGCGCCGGCTGCCGTCACGGAAACGGGAAAGGTGGATGATGAGGTCGATGGCGGCCGACACCTGCTCGCGCACCGCCCGCACCGGCAGGTCCATGCCGGCCATGAGCACCATGGTCTCGACGCGGGTCAGGGTGTCGCGCGGCGAGTTGGAGTGCACCGTCGTCAGCGACCCGTCGTGGCCGGTGTTCATCGCCTGCAGCATGTCCAGCGCCTCGCCGCCGCGCGACTCGCCGACGATGATCCGGTCGGGGCGCATGCGCAGCGAGTTGCGCATCAGGTCACGGATGGTGACCTCTCCCCTGCCCTCCAGGTTGGGGGGCCGGTACTCCATGCCGAGCACGTGGATCTGGTTCAGTCTCAGCTCGGCGGCGTCCTCGATGGTGACGATGCGCTCGTTGTCGGGGATGAAACTCGAGAGCACGTTGAGCAGCGTCGTCTTACCGGAGCCGGTGGAGCCCGACACGATGATGTTGAGCTTGCCCAGCACGCAGCGGCGCAGGAACCCCGCCACCTGGGCGCTGATGGTGCCGTTCTCGATGAGGTCGTCGACCCCGAACGGGTCGACGGCGAACTTGCGGATGGTGAGGAAAGGCCCGCCGATGGCGAGGGGGTGGATGACGGCGTTCACCCGGGAGCCGTCGGGGAGACGGGCGTCCACCATGGGGTTGGACTCGTCGATGCGCCGGCCCACCTGGCCCACGATTTTCTCGATGATGCGCTCGACATGGTTGGAGTCGACGAAGCGGGTATCGGTGAGGTTGAGGATGCCCCTCCGCTCCACCCACACCTGCCCGGGGCCGTTCACCATGACCTCGGTCACGGTGGGGTCGTTGAGGAAGGGGTCGATGGGGCCGTAGCCGAGGACGTCGTCGGCTATCTCCCGCAGCAGGGCTTGCCGGTCGGGCCGCGCCAGGGCGACGCTCTCCTCCTGGTCGAGCGCCCACTCCAGCATCTCCATGACGCGCAGCTTCAACTCGGCGTCGGTGATCTGCCGGTCATACAGGGTTGGCCCGAGGCCCTCCACCACCTTGTAGTGCAGGCGGCGCCGCAGGTCCTGGCGCGCCTCGAGGCGCCGGCCCTCGATGGAGACGTCGGCTGCCCGGGCCGCCTTGACTCTGTCCGCCAGGCTCATCGCATCACCTCATTGCCTTCAGGAGCGGGACCGCCGGCGCCCACCTTCCTTCTCACCGCCGTCGGCGCCCTTGGGCTTGTCGTCCACCGCCAGTCTGGCCACGTTGCGGAA
>CAZOGW010000120.1:0-9163 GCA_964579415.1 uncultured Acidimicrobiaceae bacterium | reverse complement strand
GACCCGATGGGACCGGCCCCCGACCTGGTGACCGCGGTGATCGGCTTCCGCCAGTTCCGTGTGGCCGGCGGAGAGTTGTGGTCCACCCACGCTTCGTACCGCTGGGAGCCCGGCCCGCAGGCGTCACGGTGCCTCGCCACCGACGCGCACCCGGCCCCGGCCAAGGGATGCTCGTGCGGCTTCTACGCCCGCTACACCCCGTTCGCCCGCACGGCCTCGCTGGGGACCGGCGATCTGGTGAACGGGGCGGTAGCGCTTTGGGGGCGGATCGAGTTGCACGCCCACGGGATGCGCGCCGAGACGGCCGAGGTGGTGGCGCTGGTCCTACCGGCGAGCCGGGGAGCCAAGCGCGCCGGCACCGTCGCCGCCGCCGGATGGCTCGGCGTCCCTGCGGTGGCTACCCGACGTCTGGTGACCGTCGCCACCGCCCAGGGTGCGATCATCCCCCACGCCATCCGTCCCCCGGATATGATGCCCAACAAGCGGCAGGCTCCGGGAGAGCCCCGCTCCGCAGTCCTCAACGCCGTCGCCGACGGCCTCAGGCAGAGGCCGCGTCGACCATCCGGCCCGGGAGACCACCAACCCAGTTCCATCCATTAGCGCATTTGGAGAAAGCGGTTACTCTCACCATCGCCGCGGCCGGTCCGACGGACACGGCGTAGCCTCGGCCTAGGGCGGGGCAGGAGGCACCAGACAATCGGGATCCCGCGTCGGACGCCCTCAGAAGGGATGCGCGGCCCGAGCGAGCTATGGAGACTCGAACGCGCATATGAGCGTGGCAGCACACCGACCCGTCGAGGGAGAGGGCGAGCGGGGCCGGAGGACCCAGGAACGGCCTCCGATGGCCTTGTCGGATGTCCTCGACCTCGTCCGCGAGGACTACCAGACCTACCGCCGTGACGCCACCAAGCCCGGGTTCCGGGCGATGCTGGTGTACCGGCTGAACGTTTGGCGGCTCACCATCCCGATTCGGGCGCTCCGCCTCCCATTGACGATCCTGCTCAACGGTGCCTTCCGCTGGATCCGCAACCACTACGGCATCGAACTCCACCCCACCGCCACCATCGGCCGACGATTCCACATCATCCATCAGGGGGGGATCGTCATCCACCGCTACGCCAAGATCGGCGACGACTGCCAGATCCTGCACGGCGTCACCCTGGGCGCCGTCGACGGCGTCGACCCCGACAGCGGCCCCACCCTGGGCAACGGAGTGCAGGTGGGCGCCGGGGCGATCATCATCGGGTCGATCACCGTAGGCGACGGGGCCCGCATCGGCCCCAATGCAGTGGTGATGACCGACGTGCCCCCGGGCGCCACCGCATTCGCCACCCCGGCGCGGCTCATCCACCCGGCCACCTCCCCGCCCCCCGAAGATGGCTGACACCTCACCGCAGGAAGCCCGCGACCACCTGGCGCGGGCCACATCGCTCGCCGCCGCGGATCCTTCCGCCGCCGTCGCAGAACTGCGCCGGCTGGCCTCGACCGGGGACGACTTCGCCGCCTGGATGGGTGGCGCCCGGCTGCTCGACTCACTGCAACCGGCTGCAGCCGCGGCAGCGGTGCGTCAGGCCCGGGTCGGTGTCGTCGGCAACTCCACTCTCACTCAGTTCGCCGGGCTGCTCCGCCTGGCGGCCCTCCGCTTCTGGGTCTGGGTCGACGTCCTCGAGACCGGTTTCGACCAGTACCAGCAGGAGATCCTCTCCGCCGACAGCGAGCTGTACGGTTTCTCCCCGGACATCGTCGTGATCGCCACCGACGAACACGCCGCCCAACTCCCGGCACGGTCCGGCGACCCCGAGGCGGCGGTCGCCGCCGAATCCGGCCGGTGGCAGGGATTGTGGCGCCAGGTGATGGAGCACTGCGGTGCCCGGGTGGTGCAGCACAACTTCGCGGTGCGTCCCGACGCGGTTCACGGCCATCTGGCCGCCCACATGCCCGACCTTCGCAGCTCGATGCTGGGCGATCTCAACAGGTCCCTGGCCGCGGCGGCGCCGGCCGGAGTCTCCATCGTCGACTGCGAGGCCGTCGCATCCTCCTTCGGCAAGGACGGATGGTTCGACGACCGCTACTGGTACGCCTCGAAGCAGGCGGTGTCGCTGGGCGCCCTCCCTACACTGGCCCGCCACACCGCGGCGGCACTGGCTGCCCAACTGGGGCTCACCCGCAAGGTGCTCGTTGTCGACCTCGACGGGACCCTGTGGGGTGGCATCATCGGCGACGACGGCGTGGAGGGCATACGGCTCGGGCAGGGATCACCCGAGGGAGAGGCGTACAGCGCCTTCCAGGCGTACTGCAAGGCGCTGTCGGAGCGGGGCGTGGTCCTCGCCGTATCTTCCAAGAACGACCCGGAGACGGCGCGGCTCCCCTTCCGCCGGCATCCCGACATGGTGCTCGCCGAGGACGACGTGGCGGTGTTCGTTGCCGATTGGGCTCCCAAACCCGACGGGTTGCGCCGTATCGCCGCCACCCTCAACCTCGGGCTCGACTCGCTGGTGTTCGTCGACGACAACCCCGCCGAGCGCGAGTTGGTGCGCCGTGCTCTCCCCGAGGTCGAGGTGATCGACCTTCCCGGCGATCCGTCCGGATATGTCGCCGCGGTGGCGGGGAGCCTGCTGTTCGAGACGGCCCGGCTCACCGACGAGGACCGGGAGCGGGCAGCCGGGTACCGCGCCATCGCCGCCGCCGCGTCGGTGCGGGAGACATCCGCCTCCATCGAGGACTTCTACCGCGACCTGGCGATGACCGCCGAGGTCGCCCCCGTCGACGAGGTAAGCCTGCCCCGCACGGTCCAACTCCTCGGCAAGACCAACCAGTTCAACCTGACCACGCGGCGCCACGACGAGGTGGCGGTGCGCCGCTTCATGGCGGACCCGGGCGCCGCCACGTTCACCCTCCGTCTGCGGGACAGGCTCGCCGACCACGGGCTGGTGTGTGTCGTCTTCGCCACCGAGGAGGGGGCCGCCCTCGAAGTCGAGACGTGGGTGATGAGCTGCCGGGTGATCGGGCGCACCCTGGAGCGCACCGTGCTGGCCCACCTCGTCGCCGAGGCCCGGCGGCGCGGGCTCAAGACGATCCGTGGTACCTACCTGCCAACGGAACGCAACCGGCTGGTCGCGAGTCTCTATGAGGACCTGGGTTTCAGCCCCGCCGGGCGCCAGGGTGAAGCCGAGAGGTGGGTACTGGCGGTCCCGGCGGAGACGCCTCGCAACAAGTTCGTCGAGGAGCCGGCATGGGCACACTGACGGAGCGCATGACCAACGTGTTCCGAATGGTCCTGGGAGACCCCACCATCACACTGGAAGACGGCACCACCGCCGCCGACATCGAGGGTTGGGACTCGGTTGCCCACATCAACCTGATGTTCGCCCTCGAGGCCGAGTTCGGCATCCAGTTCGCCGGCGACGAGTTCGCCCGCTTCACCGACGTCGGCGACCTGCGCCGTACCCTCGAGGCCAGGACCGGTCTGGCCTAGGGCCGCCGCAGGTATTCAGTATCCAGTAGCCAGTAGCCAGTAGCCGGTACAGCTTGGATGCACGGGCGTCTGGACCTGACAGGCTCGGCTGTGGACTCCTCCTTACATTGACGGAACCGACGACACCACCCATCCCCGTGGCGGGGGTTGACGATCGCATTCCGACGACGGCGCTTCACCGGACGAGACATCTCGTGGACGGTATTCAACCTTTTGGTTGACAATGGGCTGCTGCTCGGGTAGCTTATTCAACCGTAGGGTTGAATACGAGCCAGGGAAGGAGCAAGGATGACGGCGGACCCGCTCTCACAAGTGTTCTCAGCCCTCGGCGACCCCACCCGGAGAGACATCGTCGCCCGGCTCACCGACGGCGACGCCACGGTCCTGGAACTGGCCGAGCCTTATGCCATCAGCGTCCAGGCGGTCTCCAAGCACCTCAAGGTGCTCGAGGACGCCGGCCTGGTGAGCCGCAGCCGTGACGCCCAGCGGCGGCCGGTGCATCTCGAGGCGGAGGTCTTCGACCTGATGACCAAGTGGATCGAGCGCTACCGGCGCCAGGCGGAGGAGCGCTACTCCCGCCTCGACGAGATACTGCGGAGCATGGAGAGCGAGCAGGAGGAACGGCCCCGGGCCGGACCGCCCCCAGCCGACCCGAGAGGAGCAACCACATGACCGTGACCCATCACAACGAGACCGAGATCATCGTCGAACCCGACGTGCCGATGCTGCGCATCGTCCGCGAGTTCGAAGCCCCGCTGGAGAACGTGTTCCGGGCACACACCGACCCCGAGCTGATCTCGCAGTGGCTGGGGCCGCGGCGGCTGGTGATGCGCATCGACCACTTCGACTGCCGTACCGGCGGCTCCTACCGCTACGTCCACACCGACACCGACGGCACCGAGTACGGGTTCCACGGGAGTTTCCACGAGGTGCGCCCGGAGGGGCTCATCGTGCAGACCTTCACCTTCGAAGGGGCCCCCGACGGCGTCGCCCTGGAGAGGCTGGTTCTGGAGGACATCGGCGGCGGCCGTACCCGTCTTGTCGCCACCTCCCTGGTCGAATCCTTCGAGGCCCGCGACGCCATGGTCGCCAGCGGCATGGAGTCGGGGATCAGCGAAGGCTACGAGCGGCTCGACGAGCTGCTGGCCTGATCGGCAGCCACTGGTCACTCGCCGGCACCAGGCGGAAGGCCCGCCCCCTCGCGGGGGCGGGCCTTCCTCACGGTCGCTGTGGTGAGTATGTCAGTCGAAGGGCAGCACGTCGGCGCCGCCCACGACGGGGAGGATCAGTTTGCTGCCGTTGAGATGCACCGTGATCTGGCTCCCGTAGGCCGCGGTGTCCCGCGTCGGGGTCAGCTGGCTCGGGTTGGCCGTGTAGTTGCCGGTGATCACGATACCGATCCGGTTGCCTGCCGGGACGATGTGGTCGGAGGGCAGCGTCTTCCAGTTCACCGTGTACACGTTGCCGGGCACGATGGGGCTGGGGTAGCGCAGGTCCTTGTAGTTCTTGGCGTCGATGTGGCCGTGGGCGAGTTGCCGCTGCGGCGTGATCTCCACCGTCACTTCCTCCGGAGTGGCACAGCCGGTCTGGTTCTCGATGTCCTCGAGGTCGCATTCCTTCATCGACACGTCGATGAGCTCGAGCGGCTCGAGGCCGGTCACCGTGACCGTCTCCGACTGCCCGTAATCGACGAGGATCGCCGACAGCAGGGCGGTCTCGGCGGTGGTCTCCATCTTCACGCTGAGTTGCGGCGTGCCGGAGATGCGCACGTCC
Source organism: uncultured Acidimicrobiaceae bacterium (assembly GCA_964579415.1). GTDB lineage: Bacteria > Actinomycetota > Acidimicrobiia > Spongiisociales > UBA5794 > CAZOGW01. The sequence continues at coordinate 3,915 of CAZOGW010000120.1, read as the reverse complement.
TGCTCCAGCGGCTCGGTGACGTACACCAGACGGTTGGGCCGCGCCTCGTGGGCGTTGCCCACCTTGTTGACTTGTGTCTGGACCAGGTCTGTGAACGCCTGCGTCGGGTCGCCGCCCGCCGCTGCCAGATTCAACGTCCCCGCCGCGTCGGCCGAGGCCGGCCCGAAGTGGAGCTCGACCGCTTCGGCGTCGGCGTCGGGCCAGGAGTCGTGGGTCTCCCATGACCCGTCGGGGCGCTGGATGTCGAGCATGGGCTCGTCCATGACACCGTTGTTGATCCGGTAGAGCCAGTAGTCCATCCACTTGTGCATCACCTCGACCCACTCGGTGTTGCGGAAGCTGGTGGGGTTGACGTGGGCGCCGCGGTGGATCCAGATCTTGCGAGCCATGTCGCGCTGGTTGATGACCTCCCAAAGGTCGGCGGTGTGCATGGTCTTGACGTTGAAGTCGGTGAGGCCGTGCACGAAGAACACCGAGGTGCGGTTCTTGACCTGACGGGCGTCGGGGATGTAGCTGCGCTCCTGCCAGAACGGCGTGAAGTCGTGGGCGGGAACGTTGGACGCCTCGATGTTGCCCATCTCGGTGATCTGGTCAGTGCACAACGGTTGTGACACCGCACCGGGAAGATCACGGCCTTCCTGCACGTAGTTGGCCAGGAACACCGTGTAACGACCACCCATCGTCAGCCAGCCCTGCCAGCCGATGCCCTGGTCCTGGACGTACTTGTACCAGCTCGAGATGGCGGCGATGGGCACCACGGTGCGCAGCCCGGGCACGCCCTGGGTGGCAACCGCGTTGGGCAGCGTCCCCACGTAGGAGACACCCTGCATCCCGACGAAGCCGCTGCTCCAGTCGGCGACGGCCGGGTCCCCGTTGTAGTAGTAGCCCGGGGCGTTGCCCTGCAGCCAGTCGACGACGGCCTTGATGCTGATGGTGTCCTCGACGCCGCCGGTGACGGGGCAGCCGAATGAACGGCCGGTGCCCTGCATCTCCGGCTGCACTATGGCATAGCCGCGGGGCACGAAGTACTCGTCCCACCAGCCGGGGAAGCCCTTGGTGCCGTTCGGAGCGGGGTTGTAGCTACGCCCGTAGTAGGGGCTGGCCTCCATGATGCTGGGGACCTTCATGCCGTCCTCGGTCTCGGCGGGCCGGATGACGTCCATGGCGATCAGGTCGTTCGCCCCGTCCCCGTCGCTGTCCATCGGCGCTTCGACATAGACGACCTCCCGGATGGCGGCCGCGTAGTCGAAGACGGGCTGGGTCCGCCCATTCTCGACGACGATCCACTCGTCGTCATTGTTGGCGGTTGCCGCCGGTACCAGCGCCATGCCGACCAATGCGGCCAGAATGGCGACGGCGAGCAACCTCGGTGCACGTCTCATCTGCAGAGCTCCCTCAAATCGCGACGTCTCCCGACGCCTGAATGCGGCATAAGCACACGACTGGCACGTCGCGCACGCGCCACTTCTCCTGCGATCGATCGTAGCCATTCGCAGCGGCGCCGTGTCGGAATTCCGTGTCCGGCGCCTGTCCGCGGCCACCGTATGATCACGGCATGAGACGAGCCTTCCTCGAGATCGACGTGTTCGCCGATGAACCCTTCCTGGGAAACCCCCTGGCGGTGGTGGTGGACGCCGAGGGGTTAGACACCGAGGACATGGAGCGGATCACCCGTTGGGAGAACTTCTCCGAGACCGCCTTCCTGCTCCCACCGACCGTGCCCGATGCCGACTACCGGGTGCGCATCTTCACCCTGCGCGGGGAGTTGCCATTCGCCGGGCATCCCACGCTGGGGTCATGCCGGGCGTGGCTCGAGTCGGGAGGGCTGCCGGCCGGGAGTGATGTCGTGGTGCAGGAGTGCGGCGCCGGCCTGGTCCCGGTACGTAGGGACGGCGACCTGCTGGCCTTCGCCGCCCCTCCGCTGGTGCGCCGAGGACCCGTCGATTCCGACTTCGCCTCCACGGTGCTATCCGTGCTCGGCGTCAGCCCTGCCGAAGTGATGGCACTGGAATGGGTCGACAACGGACCGGGGTGGGTGGGCGTCCTATTCCCCGACGCGACCTCGGTGCTCGCCCTGGAACCGGATTTCTCGCGATTCCGGGGCGAGGGAAGCCTCGACATCGGCGTGGTCGGGCCCCGGCCCGCTGGCGAAAGCACCGCCTTCGAGGTGCGGGCATTCTTTTCCGGCGAGCGGGGAGCGATGATGGAGGACCCGGTTACGGGGAGCCTCAACGCATCCCTGGCCCAGTGGCTGCTGGCGGCCGGCCACGCCACCGCACCGTACGTGGCCGCACAGGGAACCCGCCTGGGCCGCACCGGCCGGGTCCACATCGACGGCGACCCCACGGGCACGGTGTGGGTGGGCGGCGCCGCCCACGTCCTGGTCTCCGGCCACATCGAGGCCTGAGCGCGACGCGGCGGTGCGAGGCACCAGCACGAGCGCGCCGGTCAGGAGCGGTCCAGGGTCCCCTCGTCCGGCTCGGCCCAGCGCGGGCGGGCCAGCACCGGCACCGGGGCGATGGCGGGAACCGTGGGGCCTCCACCGATGGCGGGACGCCGAGCGGGGCGGCCCTCGTCGTACCGGACCGCGGCGACTCCGGCAACGATCAGCAAGCCGCCCATCAACTGCCACGGCGCCAGCGTCTCTCCCAACACCATCCAGGCGAACGCCACGGCGAACAGCACCTCGGTGAGGCCGAGGAAGGACGACAGTTTGGACCCGAGTCGGCGGCTGGCGGAGATGCCGGTCCCGTAGGACACCGCCGCGGCGAACACCGCCAGCCACGCCGCCGGGACCAGCCAGTGCGCCGAGGCGCCGAAGAACGTAACCGTGGCCGAGCCGGAACGCACCGGCATCAGCCCTACGGCTCCTGCCGCCACCAGGCCCACGGTGCCCACCAGCATGCCCGCCCAGGCCAACACGATGGGCGGAAGGCCGGTGTCACCCTTGGCCGCGATCACGAAGAAGGTGGCGAGGCCGACCGCGGCGCCGAGACCCCAGAGGACACCGATCGGGTCGAGCGAGGAGCCACCGCCGAGGTCGAGGATGCCCACCAGGCCGGCGATGGCGAGAACGACGCCGACCACGGTCCACGAGCGTGGCTTCTGCCCCTGGCGCAACCACAGCCAGATGACGACCAGCACCAGGCCGAGGAACTCGAGGAGCAGGGCAACCCCCACGGTGAGGCGGGAGACGGCGTTGAAGTAGCCCACCTGGGCGCCGGCCACGGCCAGGAGACCGTAGAGCGCCAGCATCCGGGCGTTAGCCCGCAGCAGCCCCCACCGGCCCCGGAGCATGACCACGGCGGGCACGGTGAGCGCCAGGGAGGCGCCGCCGAGCCGGACCATGACCACGGCGCCGGCGCTCCAGCCCGCCTCCAGCAGTGGCTTGGCGACCACGCCGGATGTGCCGAACATTGCGGCGGTCAGGATCCCGAGCCATACGCCCACGGCGAGCTGGGAGCGGGCCGCCGGCCGATCTGTGCCGGCCGGTCTCAGCTTCAGGTCTTCCACGGTTCCTCGCTTCGGAGAATCCGGACTAGATGTCAGGAGTCAAACGTTGTACGCTGCTGAACAGTAGCTCACCAGGCGTAAGCAGTCAATATGGTCTTTGCTCATGACACCGAGACGGCGCTGGCCGCGGTCGCCGACCTGGTGAACAGCGCCGGCTCCGACGAGGACAAGCTGACCACCGCCGAGGAACTCGACACCTTCGTCTCCCGCTGGCGGTACTCGGGAACGCGCACCTACGACGCCGACGAGCTGGCGGCGGTCCGGGCGCTGCGACCGGAACTGCGCCTCATCTGGACCTCGGCAAGCGAGGAGGATGTCGTCGGCCGGGTCAACGCCCTCCTCTCCGATGCCGGGGCACTTCCCCAACTGGTCCGCCACGACGACTGGGACTGGCACCTGCAC
>CAZOGW010000119.1:0-9303 GCA_964579415.1 uncultured Acidimicrobiaceae bacterium | reverse complement strand
CACCATGGCGACGCGGCCCGCCCGGACCTCCAACACGTCGTCGAAGGTCGGCACGTCGGTGGAGAAGATCGACATGTCGTTGCCGTCGTCCTCGTACTCGAAGTTGGGTTGGCCGATGGGGTGATAGGGTCGGCCCTGTTCCAGGATGGCCCGGCCCAGCCAGGTGTCGGTGGCCATAACCAGGTGCCGCAGCGTCTGTGCGAACGCCCACTCGCCGTCGACCGAGACGTCGACCGTCCCCTCCGGCATCGCCGCCACGCGCTCGACCGTGGCCGCCCAGGCTCGCTCCACGGCGGCCCAGGCGTCGCGCAGGCCGTCGGGGTCCTCGGCGTGTCGTTGGGCGCGGCCCGGGAAGCGGCGGTTGAGCTCGGCGTCGACGAACGGGATCACGTCGACGCCGTTGACCCGGAGGAAGCTGTCGCCGTCGAAGAGCCAGGGTGCATCGATGTCCACCTGCTGCGCGTCGACGCCGCGCATCACGACCCCGGACAAGTCGCACCTGACGAACCGGGCGCCCCGCAGGCTGGCGCCGACGAACTTCGCTCCCTGCAGGTCGTCGGAGCCGCTGAAGGTCGTCATGGTCTCCCCTTCCGGTGGTGCCGGTTCGAGATCGTAACGTGGCGCCACAGCGACGCACCCGGAGAGTCCCGCCGCAAGGGTTGCCTTCCCCGGTGACGCCAGAGCGGGCCAGGGCTAGCGTTGTGGGGTCATCGACATCAACTCCGGGCCGCTGGCCCTCACTGTCGGGTGTACCTTCGGCGTGGAGACGCCGCAGGCGGTTTCGGCCGTGCTCCAGGTGGCGCCGTCGAGGCACGATCACCAGATCCTCAGCGAACGGTGGGAGACCGACGCCGATCACCATGGCTACATCGATCCGTTCGGGAACCGCTGTGAGCGGATCCGGATCGGGGCGGGAGAGTCGAGAATCGTCTATGAGGCTGAGGTCTTGGTGGCTTCTCCGGGAGACAGGATCGCAGTCGGTACACCCGAGACGCCGATCATGGATCTGCCCGACGAGCATCTCACCTTCCTCATGCCGAGCCGCTTCTGCTTGCCCGACGAACTGGGCCATGAGGCGTGGCTGCGCTTCGGCGACGTTGCCCCTGGCTGGGAGCGGGTACAGGCCATCGTCGACTTCGTCCACGGGCATCTCACCTGGGTCACCGGGTCTTCCAACCCGTGGACCACGGCAAAGGACGCCTACCTCGCCGGGCAGGGCGTGTGCCGTGACTTCGCTCACCTGGCCATCACCTTCTGCCGGGCGCTCAACATCCCGGCTCGGTACGTGTTCGGCTACATCCCCGACATAGCGGTACCCCCACCGGCCGAACCGATGGACTTCGCCGCATGGTTCGAGGCGTACCTCGACGGGGAGTGGCACACCTTCGACGCTCGTAACAACCGCCCCCTCATCGGAAGGGTGGTGGTGGGGCGCGGCCGTGATGCCGTCGACGTGGCGCTGATCACCTCGTTCGGCCCGGTGACCCTCACCGAATTCGAGGTACGCGCCTCGTAGGCGCTTCTTCCGCCATGAGCAAGGCCGGCCGTAATGCGAGCCAGTAGTGGCGACGTGTGTTTCGGTCGTATGCAGCGCACTCAGATCCAGAGGTCAGAACCGGTTGCGATATGACGGACCGGCTCGCCGACGGGACACGGGGCAGAACCTCCAATTGACGCGGGAGGGTGGCTAGCGTGCCGCTCCGGACGAGGAGGGCGAGTCGTGGGTGTCGGAAGCGCAGGGGCGTTGGGTGTGGTGCGCATCGTCGATGCCGTCGAGGGGATGCATCGCGGCATCTCGGATCGCTGGTTCGATGCCCTGGGACAGTTCGGCCGGGTGGCTCGTGTCCCCTCGGCCGCCACCGCACGTTTCGTCTTCTCGTCGATCCGGACGGGTGCGGGGGTGCTCGGCGCCGGTATCGATGCCCTGGCCAAGGTCGAGCGTGCCACCGCCGAGAGGGCAGACGTGTGGGCGACCGGCCTGTTGGGTGGGGATCAGGACCCGCCCGGGTCGGGAATGAGCGTACGCGACGCCAACGGAGACCCGATCCCGATGGGACCCGAGTTGGCTTCGGCGTTTCCCGACGCCACCGGCCGGTTGGTGGTGCTGGTGCATGGCCTGGTCACCACCGAGCGGTGCTGGCAGGGAACCGAGCCCGGCACCAGCCTCGCCGGCGTGCTCGCCGGCCATCGGGACCTGACCCCGGTGCTGATCCGATACGACAGCGGAAGGCCGGTGGCCGACAACGGTGCCCGGCTGGCCGGACTGCTCGAAGACGTCCACGCCGACTGGCCGGTTCCCATCGCATCCATCGCCCTTGTCGGCCACTCCATGGGAGGCCTGGTGGCTGCGCACGCCCTGACCGGGGACAACGCGCCGGAATGGGTCGGCAAGGTCACCGACCTGGTCACGATCAGCACCCCCCACCGGGGTGCCCCACTCGAGAAGCTGGTGGCGGCAGCCGCCACCGGGCTGGGCGTAGCTCGCACCACCCACCCCCTGGCGGGCTTCCTCGACGGTCGCAGCCGCGGCGTGAAAGACCTCGGCGGCAACCGCCCCGTCGCCACGCCGTCTCAGGCCGGGGCACTCGCCATCAGACACCACGTCATCGCCGGTGTCGTCACCGCCGACCCCACGCATCCCCTCGGAGCGATCCTGGGCGACCTCATGGTGCGCCCCGCCAGCAGCACCCGGCCCGTCGTGATCGAGCCGACCAACACCGTGGTCTTCGGCGGCATGAACCATCTCGGGATGCTGCGCCAACCGGCCGTCATCGACCAGGTGGTGAACTGGGTCGGATCGCCTCCGAGCTGAGCGGAGTCGCCCGGGAAGAGCCTGGCCGTGGGGTGGCCGGTTCCCGTCGCGAGCGAACCACCGCATCAGAAGCATCGGTGTTGAGGAGTGATCTGCTCAAGAGTCGCCGCCGAACAGGAGCTCGATCTGGGGGTAGGGAGCATCGAAGTCGCCGGGGATCGGCACCTTCCCCTTCCACACCCCCGGGACACGCTTGCGAGCAACCTCGATCAGCGGGACAATTCGCGCCACCGGCACGCCGGCCCGGGCGATCACGATCTCCTCGCCCCTCTCGGCGCGCTCCACCAGACGCGACAGGTGGGTCGTCGCCTCGTGGATGTTGACCACCTCCTGTGCCATCCCAGCCTTCCCATCCTCCGCTACCTCGCAGCAAGCTCAACACGAGCCTGAGACGAAGGCACCCTCCGACCGATCGCCTGCCACTAGCTTGTCTACACGATGCGGTCTCATCGCGCCAGGCAAGCCGATCGGCCACCTCGCCCTCCGAAGCGGCGGGGGAGGACGAAGCCACGGTCCTCGGTTCATGGGCAAATGACGTCCGGGTTCCAGTCCTCGAAGATCCCCGCCGGATTCCTCTTCCAGATCCAAGCGTGGAAGACGTACCAGCCCAGGGCCGGATTGAGAATGTGCATGTCATGGCCCAGGACAGTCGGTGGCTCCGTGTTCCCGGCCGCGTGCCAGGCGGCCGCAGGGACGACCCACTCCACCGCGGCGAAGACCAGCCTGCCATCCTGTGTCGGTTCATAGACCATGGCCTCCGGCCGCAGGGGGTCGACGGCCAGGTCGGCGATCAGCTCCTGGTTGAAGTAGTGGTAGCCCATGGCCCCCACGCCGGGGTTCTGGATGCATCCGTGCAAGGGTGGCATCAGGTCATAGCCGGCAGCCTGCGCGCGAGGAATGCGACGAAACTTGTCCGTGGCGTCCCTGAGGTCGAGGAGCTGACGGCGCACATCGTCCGGGACGGGCCCGTCGACGCTGGGCCCGTGGTGCTCATCGGCCGAGTGACCAGCGTCGACATCCCCCGACAGGCCTGCGACGGCTGCGCCGGGCGCGACCACGAACATCGCGATCACCACCAGAGCAATTCGGCGCCAGGGCCTCCTCCATTCGCGTGGGCTCTCCATAACTGTCCCTCTCCTTGAACCGGGCAACACCTCACGGAGGCGGGCGACGCCTTCGTGCCTGGAGACGGTGCCATCGAGCTGCCGGCGCGACCAGCCTGGTTCGCATGCGACGGGACACGTAATGTTGCCGGAAGGCCTACGTAGTCGGCCCGCGAGCTGCACTCAGGGAGGGTGTCCGTGTGTCCGGACTGGCAGTGGATCGAGCCCGACGGCTTCCGTGAGATCGACAGGTGGATCGAGGGTGGGTCGTCGGTGCTCCTTGAAGGCCCCTCGGGCGCGGGAAAGACCCGGATGGCACGCGAGCTGGTCCATCGCCACGCTGCCAGGAACCGCCGGGTGCGGTTCATCGCCACACCGGCTCCCGCGCTGGGCATTCGTCTTCGTGGATTGGCCCCGGTCCTCCCGGAGCTAGGCACATCGGCGGCGTCAGCGCTGGACTACGCCACGATGGTCCGAGCTGCGTTGCTCTCAAACGCGGTGGCGTTGCTCGTAGTGGACGACGTGCATGCTCTCGACGACGTTTCTGCGGCGCTCTTGCACCAGATGGTCCACGCAGGCGAGATCCAGGTGCTGTTGAATGCCCGAACTCCAGAGACGATCCCCTCTCCCATTGCGGACCTCGCCGCGAGCGACGTCGTAGTGATACAGCGGGCTCGTGCCTTGTCTCGCTCTCAGGCCATCGAGTTCGTCGAGATGGCGCTCGGTGCCCACTTATCACTTCAGGCTTGCGACACGATCTGGGAAGTCACCCAGGGCAACCCGCTCTATGTCAAGGAATTGGTCGCTGGGTCGCTGGAATCCGGAACCCTGCAATTGACGTCCGGACCTGATCCGGAGTGGATATTCAATGGCGCTCCGCGGGTATCAGGACGTCTCCACGACACGATCGCAAGACGGGTGCACCGCCTGCCGGCCACGGCACGTCGACTTCTCGAGTGCTTGACGATTGCGTCGCCTCTCGAACTGGATGCACTCGGTGCTGCCGACCTCGACACGATCGACCTCCTGATCGACGCCGGCTATGTCATTGCCGGTCGCGAGCGAAGGCGACACTACATCGGACTGGCACATCCGATCTATCGTGAAGTGCTCACGGTGGAGACGTCGACACTTCGCATGGCAGCAAACGCCAGGCGTATGTTGGCAACCTTGAGGCAGCACGGATTGAGGCGGCGAGGTGACCGCCAGCGGTACGCCTCCTTGCTTCTCGAGACCGAAGGCGAAGCCGCGAAGGTCCATGACCTTCTGGCGGGCGCCGAAGAGGCACTCGCCCAGTCCGACGACGGCGTTGCCGAATACCTTGCCAGTGCCGCATTCCGCGAGGCCCCCGTGCACAGTGCGCTCATTCTCGGCGCCGTCTGTTCACGAAGTGGCCGGGCCGCTGAGGCCGAAGCGATCCTCGATGTGGCATGGCAACAGTCCATCGCCGACGAGACCTTCGCGGAGGTCGCTCACCTTCGGGTTCGTAACCTCCAGTTCGCACTCGGGGATCTTGGCGCGGCCCGGCGGTTGGCCTGCGAGGCCCTGACGCTCGTCGAGGATGAACGTCATCGGCTGGCCTTGGAACTCCTCATCGCAATAATGGACGCTCAGGAAGGAGACTTCTCCGCGGCGATCGAACTATTTGACTCCCTGGATGTCCGCACGGACATACCACACGATGCGTGGATCGAGTCGCTCCATTGGTGCACTCTTGGTCGGGTGCTCCGTGGCGAGAACGAACGGGCGCTGCGAGACCTTGACCAGATACCGTCCGATCACCAGCCAATCCTTCGGAGCAATCCGACGATGGCCTTCCGGCTTGCGATGAACCAGGTGGTGGCGCTCACGAACCTCGGTCGCCTCGAGGAAGCCGTCCGCCAATGTGAGACCGAGATCGTACGGGCCGGCTCACACGACAGAACGGCCACTCCCATATGGCAAAACCTGAGCGCCACAGCACATTGGATCCGAGGATCGCTCCAGGATGCACAGGACGCCTTCTTCCATGCCCAACGGGTACTCGAACGAGCAGATCCATCCGGCGCCCTCCCGATGAACCTCGCGTTCGCATCCGTGGTGGCAGCCGAGCGAGGAGACGCGCAACACGCGACCCAACTTCTTGAACATTCCCTCGGCGCTGCCCCGCACGGTCAGTTCCGCTACGAGATCTTCCAGCGTTGGGCCACGGCCTGGCAGCACGCACTCGGCGGCGACACGCCCCAGGCCATCGCGATACTGACCGACTGGGGTGAACAGGCAGCAGGGAAGGCCCACAACGTCTACGCCTCATACCTCCTCCACACCGCCATCCGCTTTGGGCACCCGGCCGCGGCGAGTCAAAGCCTTTGTGAGGTCGCCACCCAGATGGACGGGCCACTTATCAGTGCCCAGGCGAGCCACGGAGTCGCTCTTCTCACTGGCGACATCTTGGGGCTGGGTGATGTCGCCGACCAGCTCACCAACTGCGAAGCGCTTCTCTGGGCAGCTGATTGCCATCGTCAGATCGCGCAGTTGTGCGCCGACGACCCACCCAAGGCGGGTCGCCACCTCCTTCGCGCGCATATTCTGTCCGATGGCGTATCGCCAGTGGCTCCACTGGCATCCGATAGGCCGGCCGGCGCTCCCTGTCTGACGGCGCGACAGCTCGACGTGGCACGACTGGCGGGACTCCCAGCCGCGCAGATCGGCGACCGTCTCTTCATCTCAGTACGCACCGTGGAGACTCATCTCAGATGGATCTATCGGAAGCTTCGACTTCACGATCGTGAAGAACTCGTGGCGCTGGTCGCCAAGCCGTCGGTCGATCCTCCTGGTGTTGACCAGAGTGTCGGGTCGCTGCGGTCCGATGGGATCGACGCAAGGAGACATCAGAATGTGGCTAGGACGTGACCAGGAGCTGGTCGGCGAACGCCTCGACCTTGTCCTGCCAGCCGTCCTCCAGCGGGCCTTTGATCGCTGTCACGTGGACCTTGTCGGAAGCGACTTCATCGAGCCCCTTGCCCTTCAGGATCGCAGTCATCATGGGGCGTACCCGTTGGTGCTTCGCCAACTCCTCCTCCGTGGGGACCTCGCCGGTCTTGCGATCCGGGCCCGGTGCCATCTCGGTGGTCAGGACGGCGAATCTGCTGCCGGGCGGTAGCACGAGCCCCTCCAGGAACCGTCGCATCCGCGCGATCGGCTTACCCATGCGCCCCGGTGAGCTGAAGACGTAGAGGTCGGCATCGGGAAGATCGTCGGGAACCACATCCCGGATGTGGTGGACGCTCACCGAGACATCCCGACTCGACATGTGCGTCTTGAAGTGGTCGGCGACGGCGGCTCCGTTGCCGTACTTCGAGGCATGGAAGTACTCGATTCTCATCAAAGCTCCCTTCTCTGGAGCGAGAACTCACAGACTTCCCTCAACGATGCATCCGCGGCGTCGGCATCCACCAGAGCCGATCGTCCCAAGTCCCGGCCGGGACCTATGCACTTCGAGCCTCGTCGGCCCTTTCCCGCGCCGCGGCGGCGTGCGCCTCGGCAGCAGCAGTGAGACGGTCGGCCTTGGCGGCATCCGCACGGAGCCGCTTTGCCTCGGCGGCGGCTTCGTCGGCTTCTTTCCCCAGCCGCTCTGCGTGCCGGCGCCCCTTGGCATCTTTCGCCGCATCCCGGTCGGACATGGACGCGGCCGGTGCCGGTCCCGGGCTCGCCGCCGACAAGGTGAAAGGGCCGGCCGCCTCGAACTCCGCCGCTTTCCAGTCTGTCGGGGGACGCGCGTTATTGTGGGCGGGCTGTATTCACCGGATGGCCGGGGACGGTCTGGGAGGATGGAGGCATGCCGAGTTCCGTGCAGCTGGTCCGTGCTTCGAACCTGTCCGACGTTGCCGAGTATGCGTATGCGGCGATTGCGCCGAAGGATGCCCGCCTGATCTTCTTGGCGGGGTCGTGCCCCTTGAACCAGGACGGGACGACTGCGGCGGTCGGTGACTATGCCGGTCAGGCGGCTGTGTGCGTGGAGACGATGAGGCGTGCGCTGGCCGCTGCCGGGGCGACGATTGAGGATGTGATCGGCACGCGTGTGCTCGTGGCCTCGTCTGAGCGAGCCGATCTCGTCGCGGCGTGGGAGGTGGTGCGTGATGCGTTCGGTGATCACGACGTACCGAGCACGCTGTTGGGTGTGACAGTGCTGGGCTATGACAATCAGCTGGTGGAACTCGAAGCGGTCGCCGTTGTGGTCGACTGACAACGAGCCGATCGCATTCAGTCAGTCGCTTCGCATCGCGATGTAGTCGGTCCAGTCGCGGGCGGCGAGGGTGGCCCATCCTGGTGGCCGGTGATTCTGCAGGCCATGACGCCCCGCACCGGCGGAACTCATCGATCGGCAGGCCGGTGGCTGCGACACTGGCGTAGGTCCCAGCCAGGATTTCGGTGCCGGGATGTCGAGAATCGACTTTCTGCTGCGTCCTTGAGATGAATGCGGCCACCAAGGGTCGCCGTCTCTTGTGAGGAGATCACAATGGCCAAGTACCTGTTGCTCAAGCACTATCGGGGCGCCCCGGCACCCGTGAACGACGTGCCGATGGATCAGTGGACGCCCGAGGAGTTCGAGGCACACGTCACGTACATGCGCGATTTCGCCGCCCGGCTCCAGGTCTCCGGCGAGTTCGTCGATGAGCAGGCACTGTCACCCGAGGGGGAATGGGTCCGTTCCGACGGAGCCGGGCGAGCTCCGGTGACCGACGGACCGTTCGCCGAGACGAAGGGCCTCATCGCCGGTTGGATGATCATCGATGTCGACAGCCACGACCGGGCCGTTGAGCTCGCCGGTGAGCTGTCGGCAGCGCCCGGCGCCGGCGGCGAACCGATCCACGAATGGCTGGAGGTCCGTCCCTTCCTCGGTACGGCGCCGCTCGTCACCGAGTGACCGTGGACGACGTCGCCCTCCGCCAACTGGTCCCTACGGTGTTGAGCGTCCTCGTCCGTCGCGGAGCAGACTTCGCGACGGCCGAGGACGCCGTGCAGGAGGGCCTGATCCGGGCACTCTCCACATGGAACGACGGCGCACCGGCGAATCCCGAGGGTTGGCTGATCACCGTCTCGTGGAGGGTGTTCCTCGACATGGCGCGGTCGGACAAGGCCCGCCGCGACCGGGAGGTCCGCTTCGGCATCGAACCGCCCACCGGTGTGGTGCCGTCGGCTGACGACACTTTGCATCTCTACTTCTTGTGTGCGCATCCCGACCTGACCCCGTCGTCTGCCGTCGCCCTCACGCTGCGGGCGGTGGGCGGGCTCACCACCCGGCAGATCGCCCGGGCCTACCTGGTGCCGGAGCCCACCATGGCGCAGCGCATCAGCCGCGCCAAGCGCACCGTCAGCCGGGCGGGGATCGATCGTCCCGGCTCGGTC